>DAIUEP010000234.1:0-7415 GCA_036845065.1 Xanthobacteraceae bacterium | reverse complement strand
CCGATCCAGAGCAATCTGGATCACTGCGCCTTGTCGGCGCGCCATCCCCCTCGATCTGGGGGAAGCGAAGAGACAACACGAAGGGCGCCCCCCTGGCCCAGCGACCGAACAGGGGACGATATCCTTTTGACTCGAAGTGCTCGCTGTCATCCCGGCCGAGCGCCTCCGGCGCGAGAGCCGGGATCCAGTAAACACCGACACCAGAGGTTGGCTCATGCGGCAAATCGAATAGCTCTCGGATTACTGGGTCCCCGCTTTCGCGGGGACGACAAAAGGAGAGTCTTTCGCGCAGTGGCTTTTTGCCAACACGAACCCAACGGAGACAATCGCTGAAATATCGACGGCCACAGCGCGCGCAAGCCTTGCCATCGCGGCCGGAAGGGCCCAACAGAGCGCCATGACACCTGGAGCCCGCCTGTCTGCCGCCATCGAAGTGCTTGCCGATATCGATACGCGGCGGCGCCCGGCCGGCGATGCGCTCAAAGATTGGGGCCTTGCGCATCGCTTCGCCGGCTCCGGCGACCGCGCCGCCATCGCGGGCCTCGTCTACGACGCGCTGCGGCGCAAGGCTTCCGCCGCTTTCGTGATCGGCGAGGCCACCGCGCGCGCGGTCGTGCTCGGCATGCTGGCGATCGAGCGCAAGCTTGATCTCGCCGCAATCGAACGCCTCGCCGGGGACGGGCGCCATGCGCCGGGAGCCTTGAGCGAGCACGAGCGTGCGCGGCTTGCGGCGCCGAGCCTCGAGGGCGCGCCGCCGCATGTCGCCGGCGACTATCCGGAGTGGCTCGATCCGCATCTGACGCGCACGTTTGGAGACGAGCGGGTCGCCGAGGGCGCCGCGCTCGCGAGCCGCGCGCCGCTTGATCTGCGCGTCAACACCCTCAAGGGCAGCCGCGACGAGGCGGCTGCGGCGATCGCCCATCTCTCGCCCACGCCGACGCGCTGGTCGCCCGTTGGCCTGCGCATCGCGATGGCGCCGGACGCCAAGAGCCCCGCGATCCATGCCGAGCCGGCCTTTCTCAAGGGATTGATCGAGGTGCAGGACGAAGGCTCGCAGATTGCCGCTCTCTGCGCGGGCGCCAAGCCGGGCGAGCAGGTGGTCGATCTCTGCGCCGGCGCCGGCGGCAAGACACTGGCGCTCGCGGCCATGATGGACGGCCGCGGGCAGATCCACGCGACCGATACCGACAAGCGCCGGCTCGCCCCCATCCACGCCCGCATCGAGCGTGCTGGCGCCCACAACGTACAGGTGCGCACGCCGAAGGGGCAGGCCGCCTCGCTCGAGGACCTTGCGGAACGCGCGGATCTCGTAGTGATCGATGCGCCATGCACCGGCACTGGGGCGTGGCGGCGCAATCCCGACGCCAAGTGGCGGGTGCGGCCGGGCGCGCTCGAGACGCGCTGCAAGGAGCAAGCCGCCGTCCTCGACACCGCGGCCGCGCTGGTGAAGCCCGGTGGGCGCATCGCCTACATTACATGTTCAGTGCTGAGCGAGGAGAACGGCGATCAGGTGCGTGGATTTCTCGCGCGGCATCCGCAGTTCGCAGCTGTGCCACCGGCTGAGATCGCAGGCGCGCTGGGTGAGCGCGCCTTCATGTTCCGCCGCGCCGTGCTGATGGCGGAGGAGGGGCTGTTGATGACACCGCGCCGCACCGACACCGACGGTTTCTATGTCGCGGTCATGGCGCGCAAGGCGTAAGGCGGGCAGGCCCGCCCGCGTCGGGCCGTCACAGATGCTTGGCCGTCACAGATGCTTGGGCGGCGCCTTGGGCCGCGCGCGGCTCTTGGGCCTGGGCGGCGGAATCTCGGCGCGCTGCATGCCGGTCTCGTCGTCGTACACGAAGCACTCGTAGTAGCGCGCCGCCGGCACGCGCTTGCTGGTCGCGCAGCGCTGGAATGCGATCAGGTCGTCGTCGTTGCGATAGTGCCGATAGGGCGCGATCAGGTAGCGGTCCTGGCCGCCCGGAGAGATTCCATAGCGGTCGATCTTGCCGGTCAGGCTCGGATCGACCGCGAGGATCGCCTCGCGCAGCGTCTCGCCTTCGATGAAGTTGTCGGGCAGTTGATCGAACGGGCCGTCATAGTAGTTGTTGACGCGCGAATTACCCTCGAACACGCCGATGAGGATCTTGCGGTTGATCCGATCGTCGCGATAGTAGGCGAAGCCGGTCCGCTTCCCGATCAGGATGCGCTCCGAGCCCGAAATCGGAATAAGCTGATCGGCGATCGCGATCGTCTCGTCGAGCACGTAGTGAAACACCTTGAGCTTGCGGTTGAATATCAGGAAGAACCGCATCGCCGATTCATCGAACACCGGGCCGATGTAGCTTTCGTCGGCCGCAAGCGCGCCCGGCGGCGGCTTCACGTTGCCGAGGTCGTTGAGCTCGAACACGACGCTGCGGCTGCCGTAGGAAATTCGGTAGACGAGCGGCTCGAGCTTCTCGACCTTCACGCCATTGCGCTGATCGAGCAGGATGTAGCTGATCGGATCCTGGTCCTTCCACTCCGCCAGGTCGACGTAGTAGGCGAAGTTGACCTTGCCCTGGTCGCGATCGACGACGTCGAGCCTGATGTTGCCGGCATAGCGGACGTGGTCGTGGGTGAAGCTGAAATAGTAGTAGTTCTCGGTCGGATAGACCTTGACGCGGTCGGGCAGGTTGCCGAGCACGTAGGCGAACATCGCCACCGGATTGGCGACCGGAAGCGACGGCGCGGCGATCGCGTCCTCGACGAAGGACTGATTGGTGTAGAACTGCGGCGCGTGGCCCTCTGCCGCTGCCATGCCCAGGTTCGCGGTCAGAGCGGCCACCATGATGGCCGTCCGCACCAGCCACGACCGACACGGACTCATGTAGCCCTCTCCACGCAACACGATCGACGGGCGCTCATCTGGGAACCAGTTTGCTGGCCGCGGTCGAGTGCGAGCCCTTCTGGTTGTGGCTCTGGACCTGGTTATGCGAGCCCTTCTGGTTGTGGCTCTGGACCTGGTTATGTGAGCCCTTCTGGTTGTGGCTCTGAGCTGCGTTGTGCGAGCCCTTCTGGTTGTGGCTCTGGACCTGGTTATGCGAGCCCTTCTGATTGTGGCTCTGAGTCGCGTTGTGGGAGCCCTTCTGATTGTGGCTCTGGGTCGCGTTGTGTGAGCCCTTCTGATTGTGGCTCTGGGTCGCGTTATGCGAGCCCTTCTGATTGTGGCTCTGGGTCGCGTTGTGCGAGCCCTTCTGATTGTGGCTCTGGGTCGCGTTGTGCGAGCCCTTCTGATTGTGGCTCTGGACCTGGTTATGCGAGCCCTTCTGGTTATGGCTCAGGGTCTGGTTGTGCGAGCCTTTCTGGTTATGGCTCAGGGTCTGGTTGTGCGAGCCTTTCTGATTGTGGCTCCGCGTCAGATCATGCTGCTGATTCTTGCTCAGGACCACATTATGCGAGCCCTTCTGGTTATGGCTCTGCGTCTGGTTATGGGAGCCCTGCTGGCTGTGGCTCAGCCGCTGGTTATGGGAGCCCAACTGGTTATGGCTCTGCTTCTGGTTATGCGAGCCCTTCTGATTGTGGCTCAACTGCTGATTATGTGAGCCGGTGCGCGCATGACTGAGTCTCTGATCATGCGAGCCGGTGCGGGTATGGCTCAGCCGCTGGTCGTGCGAGCCGAGCCGGTTATGGCTGACGCGTTGATCGTGCGAGGCTATGCGCCAATGGCTGCGGTTGCGGTCGTGCGAGCCTTGGCGCTGGTGGCTCAGCCGGCGGTCGTGGGAGGCGTAGCGCCAGTGGCTGGCGAAGCGATCGTGCGACTCGAAACGGTTATGGCTCCAATAGGGATTGTGCGATCCGAACCGGCTGTGGCTCCAATAGGCGCTATGCGAGCCGTAGCGATAGTGATAGCCGGCGGGCGGCGGTGGCTCGGTCCCCGGCACCAGGAAGTACCCGGCATAATCGGTGGGCGCCTCGCAGGGCATGTAGATCGCGATATCGCCGATCTTGGTGGCGTCGTTGCGCGCGAGCTCGGCGTCGACGATCGCCCCTCGGGCGTCGAAGTTGATGTCGGTATCGATCAGGTAGGACTGGCCGAGGCCGGCGGAGGTTGCGGCATTGGTCTGCAAAAGCGGTTGCTGGGCCGTATTCGGATTGATCTCCTCGAACGCTCCTTCCGCCATGCCCTGGATGCCGTGGACCTGGGAGTCGTCCAGCGGCGAGTCCTGGCCGGGGCCGCCCGCGGGTTGCGGCGCGCTGCCGCGCGAGCCCTGTCCGGCCAGATAGCAAGGTCCCTCTGGGGAGCAGAGGGCATCGCCGGTGATCCAGACGAACTGGTCGCGCTTGGATGGGTCGGCGGTCCAGGTATTGGTGTCGTAGCCAAGCCCGAACGCGATGCCGCCCGAGCAATTCGCATTGAGGAACGGCTCGCCGTCGCTCTCGCGATTGTAGAAGCCGACATCGTAGCGTCCGACCGCGCGCCAGGTGCCGGCCTGGTCGAGCTCGTAGCGGAGCGCGCGCGCCTCGTGCGGCGTGGCGAACGGGTTCTCCGCCGCCAGGCCGAGGTTGCGGATGCCGCCGCGTTCGGCGAGCAGCATCACCGGCCGCGGGCCGCAGGTGGCGAAGCTGATGTCGCTCACCGGCTGGCTGAAGCCGGCGCGGGCAACATCGTCGGGCTTGGCGAAGAAGTCAGGTACGATGAATTCCCGCCGCACGTCGCCGGCGAAGTTGCCGTCGGGGCCGAGGCGCACCGACCAGACCGAATTGCGCTTGTCGTCGTCCTGCGCGTTCTGCCAGCCGAAATTGTCAAAGGCCGGGCTGCTCCACACCGAGTAGTAGAGCCTGACCTCGTTGCGGCTCGGATTGCGGTGCACGCCGAGGCCCCAAACGCGCCGGCCCGAATAGGCGAGATTCCAGCACTGCGGCGTGAGATCGAAACGGCCCTGGCAATCGCCGATCCGCGCGCTCGAATTGGGATCGAAGCCGATCGGGCCAAGGCCCGCCGGTTGCCCGGATTCGGCATCGAAGAAGCTTTGCCGGCCCTGCACGCCGTGGTCGTAGAAGCCGAGATCGGCGCCATCGGCTGCGCGGACGCGGTGGATCATCCCGGTTTCGAGATCGGTGGCAAACAGCTGCTTGTTGAAACGGTCGTAGGCGATGTTGCCGAGCGCAGGCCCGCTGTTCGGTCGCCCGTTCAGGGTGACTTGCGCGAACGGGCGCGGCTGGTAGCCGGTTGCGGCATCGAGCCGGTAGATCGTGCCCGGTCCGCCGCCCTGGCCCCACATGCCGGGCATCCACTGGGTGTTGTCCGGGGTGCGGTGGAGGCCGAAGGCCGAGGTCGCCGCGAGATACACGTTGGGCGGGTTGGCATCGTCAAGCGTGACGCCGAACACCTGGCCCACCTGGCCGGCGGTGACCGGGCTGCGCTGCGGCTCGTACAGCCAATGGGTGCCCTGCGGCGCCTGGCCCGGATTGCGCACGTCGATGATGCTGCCGACGGTGCCGTTGAAGTCGATGATGGGGCCGCTCGCGCCAAACAGCGTGCCGGAAAACCGCGTCACATAGGCCTCGCCCGGCTGCAGGGCGCCTTGCTGCGCGAGCGCCGGCGCAGCCAGCAGGACTGCCAGCAGCAGGGTTCGACCGACCAACCGAGCCGCGCCGTGAGAGAAGGGCCGAATTGCAACCATGGGGGTCTCCGCTCGCGATTCGAAATGATCTTAGCCACTACTTGCTTACAGTACTATTGCTTAGTCGGAACGAGAAGTTATCGAGTTCAGAGGGCGGACCGAGCGGTGCGGCCCGCGGACAAAATCCACAAGACCCCACAAAGTCCACAAGGCCGGTTGCCGCTGGCGCATCGATCCATTAACTGCTGCCCATGACAGCCCCTTCCCACGACAAGATCCTGATCGTCGACTTCGGCTCGCAGGTGACGCAGCTGATCGCGCGGCGCGTGCGCGAGGAGGGGGTCTATTGCGAGATCGTGCCGTTTCAGAAGGCGGAAGCGGCCTTCCAGGCGATGAAGCCCAAGGCCGTCATACTCTCCGGCGGCCCCGCCTCCGTGCATGAACCGGGCGCGCCGCTCGCCCCGATGGCGATTTTCCAGGCTGGCATACCGGTGCTCGGCATCTGCTATGGCGAGCAGGCGATGGCGCACCAGCTCGGCGGCAAGGTCGAAGGCGGCCACCACCGCGAATTCGGCCGCGCCGAGGTCGAGGTCATCGAGGACAGCGCGCTGTTCGAGGGCGTCTGGCGGGTCGGCGAGAAGTATCCGGTCTGGATGAGCCACGGCGATCGGGTGACCGGGCTGCCGCCGGGCTTTCGCGCGGTCGCTAAGGCCCCCAACGCGCCGATCGCGGTGATCGCCGACGAGGCGCGCAAATTCTACGCCACCCAGTTCCACCTGGAGGTGATCCATACGCCGCACGGGGCGCTCCTCATCCGCAATTTCGTGCGCAAGATCGCCCGCTGCGCGGGCGACTGGACCATGCGCGCCTTCAAGGAGGAGGCGATCGAGAAGATCCGTGCCCAGGTGGGCAACGGCAGGGTGATCTGCGGGCTCTCCGGCGGCGTCGACTCCGCGGTCGCGGCGGTGCTCATTCACGAGGCGATCGGCGACCAGCTCACTTGCGTGTTCGTCGACCATGGATTGCTGCGGCTCGGCGAAGCCAAGGACGTCGTTTCGCTGTTTCGCGACAGCTACAACATCCCGCTCGTTCATGTCGAAGCGGAGGAGCTGTTCCTCGGCGCGCTCGCGCGTGTGACCGATCCCGAGGAGAAACGCAAGACCATCGGCAAGCTGTTCATCGATGTGTTCGAGGCGGAGGCCAAGAAGGTCGCGGCCGACGGCAAGGGATCGCCGGAGTTCCTGGCGCAGGGCACACTCTATCCCGACGTGATCGAGAGCGTGTCGTTCACCGGTGGCCCGTCGGTGACCATCAAGTCGCACCACAATGTCGGCGGCCTGCCCGAGCGCATGAACATGACACTCGTCGAGCCACTGCGCGAACTGTTCAAGGACGAGGTGCGCGCGCTCGGCCGCGAGCTTCACCTGCCGGAGAAGTTCGTCGGCCGCCATCCGTTCCCGGGCCCCGGCCTTGCGATCCGCTGTCCGGGCGAGATCACGCATGAGAAGCTGGAGATCCTGCGCCGCGCCGACGCGGTGTTCATCGAGGAGATCCGCCGCGCCGGCCTCTATGACGAGATCTGGCAGGCCTTCGCGGTGCTGCTGCCGGTGCGCACCGTCGGGGTGATGGGCGACTTCCGCACCTACGACTATGTGGTGGGGCTGCGCGCCGTCACCTCGACCGACGGCATGACGGCTGATTTCTATCCCTTCGACATGGCCTTCATCGGCGCGGTGGCGACGCGAATTGTGAATGAGGTGAAGGGCGTCAACCGCGTGGTCTACGACGTGACCAGCAAGCCGCCCGGCACGATCGAGTGGGAGTGAT
>DAIUEP010000233.1:0-7434 GCA_036845065.1 Xanthobacteraceae bacterium | reverse complement strand
TCGCAATAGCGCTCGATATTCATCGGCAGGTTCGCCGCGTAGTTGCCGAAGCTTTCGTATTTCGGCAGCTTGATGTCGCGCATCGCGTCGGCGTAGCACTTGCCCTGGCCGGCCGCTTCCTTCACCGCCGCCGACAGATCCTGCAGATAGGACAGCGCGGTGCGCGCGTCGTCCTTGTTGCCGAGCCGTCCGCCGGGGCCCGGGTGGCCGGGGATCATCCGCTCCCAGTCCATCGCGATCACCTTCTTCAGGCTGTCTTCCATGTCGGGCAGATAGTTGTCCGCCATGCCGCGGAACTGCACGCCGTTGAGCGGAATCCAGTCGACCGTGAAGATGATCTTCTCCTTCGGCAGCCGCATCACCAGCGTGGAGTCGGAGTGGTTCTTGCCCACGTAATTGAGCTCGATCGTCGTGCCGCCGAGCGTGATGTTGCGCTTGGCTCCGGTCACGACCTGGTCCGGGACCACGACATCAGGGTCCTTGACCTGTTGGATGCGGGTCTTGGCGTTGCGGTGCGCGACGAAGATCGCGCCCTTGTCCTTGAACGGCTTGCCGCCCGCGATGTGGTCGAAGTGGCTGTGGCTGTAGATCACATACTTGATCGGCGCCTTGGTGATCTTCTCGATCTCCTCGATGTAGGCCTTGGCCGCCGGCCGGCGCAGCCCGATCGGGTCGGTCGCGATCACGCCAGCGGGCGTGACGATGAACATCGACTGATGGCCGCCGAAGCGAAAGATGTAGACGTTGTCGGTGCCTTCGACCTTGGTGGTGGCGAAGGGCGGCGTCTGCGCCTGGGCGGTGGTGGCGAGCAGGGCCGTCATCACGGCGGCGAGCCCGGCGATGGGTCGCTTAGGCATCGTTGCTTCTCCTTGGGGTGTGATCTTCGGGTTGTGACCATTTGCAATGGTCTTGTTGCCGGCGTCGTCTTGCGCGGCGCCCGGGGCAGTCTACACAACGGCAAACGTGGGGAACTTGCGTTCCCCACGTGAATCTCTCATGACATGGATTGATCCAAGTGGCATCCGGACACCGGTATAATGCCAGGTGCCGGCGCGCCAAGGTCAGGTGCCGCGGCCCCACAGCCCGCAATAGCGCCGGCCCAGGAACTCCATGCTGCCGGCGTAGCCCGGCCAGCTCGCATATTTCTCAAGCTTGAGCTGCTTTTCGGCTGGCTCCCAGCACTTGCCTTCGCGCGCGAGCTTTTGGATCTCGGCCGACGCTTCGCGCAGGATGGCGAGTTGATCCTCAGCGTCCTTCTTGGTGCCGAGGCGACCGTTCGGTGCGCCGGGATGTCCGGGGATCAGCCGATCCCAGTTCATTGCGAGGATCCGCTTGATCGATTCTTCGGCCTCGACCGGGTAGAAGTCGATCAGGCCGCGGCCCGGCATGGTGCCGACGCCGAGCAGATCAACGACGAAGATGAGCTTCTCCTTCGGCAGCAGCATCACCAGCGTCGAGTCCGAATGATTGAGGCCGACGTATTTGAGCTCCAGCCTGGTGCCGCCGAGGTTGATCACCCGGCCGCTGTTGCTGACGGTCTGATCCGGCAGCGGTGTTGCCGGGTCCTTCAGGGCCGCAAGCCGCTCCTTGGCGCGGCGATGCGCGATGATGGTCGCGCCCGCGTCCTTGAACGCCTTGCCGCCGGCGATGTGATCGTAGTGGTGGTGGCTGTAGATCAGATACTTGATCGGCTTGTCGGTGACCTTCTTGATCTCGTCGACATATTGCTGGCCGCCATTCGGCCGGCCATAGGCGACCGGATCGGTGGCGATGACGCCATCGCGGGTGACGATGAAGATCGCTTGATGATTGCCGTTGCGAAAGAGGTAGACGTTGTCCGTCCCTTCGATCTTGGTGGTCTGGATTTGCGGCTGCTGCGCCGCGGCGGGTGCGATCGCCGCCATCGTCATCGCGCCGGCTGCGGCGATTGCGGCCGCCATTGCGGCCAAGTGCATTCGCGACATCGTAATACCCTCCCGAGCATTGTTACAGTGTTACACCGCGAGCGATCGCGGTGGTGTCCCCCCGCCTGCCCAAAATAGAGGCGGGAGACAACCGTCTCCCGCCTTGGTCACGAATGCAATAGGCTAATCGGGAGCTATTTGGTGGGCGGCACGCCACCAATGATACCGGCGATTTTCCAGGTCGCTCCGTCCTTGATGTAGCAGACCTGGTCGCTCGCAAGCGGCAGCAGGGTATCGATCGGGATGAAGGCGAGCTTGCCGGATGGCGTGACGATGCGGATCACCTCGGTGTTCACGGCACCTGCCGGCGAGTCGTCCGGATAGGCACGCACGAGGTACATGCCGAGTTTCTCGACCACCGGGGAGGTGGGCTGCGGCTGCGCCCGCGCCTCGATCCCGTCGCGCGTCGGGTAGCCCCATTCCGCGGGATCGGTTGCCGTCGCCGTCACCAGCTCCTCGAAAGCCTTGTCCTCGATCGCGGGCTCGGCGGGCGCGCAGATCACGCCCGGATGATCGGGATCATTGATGGGATCGGCGGTCGGCTCGGCGGCGTAGCCGGCAAGAAGGTCCCAGCCGGGCGGATCCTGGCCCTCAAGGCCGATGGCCTTGGACAGATTCTCGATCGGGGGCTTGTTCTTCTCGGCAATATCCTTGCCTTCGGGAATCCAGAAGAAATTCTGCGCCACAATAGGCGCCAGCGCGGCCCGGTCCATTTTTTCGGCAATCCCAGTAAGCTGCTGGCGAAACGTCGCAAAAGTGGGGTCGCCTACCGGCTGGGGCAACTTCACTGGAACCGGCTTGTAGGCCTTTGGCGGAGCCAGCTGGGGTTGCTGTGGCTGCTGGGCGTTTGCCGCCGGCGGGGCCAACGCGAGGAACAGGGCGGCAAATGCCGCGACGGTTGAGGAGAGCGTGCGCATCCTTTGGTTCTCCGGATTCGGGCCACAAAAATCCACGTTGGGACACAATTGAGACGACCATGCGGCGCTGGTCGCCCCCGGAAGTAAAGTGTGCGCGGACGCAACTCAAGCAAGGCTATGCGATTTTTATTCCGCTGAATCATGCGACTGACACCTCGCGACAAATTCCGTTTGACGGCGTTGCGACGCAAGCCGGCGCGCGGCGTGAGATCGTTCGGGGGCTCAGAGCGCTTGCCTGCGGCTACACAATCGCCGAAGTGTTGAACTCTCGACGAATACGGTGATTTGCATGCCGTCGATAGGCCTCTCTCCGCATCTGCTGCCGATCGTGCTGCTGATTGGTTCCAACGTGTTCATGACACTCGCCTGGTACGGACACCTGCGTTTCAAGGAGGTGCCGCTCATCGGTGTCATTCTTGCGAGCTGGGGGATCGCCTTTGTGGAATACTGCCTGGGCGTGCCGGCAAACCGGTGGGGCAGCGCAGTCTACCCGGCCGCTCAGCTCAAGACCATCCAGGAGATCGTCACCCTCCTGGTGTTCGCCGCCTTCTCGGTCCTTTATCTCAAGGAGCCGATGAACTACGCCATCGGTTTTGCACTGGTGGCGGCCGGCGCCTACTTCATTTTTCGCGGACCGTTGTGAGGTCACACCACGCCAGCCACCGCGGGGCCGCGTCGGGTGTGGCCGTGAAGCTGTCGATTTGTTCATACGTTGCAATAATTTAATGAAGTTCCATCGCCTCGCTTTCGACATCAGCGCGTCTGATGGTGTACAAAGCCTTGTCGAGTCCAGCGGACGATAGCGCATGGCTCTTGATTCCAAAGCAGAAGCAGCACTCGCACTCAATCGTTTCGGTCTCGGGCCGCGCACCGGCTCGATCGCGGCCATCGCGTCCGATCCGCGCGGCGCGCTGATCGCCGAGCTTGACCGGCCGGGCGCCGGCCGCATCGCCAATGCCGACCTGATGAGCAGTGGCGTCGCCGCGCGCGCGGCCTTTGCGTTCCAGCAGTCGCTGCGGGAGCAACGTCGCGCCGCCAAGTCGGCGCCCAAGGAGAGCAAGGACGCCAAGGACGCCGCAGGGGCTGCGCCAGCGGAACCGCCAGCCGGCGCGCCACCCGCGGAAGCCAAGCCCAATGCCGGCGTGGCGCCGCAGCAGATCTATCTCGACGAGGCCAAGGCCCGGCTCGGCGCGGCGCTCGATGCCGAGATCGGCTTCGCCGAGCGGCTCGCCTGGTTCTGGTCTAACCATTTCTGTGTCTCCGCCGACAAAGGCGGCGTGCGTCCGATCGCGGGCGCCTTCGAGCGCGAGGCGATCCGCGCCAATGTGCTCGGCCGCTTCGTCGACATGCTGCGCGCCGTCGAGACCCATCCGGCGATGCTCATCTACCTCGACAACGGGCGCTCGATCGGCCCGAATTCGCAGGCCGGCAAGAATCGTGGCCGTGGCCTCAACGAGAATCTCGCGCGCGAGATCCTGGAACTGCATACGCTCGGCGTACGCACGGTCTACACGCAGGACGATGTCACGAGTTTCGCCAAGGTCATCACCGGCTGGAGCCTGATCCCGGTGGCCCAGGATCCCGCGCGCGGCGGCGAGTTCACCTTCAATCCGCGCATGCATGAGCCCGGAACCCAGACGGTGGTCGGCCAGGCCTATGCCGACGCGGGCTTCGACCAGGGCCGCCGCGTGCTCGCGGATCTGGCCCGCCATCCGGCCACGGCGACGCACGTGGCGCACAAGCTGGCGCGCCATTTCGTCGCCGACGATCCGGCGCTGGCGCTGGTCGAGCGGCTTGCCAAGCGTTTCCGTGACACCGAAGGCGATCTCAAGGAGGTCGCCAAGGCGCTCGTGGCCGCGCCGGAATCCTGGGCGACGCCGCGCAGCAAGCTCAAGCGGCCCACCGAATGGATCGTGAGCGCGTTGCGCGCCACCGGGGCGAGCGTGACGGATGTTCGTCCGGTCATGCAGGCGCAGAACCTGCTCGGCGAGCCGCTGTGGCGGCCGCCGGCGCCGAACGGCTTTGCCGATGACGACGCGACCTGGCTCGATGGCCTGTCGCAACGACTCGATGTCGCGAGCCAGGTCGCCGCGCGCATCGCACCTGCCGCTGATCCGACCACGGTGTTCGAAGAGGCGCTCGCGCCGATTGCCTCGGCCGAGACCAAGCGGACGGTCGCGCGCGCCGAAAGCCGGACCCAGGCCTTGGCGCTGCTCCTGATGGCGCCTGAGTTCCAACGGAGATGACGCGCCGTGGCGCATAGAAGCTGCGTCATCCCGGCCAAGCATTGCGGTGGTGGCAAGACTGCGCGAATTGCACAAGACTGTCTGACCGCAATGCGCGAGCCGGGATCGAACCAAAGAGACAGGTCATGACCATCGACTCGCATGCTCCAACACGTCGGCAATTGCTGCTCGCCTCCGGCACGCTGTTTGCCTGGGCGCATCTGCCGAAGCTCGCGCTGGCCGAAGGCCGCGATCCGCGCCTGCTCGTGATCGTGCTGCGCGGTGCGCTCGATGGGCTTGCGGCGGTCGCGCCGGTCGGCGATCCCGATTGGGTGAAGCTGCGCGGCGACAAGGCGCTCACGCTCGAGGGCAAGACGCCGGCGCTCAAGCTCGATCCGATGTTCGCGCTCAATCCGGCGATGCCGAACCTGCATCGGCTCTATCAGGCCGGCACGGCGGCGATCGTGCATGCGGTGGCGTCGCCCTATCGCGAACGCTCGCATTTCGACGGTCAGGACGTGCTTGAAAGCGGGCTTGCGCGCCCGGGCGCGGTAAGCACCGGCTGGCTCAATCGCGCGCTCGCCGCGCTCGAACCCACGGGCAACGCCAATTCTACGCGTACCAGTTCGCGCAACGCCTTCGCGGTCGGGCCGATCGCGCCACTGGTGGTGCGCGGGCCGGCGCCGGTCCTGTCCTGGACACCGCCGCGGCTGCCGCCGGCAAGCGACGATACGCTGATGCGGCTCCTCGACCTTTATCGCCACACCGATCCGGCGCTCGCGCGTGTCCTGGAGGAGCGCATGGGGCTCGCCGAGATCGCGCGCGCCGGCGGCATGGAGGGCCAGTCGCGGCCGGCCGCCGCCGCGCAGGTGCGCGCCTTCTTTGCGGAATCGGCCGGCACGGCGGCGAAGTTCCTGGCGCGTCCGGACGGCCCGCGCATCGGGGCGCTCGCCTTCGATGGCTGGGACACGCATGCCAACGAGGGCGCGCTCGACGGGCGGCTCGCCGCATTGCTTGGCGCGCTCGACGGCGCCATCGCGGCGATCGAGACCAATATGGGCGAGGCCTGGCGCGAATGCGTCGTTGCGGTGATTACCGAGTTCGGCCGCACCGCCCGGATCAACGGCACCGATGGCACCGATCACGGCACCGGCACGGTCGCGTTCCTGGCCGGCGGAGCGCTCAAGGGCGGCCGCGTCGTCGCCGACTGGCCGGGCCTCAAGGAGGCCAATCTGCACGAGAAACGCGACCTCAAGCCGACCACCGATCTGCGCGCCGTATTGAAGGGGCTGCTGCGCGATCACCTGCGTGTCGACGACACCGCGCTTGCCAGCAAGGTTTTCCCGGAGAGCAGCGCGGTGAAGCCGGTCGCGGGGTTGTTGGCATGAGCTCTCGTTGACTTGCTCGGAGTCGCGCGGGCTATCTGGTGACTGCCAGGAGCCATCTCGATCTTGAGAGATCGCTGGGTGTCGTCCCGGACGGCGCGAAGCGCCGAGCCGGGACCCATCGGCTTCGTATACTGAATGGATCCCGGCTCTCGCTTCGCTCGGCCGGGATGACAGAAACGTTCCCGCGTCGCGCTCCGCGCCCGCCTCACCGCGTGCGCGTCGGCTGCCCGGTCGCTTCCATCTCGGCCAGGACGTCCGCAAGCGGCCAGCCGGTCAGGTTCGAGAGGTTCTGCGCCTCCTGCTCGAACCGCTTGGGCAGCTCGGCGCGATACTTGGCGCCTGCTTCGCAGCTCGTCGAGCCTTTCCAGGGATGGTTGAGCACATAGCGGCCCTGGAAGTTCGAGCGGTCACGCGTCTCGGTCAGCACCAGGTCCTCCGGGAAGCTCTGTGCGTCGTAGCGCACATGCAGGCGCGTCACATAGGCGTTGGCGCCTTGCACCGGGCGGAATGGCTTGTCGTCGTCGGTCACGATCCAGCGCGCGCCGAGCTCGACCAGCTCCTTGCTGCTCATCGGGTCGGCCGCGCAGGGGTCGCACCAGGCCAGGTCCCAGGCGTATTCGACGAACACCGCGCGCATCCTCTCTCGTGCGACCGCCTTGTCGAACATCGATTTGTAGAAGGTGGGGAAGTCGTGCTTCACGAACAGCGGCACGCTGGCGTTCGAGGGCAGCGCGACGGTGCGATAGTTCGCGGTCTCGACCCGGCCGTTCCTGGTCAGCGCATAGACGATCAGGTCCTGCGGCCCGCTGGCGTTGACGGTGCCCAGCCGGATCGGCAGCATGAATTTGGGCGTCTCGTAGCGCACCTGCAGCGGCCGCAGATAGCCGTTGCCGAGCTTCGCCATGCGGTCGAGATTCACCTTGGCGATGAAGAAGCGCAT
>DAIUEP010000232.1:0-7511 GCA_036845065.1 Xanthobacteraceae bacterium | reverse complement strand
GTTCCTACACCACCTGCAGCAAACTCTGTTAGGAACTTCAAATCGAAGGCGGCACTAGAATCATAGAGTTGCTAGTGCCCCTCTGTTTCCGAAGTTCGTGTCAGAGTGTGCTGAGGTGTATCACGAACTTCGGAAACGGGGCACTAGCGGGCTGCCATGGACACTGAAGCAAGCCTTCCGCCGCGGCTACACGAGGGCTACCGCGTCTTCCGGGCCGGACGGCTGCCGACCGAGCAGAGCCGCTATCGCGAGCTGGCGGAGCGCGGACAGGCGCCCGAGACCATGGTGGTCGGCTGTTGCGACTCGCGGGTGTCGCCCGAGGTGATCTTCGACGCCGGCCCAGGCGAATTGTTCGTCGTCCGCAACGTCGCCAACCTGGTGCCGCCCTATTCGCCGGATGGCCTCTATCATGGCGTGTCGGCCGCGCTCGAATATGGCGTGACGGTTCTGCGCGTGAAGCACCTCGTCGTGCTCGGGCATGCGCGCTGCGGCGGCATCCAGGCCTTCGCCAGCAACGCGCCGAGCGGCGACTTCATCGGCAAATGGATCTCGCTGCTCGCGCCGGCGGCCGCCTCCGTGCAGTCGCATAAGGAGGAGAGCGGGTATCTCACGCGGCTCGAACAAGCGTCGCTGCAGCGCTCGCTTGAAAACCTCATGACGTTTCCGTTCATCCGCAGCGCTTGCGACCGCAACACGTTGACGCTGTTCGGCGCCTATTTCGACGTGGCCACCGGCGAGCTCTCGGTGCTCGAACGCGGATCGGGCCGCTTCGCCAGCATCGCGCGCGAGTAAGCGCCCAGTCTTTCGCGCGGCGCCCACCCATGCCAGCGTGAGGCCATGAGCAACCGCGACATCTGGCTCGCCGGCGTTGATGGCTGCCCATCGGGGTGGGTTGTCGCCTTCGTGCAGGCGGACCGGCCGGAGGTGCGCCTGCGGGTCGTGCCGCGCTTCGCCGACGTGCTGGCTGCACCGGAAACGCCCGACATCATCGCGATCGACATTCCGATCGGGTTGCCCGAGCGCGCCGGTCATGGCGGACGCGCGGCCGAGCGCGCGGTGCGGCCGCTCCTCGGCGCGCGCCAGTCATCGGTGTTCTCGGTGCCGTCGCGGGCCGCAATCGCGGCGCAGGATTATCGCGAGGCCTGCCGAATCGCGCTTCTCACCTCTGAGCCGCCGCGCAAGGTATCGAAGCAACTCTTCATGCTGGCGCCGAAGATCCGCGAGGTCGATGCCGCATTGCGCGCCGACCCGGCGCTGGCGCGACACGTGTTCGAGGTGCATCCCGAGCTGGCGTTCTGGCGGCTCAACGGCGACAAGGCGCTGAGCGAGGCGAAGAAGGTCAAAAGCCGGCCTTACGAGGTGGGCCTGGCGCTGCGCCGCCGATTGCTGGTCAGCGCGGGCCTGCCGGCCATGGCCGTCGAAGCCGCGCCGCCCAAGGGCGCCGGCCCCGACGATCTCATCGACGCGCTCGCCTGCGCCGCGATCGCGCGCCGCATTCACGCAGGTCTGGCGCGACCGTTCCCGGACCCGCCGGAGCGGGACGCGTTCGGGCTCACGATGGCGATCTGGGCGTAGTCTGTTTGCCTACGCCGCCTTCTGCTTCGCACTGATCAGCTTGCGGTTGATCAGGCACTCGGCGATCTGGATCGCGTTCAGCGCCGCGCCCTTGCGCAGGTTGTCCGCGACGATCCACATCACCAGCCCGTTCTCGACCGTCGCATCCTCGCGGATACGGCTGATATAGGTCGCGTCCTCGCCGGCGCATTCGTGCGGCGTGACGTAGCCGCCCGGCTCGCGCTTGTCGATGACGATGCAGCCCGGCGCGCTGCGCAGGATCTCGCGCGCCTCGTCGGCGGTGATCGGGTTCTCGAACTCGATATTGACCGCCTCGGAATGGCCGATGAACACCGGCACGCGCACGCAGGTGGCGACCAGCTTGATCTTGGGATCGAGAATCTTCTTGGTCTCGACCACCATCTTCCATTCTTCCTTGGTGAACCCGTCGTCCAGGAACACGTCGATCTGCGGGATCAGGTTGAAGGCGATGCGCTTGGGAAACTTCTTGCTCTCCATTTCCGCCAGGCTGAAGACCGACTTGGTCTGCGAGAACAGCTCGTCCATCGCGTCCTTGCCGGCGCCCGACACCGACTGATAGGTCGCAACCACGACGCGCTTGATCTTGGCGCGGTCATGCAGCGGCTTGAGGGCGACCACAAGCTGGGCGGTCGAGCAGTTCGGGTTGGCGATGATGCCGCGCTTGCGGAAGCCCACGACCGCGTCGGCGTTCACCTCCGGCACGATCAGCGGCACGTCGGAATCGTAGCGCCAGCACGACGAATTATCGATCACCACCGCGCCGGCGGCCGCGATCTTGGGCGCCCACTCTTTCGCCACCGTCGAGCCGGCCGACATCAGACAGATGTCGACGTCGGAGAAATCAAAATGCTCGAGCGTGCGGCACTTGAGCACCCGGTCGCCGTAGGACACCTCGGCGCCTTGGCTGCGGCGCGACGCAAGCGCGATCACTTCGTCGGCCGGGAACGACCGCTCGGCCAGAATCCCCAGCATCTCGCGCCCCACATTGCCGGTGGCGCCCACGACTGCGACCTTGTAACCCATTGTTAACCCTCACAAATGATTTCGCCCGACGATCGCCGCGGCGGAAACCGGTATTGAAACGCTTCTAGGCGAGAAGTCTGCCTAAGACAACGTCTAACGGCTTCGAGGCACGACGTGCATCCCGCCTGGCGTGAGTTTCGGGATGAGCTGTCCGCGACGACCACGCGCATCTTCGCCTATCTGGGCGGATTGGCCGTGATCGCGGTCACAGTCCTGCTGGTTTTCACCCCGCCGGACGAGGAGAGGGCTGGCGAGCAGCCCTTCCGCTCGGACTGGGTCACGGTCGAGCGCCCGTTCCGGGCCTTTGCGCTCACCATCCCGGAATTCGCCCAGCCCAATCCTGACTACGCGATCCAACGCCATGCCAGTGGCGGCGGCCGCCGGGACCTCATGAGCTGGGGCTCGGACGACGCGCCGCGCTCGCGCCTGATGATAGAGATCTACCGCCCGGGCACGGAGACCGGCGGCTTCGGCGATGCCGCGAGCGAAGTCGCGATCCGGACCGCCGCGCTGGGCGGGCCCTACCCGCTCCAGGCAGCCCCCGCGATCGACAGCAAGTTCGGGCCGTTCGACAGCTTCGATTTCGTGGCGGGTCCCGACGGACAGCAACGCCAGTGCCTCGGTTTCATGCGCGCCTTCGAGGAGCCGCGGCTGGCGATCATCGGCTGGCATTGTCGGGCGAGCCTGGAAATCGTCGACCGTGGCGTGCTCGCCTGCGCATTCGAGCGGCTGTCGCTGGTGATGGCGGCAAGCGAGCCGAAGGTGACGGAGCTGTTCGCGAAGGCCGAGCGGCAACGCAAGCCATGCGGCCAGAAGACGAGCGTGCTGGCGCGGCTGTCGAATACGCTGCGGCACGACTGGCTCGCCGCGCCCGCCATGCCAAAGCTGCGCGGCCAGATCGCGGCGAAGTGAGTTACTTTTTCTGGAACGGGTTCTGCCAGCCGCCTGGCGTACGGCGCGGCGGGAACGCGGCTTCCAGATAGTCGAGCACGATCTTGCGGTCGTTGCCCTCGAGCTTGGGCATGCTGTGCCGCTGGGTCATGAACTCGAGAGTGTCCTCCCACTGCCCACGCGCCTGGCCCTGGGCCGCGACCAGCTTGAAGCCGTGGCAGGCCGTGCAGGTGTAGAAGGTCTGATCCCGGCCCGGCCCGGCCGGATAGTCGGCCGGGGTCTCGTCGCGCGGCGTGAACGGCTGCGCGGACGCCGCCTGCGGGGCAGCGACTGCGAGGACGACCGTCAGCAGGCAAGACAGGCGCATCATCACGCGATCCGTATCGCCACGCGGTGCATCGGGTTGGCCCCATAGCCCTGCGGGTTCCAATTGCCGGCGACGTGCGGCTGCATGGTGCCGCGCGAGTCGGTCGCACGGGTCCAGATTTCGTAATAGCCCTCCGACGGCACCCGCACCGTGGCGGTCCAGCGCTGCCAGTCATAAGGGTTCTTCGGACGCTGCAGCTGCGCCGGTCGCCAGGTCGCGCCATAGTCGACCGACACGTCGACCCGCCGCACCGTGAGATCGCCGGCCCAGGCCGCGCCACGCAGCCTGACCTCGCGCACGTCCTTGCCGAAGCTCGTGCCGTTCGCCGGGCTGGTAATGATCGAGCGCACCGGCATCGACTCGAGATCGCGGAAATTGTCCGGGTCGACGCGATCGCCCGGCACCATCGGCTTGATCGCGACCCGGTACGACGTGCCGCCCATGCCGGCGCCGTCATGCACCTTGTCGCGGACCCACACCCGCGTGAGCCATTTCGACGACACCGAGCCCGGCCAGCCCGGAATGATCAGCCGCACCGGCCCGCCATGGATGTTGCTCAGCGGCTGCCCGTTCATTGCGAACACGATGAGGTTGTTGGCATCCATCGCCTTGCGCAGCGGCACGCCGCGCGAGATCGCGTCCTTGGTGGGATCGGCCAGGCTGCGGTCGGCGCCATAGTGGCCGGTGAAGATCGCCGACGGCTTGACGCCCGCGGCCCGCAGCACGTCGACCAGCCGCACGCCGGTCCATTCGGCGCAGCCGGCGCCACCGTTGGTCCACTGGTTGCCGCGCGCCTGCGGGGTGAAGAATGAGCGGCCGTTGCCGCCGCATTCGAGCACCAGGCGCCGGTTCACCGGCCGGAACTTCGACTTGAGCTCCCCCAGCGTGAGCTCGAGCTTCTGATTGACCTCGCCGTCGATCACGATCTTCCAGGAATCGGGATTGCTCGCCGCCTCCGGCGTCGGCCCGTTGTTACGGATGAAGAACTTGTCGGTGGGCGTGGTGTCGTCGTCGAGCACCTGCTCCGGCGTCTCGGCGACCAGGGGCCGATCGCCCAGCACCACCAGCTTGTCGCTCTTGCCCGGGAAATTGAGATATTGGGGGCCCTTCGGCGGCTCGGCACCTTGCGCGAAGGCGGCCGGAACGAGCCCGCCCGGCATATTGGCGGCGAACGGAATGACGCCGCCGACCGCCGCGCTCATGGCGGCAAGCCCGGTCCCGCCCAGAAATCCGCGCCTGCTCACGCCGGTTTCGCGCCCGAAGACGAGCGCGTCGGCGCGCTCCGGGTCGCCATAAAGCTCTTCGAGGGAGCGCTCAATCTTGCCCGACATGATCGTCCTCCTGGCTAAATCTTCTCGTGCTGGTGACCTTGGAGCAGATTCATGTTACCAAAATGCTCCTGTGGCGAATATATTCCATTGCTCAAAAGCCACGGTCGCTCAAAACCTTGGTCGATAAGTCCACCCGCTACCCTGGTGCGGGTTGTTGCATCCGGTCAAACACGAGTAGAGTGCCGGTCGAAACCGAACGCGAGGTCAACATGGGACTGAAGTCTTGGGCGGCCGGCCTGTGCGCCGTGACAATCGCCGCGATGGCGTTTACGGCCCCAACCGCGACGGCCGCGCCGAAAAAGAAGACCGTCGCCAACCAGTCCGAGGTGGTCGCCAGTCGTGCGCGCACGCGCGTGCGGGTGCAGCCCCGCTCATTCCTTGACGGTGGCACGGAAGTTCTTCCGGGCGATCGCAAGTTTACCGACTACGCGCTGCCGCCCGGCTACTCGCCGACCAGCGCGATCGACAACACCGCCTTCTCGCGCCGCCCGCCGTTGATGGGGCCGTTCGACCTGCCGAGCCCGCGCAATCCGTACCCCTGGAACTATTGATCCGGCGGTTTGTCGACCCATCCTCCGTGGCGTCACTCGGCCTTGATGTTGGCTGAGCGCGCCACCTCGGTCCAGTTGCGGATTTCCCTCGCGATCACGCTCTGAAACTCGGCCGGCGTGCCGCCCGCCGGCGAGATGCCCTGCGCGGCGAGCTTGGCTATCATGTCGGGATCGCGGATGGCGCGGTTCACCTCCGCATTCAGCCGCTCGATGGTGCCCCGTGGTGTGCCCGCGGTGGTCAACAGCCCGACCCACTGGATCGCCTCGAAACCCGGATAGCCGGACTGCGCCACGGTCGGCAGGTCGGGTAGTTGCGGATCGCGCGCGAGGCTGCCGGCGGCGATCGCCCGCAACGCGCCGGATTGGATATGCGGCAGCGAGGCAAGCGGCGAGATCACCGCGAACTGGGTGTCGCCCTGCACGACCGACAGAATCGCAGGCGCTCCGCCGCGATAGGGCACGTGCTGCATCCGGATGCCGGCCTTCTGATCGAACAGCTCGGTCACGAGATGTGACTGGCTCGCAGCGCCGGGCGTTGCATAGTTCAACTTGCCCGGGTCGGCCTTCGCCAGCGCGACAAACTCCGGCAGGGTCTTCGCCGCCACTTTGGCATTGATCACAAACAGCAGGGGGTTCTTGCCCACCATGGCGACCGCGGCGAAGTCGCGCTCGGCGTCGTAGGGAAGCTTCGAGTTGGTCGCCGGGACGACAGTGTGCGACGACGCCACCATCAAGAGTGTGTGACCATCCGGCGGCGCCTTCGCGACCGCGTCGGTGCCCACGATGCCGCTGGCGGCCGGGCGATTGTCGACGATCACCGGCTGGCCGAGCGCCTTCTCCAGGTATGGCTGCAATAGTCGCGCCGCCGTGTCATTGAGCCCACCGGGCGCAAACGGCACGATCAGGCGGATGGTCCGGTTCGGATAGGCCTGCGCATTGGCGCCCGTGATGACGACCAGTATGGCAGCGGCCGCCCGCAGAAGAAGCCGCATCGCATCGCCAAGCATCCGTTGCGCTCCCTGGACCTGACTATTTCCGCACCGCCGCCAGCCAAGCCTAGGCGCAGACCGCGGATGCCGGAACCAATATTGCAGGCTTTACGTTCAGCCCGCGAGCTTTTCCATCTCGCCCATGATCGCCGCGCCCATCTCCTTGGTGCTGACGATCGTGCAGCCCTCCGACTTGATGTCGGCGGTGCGCAGGCCCTTGGCGAGCGCGGCCGATATCGCCTGGTCGAGCATGTCGGCCTCGCGGCCCATGTTGAACGAGTAGCGCAGCGCCATCCCGAACGACGCCAGCATCGCGATCGGGTTGGCCATGCCCTTGCCGGCAATGTCGGGAGCCGAGCCGTGCACCGGCTCGTACATCGCCTTGCGCTTTTTCGTTTTCGGGTCGACCTCGCCCAGCGACGCCGACGGCAGCATGCCGAGCGAGCCGGTCAGCATGGCGGCGACGTCGGAGAGCATGTCGCCGAACAGGTTGTCGGTGACGATGACGTCGAACTGCTTGGGCCAGCGCACGAGCTGCATGCCGCCGGCATCCGCGAGCTGATGCTCGAGCTGCACATCCTTGAACTCGCGATCATGCAGCGCCGTGACCACCTCGTTCCAGAGCACGCCCGTCTTCATGACGTTGCGCTTCTCCATCGAGGTCACCTTGTTGCGGCGTTTCTTCGCGAGCTCGAAGGCGACGCGGGAGATGCGCTCGATCTCGTAGGTGTCGTAGACCTGGGTGTCGATGGCGCGCTTCTGG
>DAIUEP010000231.1:0-7562 GCA_036845065.1 Xanthobacteraceae bacterium | reverse complement strand
CTCACCGGCACCAAGCTCGGCTGCGATCGCGGCGAATGCGGCGCCTGCACGGTGCTGATCGACGATGTGCCGCACCATTCCTGCTCGACGCTCACGCATGCGCTGCGCGGACGCAAGGTCACGACCATCGAGGGGCTGGAAGGCCCGAACGGCGAGCTGCACAAGGTGCAGAAGGCTTTCGTCGACGAGCTCGCCCCGCAATGCGGCTTCTGCACGCCGGGCCAGATCATGTCGACCGTGGCCTTGCTCAAGACCAATCCGAAGCCGACGCGCGACGAGGCACGCCATGCACTCGCAGGCAACCTGTGCCGTTGCGGCGCTTACGACCACTATCTCAATGCGGTGATGCGCGCCGCTCGGGAGGCGTGACATGGCATACGATCTGATCGGCAAGGATTTCACCCCGCCCGACATCTACGGCAAGGTCACCGGCAAGGCGAAGTACGCGGAAGACTATCGTGCCGACGGCATGGTGTTCTGCCGCCTGCTGTGCAGCCCGATGCCGCATGCCAGGGTGAAGAAGATCGACGCTTCGGCGGCGCTCAAGCTCAAGGGCGTGCTCGGTATCCTCACCGCCAAGGACGTGCCGGCGTTCCCGCCGCCGCAAAATCCGATCCTGACCGACGAGCCGCACTTCGTCGGCGAGCCGATCCTCGCGGTTGCGGCCGAAACCGAGCAGCTCGCGCAGGATGCGATCGAGCTGATCAAGATTGAATACGAGCCGCTGCCGTTCGTGGTCGATCCGCTCGACAGCCTGCACCCCGGCGGCCCGAATGCGCGCGTCGACGGCAACGTCGCCAATCCGCGCATCAAATACCAGACCATCAAGTGGACGGCGCGCGACTTCGCCATGGCGGGCGAAGGCAAGCTGCCGATGGGCGAGCCGGCGGCGCAATGGACCTATGGCGACCTCGAGGCTGGCTTCAAGGACGCCAAGGTGGTGCTCGACGAGAGCTTTGTCATCGGCTCGCAGTGTCACCATTGCATGGAGCCGCGCTCTGCCATGGCCTATTGGCAGAACGGCAAGGTGTTCGTGTTCGGCTCCTCGCAAAGCCAGACCAACGCGGTCCCCGGCCTGGCGCGCTATTGCGGAGTCGAGCCCAAGGACCTCGTCTTTGTCGCGGAATACTGCGGCGGCGGCTTCGGCTCCAAAGGCAATGCCTATCCCGAGATGGCGATCCCGGCGCACATGTCGCGCAAGATCAACCGCCCGGTGATGATGCGCATCGCCCGGCACGAGGAATACGCCATCGGCCGCGGCCGCGCCGGCTTCCAGGGCCGCATCAAGGTCGGCTTCCGCGAGGACGGTCGCATCGTCGCCATGGACGCCTATGTGGTGGCCGAGAATGGCGCCAATATCGGCTTCTGGGACTTCGAGAATTTCGGCCAGACGCTCTCCGTCGTCTATCAGCCGATGGCGATGCGCTGGCGCGGCGTGCCGGTGCTCACCAATACGCCGGCGCGCGGCCCGCAGCGCGGCCCTGGCGAAAACCAGACCGCGCTCGCGATGGAGCCGATCCTCGACAAGGCGGCGCGTCAGCTTGGGGTCGACCGGGTGGCGATCCGCCTGATCAACGCCCCGGATTCGAACGGCAAGCATGGCGAGAAGCAGCTGCCGATGACCTCAGCGTTCCTCAAGGACGCGCTGGAGAAGGGCGCCGCCCGCTTCAAGTGGGACGAGAAGAGCAAGATGAGCGGCCAGCGCCGCGGCAGCAAGGTGATCGGCGTCGGTGTCGGCTCGGCCTTCCATTCGGCCGGCCAGACCGGCTTCGACGGGCTCGTGCGGATCACGCCGGACGGCAAGGTCCACATCCACACCGGCGTCGGCAATCTCGGGACCTATTCCTATGCCGCCACCGCCCGGGTGGCCGCTGAAGTTCTCAAGGCCAACTGGGACAACTGCATCCTCGAGCGCGGCGACAGCCGCAAGCATCTGCCGTGGAACTCGCCGCAGGTCGGCAGCAACACGACCTTCACCCAGTCGCGCACCAACTACGTGGCGGCGGTCGATGCCAAGGAGAAGCTGCTGAAGATCGCGGCGATGGACCTCGGCGGCAAGCCCGAGGACTACGACCTCGGCGGCGAGAAGGTGTTCCTCAAGTCCGATCCGTCGAAGTCGCTCACCTATGCCAAGGCGGCCCAGCGCGCGATCGAGCTTGCCGGGGCGTTCAGCGGCAAGGAGATGGCTGACGACCTCAATCCGATCACCAAGGCCTCGGTCGAGGCTCTGGCGGGAAGCGGGCTGATCGGGGTGGCCAAGGACAAGCTGCCGATCCGCGGCATGCCACCGGCGCTGGCGGCAGGCTTCATGATGATCGAGCTCGATGTCGAGACCGGCAAGTGGTCGATCCTCGAATATATCGGGGTCGCCGACTGCGGCACCGTCATCCACCCCATGAGCCTCGCCACCCAGGTGAAGGGCGGCGCCGTGATGGGGGTCGGTATCGCTGCGACCGAGCGCTATGTGCTCGATCCGCAGACCGGGATCCCCGCCAATGTGGGGCTGCTCGGCGCCAAGCCGGTGGGCTATCTCGACGTGCCGTCCGAGATGGAATGGGACGCCGTCGACAAGGCCGACCCGAGCTCTCCGCTCGGATCGCGCGGGATCGGCGAGCCGCTCCAGGGCTGCGCTGCCGCTGCTCTGGTCAACGCCATCGCCGATGCGATGGGCGGCCACTACTTCAACCGCACGCCTGTGGTTCCGGACATGATCGTGAACGCGATCGCGAAGCGTCCGCAGTCCCACAAGGTGCTTGCCGCCAACACGCAGTGAGGGGAGGCCGCTCATGGTTCGGGACATGATGCCCAATTTCGAGCTTCTGCAGCCGACCAAGCTGGCGGACGCGCTGTCGCTGCTCGATCGCCGCGGCAAGGACATCTGGAAGATGGCCGGCGGCAACGACAGCCTTGACTGGTTCAAGGACCGGGTCAAACGGCCGAAGGCGGTGATGGACCTGGGCGCGCTCACGGAGCTCAAAGGCATCCGTGAGACCGCTGACGGGATCGAGATCGGCGCGCTGACGACGCTCACCGAAATCGCCGACAGCCCCATCGTTCGCAACAAGTACAAGGTGCTGGCGGATGCCGCGAGCCGCGTCGCGAGCCCGCAGATCCGCAACGCCTCCTCGCTCGGCGGCAACGTCTCGCAGGATGCGCGATGCTGGTACTACCGCACCGGTCTCAACTGCTACCGCGCCGGCGGCAATACCTGCTTTGCCGATTCGCCGGCCGGGCAGAACCGCGAGCACGCGATCTTCGACGCCGCGCGCTGCATCGCGGTCTCGCCGTCCGACACCGCGCCGGCGCTGGTGGTGCTCGAAGCCAAAATGGTGATCAAGACCGCCAAGGGCGAGCGCGTGGTCGATGCCGAGAAATTCTTCATCGGCCCCGCCGTCGACATCGTGAACATGACCGTGCTGAAGCCCAACGAGCTGCTCACGGCCATTCGCATCCCTGCCAAGTGGGCCGGCGCGAAGTTCTATTTCGAGAAGGTCGCCGACCGCAACACCTGGGACTTCGCCCTGGTCAATGTCGCGTCGGCCCTCAAGGTCAACAACGGCACGATCGAGGCGGCGCGTGTCGCCTGTGGCGGCGTGTCGTGCACGCCACGCTTCATCAAGGTGGTGGAAGAGGTGGTCAAAGGCGGCAAGCAGGACGAGGAAACAGCCTTGCTGGCCGGCAAGACCGCCGTGCATGGCGCACGCCCGGTCACGTTCAATCAGTTCAAGGTTCCCCTGATGGAGAACCTGGTCAAACGCGCCATCCGGGACGCCGTCTGAAGCATCCCGGATGGACTTGTTGCAGATGACGCGTGACGTTCATGACCAGGAGACGCCGGCCGGCGTCTCCTGGACTACTTTTTGCTGGCTCGGTGCGCCCGCGTGCAAAGGAGAGCGCCGATGAGCGCGGACGTGGCTGACCTCACGCACCGGATTGCCGAGATCGAGGAAGCCTACGAGTTCATGCTCGGCTATGCGGCGCAGGGCCACCAGCGCGGCCGGGAGGGCGACCACATCCGCGCTTTCCTCAAGCGGCTCGATGCGGCGCTCGACGGGATTGGCGCGGCGGCCACGACGGCGGCGCACGCCAAGGGGGTTGACGCCGAGATCATGCGCTCGTTCGCGGCCACGCTCGAGGAGGACGCCCGCAAGGCTCGCGCCGGATTGCAGCTCGCCCTGATGCAGCGCGCCATCGGCTCGCAGCTTGTCGACAATCTCAACGCCTCGATCCATTTGCGCGCCCTGCTCACCGACCTGTTCCTGGTCGACGAGGCGATCGGGTCGGCGGGAGCGTGAGCAGCCAGGCCGTTGCAGGGTGATTGACTGACTTTCCGTTCGTCCCCGCGAAAGCGGGGACCCAGCGAGACAAATCAAAAAAATCAGAGTAAGTGGCTCCTGGATTCCCGCTTGCGCGGGAATGAACGGAGAATGTGAAACCATATTACCCCTCAGTCAGCGCAGCAATCCGAGCAACAGCCGGATGGTTGTGCGCATCGCTCGATAGCCGCGGCACGCCCACCACCTCGATCGCGTCGGCAAAGCGCGCGATCGTCGCCACCGTCTCATCGAGCGGAGCGCCTGGCGTGACGCTCTCGCTCACCGCAACCGCGGCGATCTCCAGATTGCGCTGCGCGAGCACGCGCAGCGCCGTGAGCGTATGGCTGATGGTGCCGAGATAGCTGCCTGTGACGAGCAGCAAAGGGAGCCGCAGCGCCGACATCCAGTCGAGCACGGTGTGGCGCTCATCGAGCGGCACCATGACGCCGCCGACGCCCTCGATCAGCACGCGACCGGCACCGGTCGCCCCTTGGCGCGAGAACGCCACGATGGCGTCGAAGTCGAGCCTGCGGCCTTCGCGCGCGGCGGCCAGGTCGGGCGAGAGCGGAGCGGCAAACCGCCATGGCGATATAGCCTCTACGTCGGCGCCAGGACGGCCGAGCGCGGCGGCGAGCACGCCGGGGTCGCTGGTCGCGGCGGCGGCGAAGCCGCTCACCACCGGCTTGAACGCCGCGACCGCGTGCCCAGCGGCGCGCCAGTGCCGGATGAGCGCCGCGCTGACGAAGGTTTTGCCGACATCGGTGCCGGTGCCGGTTACGAAGATCGCGGTCACGACGCGACGGCCTCGACGCAGAGCACCTTGCGCACGAGCGCGGCAAGGCGCTCGATCTCGCCGTCGGGATGGGCGGCCGTGAAGGTGAAGCGCAGCCGCGCAGTGCCGGCCGGCACCGTCGGCGGACGGATGGCGGTGACCAGGAAGCCTTCCGCCTCCAGGAGCCGCGACGCGGCGAGCGCCGCCTCGGCTGGCCCGACGATCAGCGGGACGATCGGGCTTTGCGCCTCGGGCAGGCCGGCAAGACGGGTGAAGGTCCTGGCCTTCGCGAGCGGCAGCGCCGCATAAGCGGGCTCGCGCTCGATCAGATCGAGCGCCGCGATCGCGGCGGCAACCATCGCGGGCGGCAGGCCGGTCGCATAGATGAAGGTGCGGGCGCGGTTGTGAATGAGGTCGATGACGACGGAGGAGGCGCACAGATAGCCGCCATAGCCGCCGATGGCCTTGGAGAGCGTGCCCATCTGCAGCGGTACGTCGACCGGCGCCGTGAACGCGAAGCTCGAGCCGCGTCCGCCGCCAATGACGCCGAGGCCATGGGCGTCGTCGGTCATCAGCCAGGCATCGTGATGCGTGGTGAGGGCTGACAGCTGTGGCAGGGGGGCCAGATCGCCGTCCATCGAGAACACGCCATCGGTCGCGATCAGGGCGCGCGGATGGCGTCCGCGATGGGTGTCGAGCAGCGCCTCGACGTGAGCCATGTCGCAATGCCGGAACGGCAGCACGGTGGCGCGGGAAAGCCGCGCGCCGGTCCACAGGCAGGCATGCGACAGCTCGTCGAGCAGCACGAGATCGTCGGGCCCGACGAGTGCTGGAATGATGCCTGCATTGGCCAGATATCCGGAGCCGAAGACGCAGGCCGCCTCGGTTCCCTTGAGGCGGGCGAGCCGGCTCTCCAGCTCGGTGAACAGGGGGTGGTTGCCGGTGACGAGCCGGGCGCCACCGCTGCCGACGCCATAACGGGCGATCGCGGCGGTGGCTGCCGCCTTGATCGCAGGATGATGGGTGAGGTTGAGATAGTCGTTGCAGCAGAACGAGATCAGGCGGCGGCCGGCACGCTCCACAAAGACGCCGTCGAGCCGGTCGGTCTCCGCCAGCACGCGGTGCAGGTTGTCGCGGTCGAGGTCCTTGAGCTTGCCAGCGGCAAAGTCGTCGAGTGACTGCATGCGCTAACGCCTATATGAGGCTCTGATCGAAGGAAAGCCTATGAGGCTCGCATGGAAGGAAGGCCCGACTGGTACGAGCCGGGGCTCCGGCACGTCTGGCTGCCCTATGCGCAGATGAAGACGATGCGGGGCCCGCTTGCGGTCGCGCGCACCGAGGGCTGCCGCATCGTGCTCTCCGACGGGCGGGAGCTGATCGACGGTGTGGCGTCGTGGTGGACCGCCTGTCACGGCTATAACCACCCGCACATCCGCGCGGCGGTCGAGCGTCAGCTTGCCGTCCTGCCGCATGTGATGCTGGGCGGGCTTGCCCATGAGCAAGCCTACACCCTGGCGCGGCGGCTCGCGGCGCTGCTGCCCGGCGATCTCGACCGGGTTTTCTTTTCGGAGTCCGGATCGGTCGCGGTCGAGGTCGCCATGAAAATGGCGGTGCAGTACTGGCTCAACCAGGGTGTGCGCACGCGCAAGAAACTGGTCGCCTTCCGGGGCGGCTATCATGGCGACACCACCGGCGCGATGGCGGTCTGCGACCGCGCCGCCGGCATGCACACGCAGTTCCGCGGCTTCCTGCCCGAGCACATCATCGCAGACCTGCCGGTGGATGACGATAGCGCTGCGGCATTGTCACGACTGATAGAGCGGCACGCGGACGAGATCGCCGCCATCATCGTCGAGCCGCTGGTGCAGGGCGCCGGCGGCATGCGCTTCCATGACACCGGGGTGCTCAAGCGCCTGCGGGCCATCGCGGATCGGCATGGCCTCCTGCTGATCTTCGACGAGATCTTCACCGGCTTCGGCCGCACCGGCGCGATGTTCGCCGGCGAAGCGGTCGTGCCCGACATCGTCACGCTGTCGAAGGCGCTGACCGGCGGGACGCTGCCGCTCGCCGCGACGGTCGCGCGCCGCAAGGTGTTCGACGCGTTCTGGTCGGACGATCCGGCGCATGCGCTGATGCACGGGCCGACCTTCATGGGGAATGCGCTCGCGTGCGCGGCGGCCAACGCCTCGCTCGACCTGTTCGAGCGGGAGCCGCGGCTCGAGCAGATCAAGACCATCTCGGAGGCACTCGCGGCCGGCCTCGCGCCCTGCCGCGGCCTCCCCGGTGTCAGGGACGTGCGGGTCATGGGCGCGATCGGCGTGGTCGAGCTCGAGCGCATCGCGGATCTTGATCGCCTGCGCGCGCGCTTCGTGGAGGAGGGGGTGTTCATCCGGCCGTTCGGCACGACGGTCTATCTCACGCCGGCGTTCACGATCACGGCGGACGAGATTGCCGCGTTGACCGGCGCGGTGGTG
>DAIUEP010000230.1:0-7582 GCA_036845065.1 Xanthobacteraceae bacterium | reverse complement strand
GGACACGAACGCGCGTGCCGCGGGCTCTTACCCTCTCCCCTCGCGGGAGAGGGTGCCCGAGCGAAGCGAGGGCGGGTGAGGGGGCGAACGTGAACGCGATTTGCGATGCAGCCCCCTCACCCGGCTCAGTCTCGCATTCGCTCGACTTCGCCACCCTCTCCCGCGAGGGGAGAGGGTTCTTGCCCGTGGCGCGCGTGGCGCACAATCACAGTGGAGGGGAGGCTGACAGTCTGCAGTCGCAGCGTTTTGGCAAAACGAAACCACCAAGCGTCAGCTTCGTCGGATGGGTTTCGCTATCGCTCAAACCTATCCTACGAAAATTCTTACGGCTCCTCCGCCACATCGATCAGCGTGCCGTCGGGGTCGGCGAGGTGGAAGGTTCCGAGCGGGCATTTGGCGAGCAGCTTGAGCCGCGCCACGCCTTCCGAGTCGAAGTCGATCGGCTTACTTCGCAGCTGCAGGTTCTGCCGCTCGACCTCGGCCAGGTTCTTCTTGAAGGCATCGAGGCTTTTGACGCGGAAGCCGATGTGGTCCATCGCCGGCTGCTCGATGCCGGCGCCGTCGAAGGCGGAGATCTTCCACGGCAGGATCGCCATGGTGACGCGGCCGTCGGTGAGGAAGCAACCGCCCTCCTCGCTCTTGATGTTGCGGCGCTCGAGCTCGTACACGTCGGTATAGAAATCGGCGATGCGCTCGACCTCGCGCACCCGGAGCGCGAAGTGGCTGATGGTGGTGTCCTGCTTCCACTCGCCCTTGGCATAGACCTCGGCGCGGTTCTCGTGGCCCTGCTGCGACAGGTCGTAATAGTTGCCGGCCGGGTCATGCGCGCTGTAGCTCGCAAACGGGCGGTTGCCGGGCCGCTTCACGATCTCGATGTCGGGGTATTTCCGGGCGACCTTCTCGCGCACCTTGTCCAGGTCCTGCACCTCGATGCCGAAATGGTCGAGGCCGGCCTTGCGGCCGCCGCGGCGCGGGATCAACGTCATGCCGGTGTAGCCGTCGCCAACCGAGATCGCCGACATTTCGCGCGCCGTGTCGCCCGACACTTTCATGCCGAACACCGCGCGATAGAACATGCCGAGGGTCGTGTAATGGTCGGTGGTGATGGCCAGGTGGTTGAGCTTGCCGAACATCCTCGTCTCCTCGCCACACGGTTGCGCGTATCGATGATTTGTGGCCCCTATTGAGCCGCAAACCGAAGCCTGCGCAAGTGCCCGACAGGGCGTTATGCCGCTGGAATTCGGTGTTTTCTAAAATGTCCCAATCTGCCACCATGAGCCACCTTGGCGTGCAAACATGACGACGGCGCCCCTCCAGTTCGGTCTCTACGTGCCGCAGCCGAACATCACGGTCGGCTCGAGAGAGATCGTGCGGTCGGTCGCGGGCGCCATGGCGCCGCTCGCCCCGCAGGCGGTCGATCCGGCGTTCGAGATATCGAAGTCCGTGCTGTGCGCGGCCGACGCGGCCGGCTTCGACATCATCCTGTTCGCCGAGCGCCATCTCGGACCCGACCTGGAAGCCTGGATCATGGCGAGCGCCATCGGCGCAGCGACCAGGCGGATCAGGAGCATGGTGGCGGTGCATCCGGGCCTCTGGCACCCGACCCTCATCGCCAAGATGGCGGCCTCGCTCGATCGCATCAGCAGCGGCCGGATGGCGATCAACCTCGTCACCGGCTGGAACGAGGTGGAGCACCGCATGTTCGGCGGCAGCTCGATGCCGGCGAGCGACGATCGCTATGTCCGGGCGGAGGAATACATCGAGATCCTGCGCGGGCTGTGGACCACGTCGCCGTTCTCCTATCGGGGCCGGTTCTATGAGCTCGACAATGTCGAGGTTAGGCTGCGGCCCGCGACCCCCTCGCCGCCCGACATCTTCACCGCGAGCCGCAGCGAGCGCGGGCTCGACATGGTGGCCAAGCACGCCGACTGGTGGTTCCTGGATTTTCCGAAGACCGTGCTGAACGCGCAGGAGATGCTGGACAGCCTTCGCCGCGCGATCGACGACATGGATCGCCGCGCCGCCCGCCACGGCCGCAAGGTGCGCTATGCCTTCAACCCGTTCGTCGCCTTCGGTCCGAGCGAAGCGGCCGCGATGGAGGATATTCTCAAGGTGCTGATGTCGACCGACCCGGACGCCGACGGCCGCAAGATCCGCTCGCGCGTCACCCCCGCGCTCAAGGCCGGCTGTGTCGGGCCGGCGGACAAGATCCGCGAGCAGATGATGAGGTTCCGCGCGCTCGGCATCGAGCTCCTACTGCTGAAGTTTGTGCCGACCCTCGAGGAGGTCGCGCGCATCCGCGCGGAGCTGATCGACCCGCTGCGGACCGAGCATTCGATCCCGGCGCCACTTGCGGCCACTGTCTGAAGCCGCAAATGCAGAAGGACTGCAAGACCATGCTGACTTGGCTTAAGCTCACTCTCGCCACCATCGCGCTCACGGGCATCGCGCCGGCGAGCGCCCAGGAGAACGAATTTGCCGGCAAGACCGTCACCATCTACATCGGCAACACGGCCGGCGGCACCTATGACCTCATGGGCCGGCTGGTCGCGCGCCATCTCGGACGCCACCTGCCGGGCCATCCGACGGTCATTCCGGAAAACATGCCGGGCGCCGGGACACTGCGCGCCGCAAACTTCATCGCCAATGTCGCGCAGAAGAACGGCACCGCGCTCGGCATCGTCAGCGAGTCGCTGGCGATCGAGCAGGCGCTCAAGAACGTCGCCGTTCAATATGACGCGGCCAAGCTGATCTGGATCGGCCGCGTCGCCGCCAGCAACGCCGTTCACATCATGTGGCACACCTCGAAGGTGCAGTCGATCGAGGATGCCAAGCGATACGAGGCGACGATGGCCGGCACCGGGCCGGGCAATCTCGCCGAGATCATCCCCACGCTGTTCAACGCCGTGCTCGGCACCAAGTTCAAGATCGTGCGCGGCTATCCGGCCGCCAATGAATCGATGCTGGCGATGGAGCGCGGCGAGGTCGAAGGCGCGACCGTCAACTGGACGACGGTGAAGACCGCCAAGGCGCAGTGGCTGCGCGAGAAGAAGGTCAACGTCATCGTGCAGCACCTGCCGACGCGCGGGGCCGATCTGCCCGACGTGCCGGCGCTCGGCGAGCTCGGCGACACCACCGAGGCCCGCCAGCTCCTCGGCCTTTACGCCAACACCGGGCCGATCGGTCGCGCCTTCTTCGCGCCGCCCGGCGTGCCCGCCGCCACGGTCAAGACCCTGCGCGACGGTTTCATCGCCATGACGAAGGATCCGGAATTCCTGGCCGACGCCAGGAAGATCAACGCCGAGCTCGACATCGGCACCGGCGACGAGGTGCTCAAGGCCGTCCAGCAGACGCTCAATGTGCCGGAATCCGTTCTGCAGCGCGCCCGCGAGATCTTCGGGCGGTGACGGCGGAGATTGCACCATTGCGGAGAATGTCATGTACAATACCAAGAATAGCCCGCGGCTTGGCCGCGCGGCGCTGTCCGCGCTCGCGCTGATGCTGGCCGCCACGCCGGCGACCGCCCAGCAACCGGCCGAGATCAAGGTCGGACTGGCCGCGCTGGTCAACACGGCGCTGCCGCTGCATCTGGCCGAGGCCGGCGGATTCTATGCCAAACAGGGCCTCAAGGTGACGATCGTGGATGCGGGCGGCGGCACCCGTGGCGGCCGCGCGCTCGCAACCGGCGAGCTGCAGGTGATGCATGTCGGGCTCTCCGGTGTCGCCGACATCAACGGCAAGGGTGGCGACCTGCGCGTGATCGCCTCGCTCAGCAACGTGATGCGTTTCGTCTTCTTTTCCGATCCCAAGGTGAGGAGCGCCGCCGACCTCAAGGGCAAGACTGTCGGGGTGAGCAGCTTCGGCTCGGAGAGCGACAGCGCCGCTTCGCTCGCTTTGCGCCAGCTCGGCCTGTCGCGCAGCGACGTCACGATCAAGGAGGCCGGCGGATCGCCGCAGCGGCTTGCCGCCATCAGGTCGGGCGCGATCGCGGCCGCCGCCATGAACGAGCCGGCCGCCACACAGGCGCAGGAGCAAGGGCTCTACCCGCTGGTCGACCTGTTCGCCGCCAAGACGCCCTGGCTGTTCACCGGCCTGTCGGTCGACAAGCGCTGGCTCGACGCCAACCGCGCGGTGCTCGGCCGCTTCATGAGCGCCACGCTGGAAGGCGCCTACCGCGGGCTCACCGACGAGCCATGGGCGAAGCAGATTCTCGCCCGCGACTACAAGATCAGCGAGCCTAAGATTCTCGACATCGTCTATGCGGACTTCAAGGCGCAGATGCCGCTTGCGGCGTTGCCCACGAAGGAGGCTGCAGACAATGTGCTGGCGCTCTTGCCGACATTCGGCGTCACGCTCAAGAGCCAGAGGATCGAGGACCACATCGACACCGGCGTGATCGATGCGCTGATCGCGGATGGCACGATCGCCGCACTCCAGCAGCGCTATGGGCTCAATCGATAGCCGCTCAATAGTAGCGCTCGAGCGCGATCTCCCGCATCTCGGCGAGGCCCTTGTCGTCGAGCGTGGTCATCGCCTTCTCGACGCCCGCGCGCACGTCCTCGGCGCTGGCGAAGCCCGCCGCGAGGTTGACCTTTCTGATCTCGGCGACGTAGGCCGGATCGCGCAGAACCTCGGCCAGCATCTTGCGCAACAGTTCCACGCGATCCGGTGGCGTGCCGGGCGTGGTCAGGATCACCCGGCCAAGCCCCGCAATATTGGCGCGCCACTCCATGAGCCGCGCGGCCGCGGGCGGCAGCTGCGCCGCCTCGAAGATGGTCGGAACGTCCGGAAACTTCTCCGAGCGGGCGCGCGCCAGCGTCGTGATCACCCGCATGCCCGAACCGGGCCCGTAAAGCGCCGCCGCCTCGTCCGAGATCACGCGGCCGTCGACCTCGCCACGCTGGATCGCGAGGTTCATGTCGCCGGTGCCTTTGTAGCCCAGGATGATCTTGCACCTGGCGCCGAGCGCGTAGCACATGATGGCGGAGAAATCGGAATTGTTGTCGGCCTTGCCGGAGCCTGCCCAGAGCGCCTGCTTGTCCGGCTTCTGCATGTCGGACGCCGCGCGGATCGTCGAGGGCGGTCCGACCACCGCGACCTTGTCCTCGCCGGACACGCGTGCGAGCCAGACCTGCTTGCGCACGTCGTAGTTGACGCCCGAGAGGCCGTAGAGCTGCGCCGTCACCAGCGCCTCGCCGCCGGTGAGCAGCAGCGTGAGGCCGTCGGGCGCCGCGTTCAGCGTCCGGTTCATCGCGATCATGCCGCCGGCGGCCGCCTCGTTGGTCGGGATCACCTTGGCGCCGAGCTTGCGCTCCAGGAACGCGCCGACCGTGCGGGTGTAGGTGTCGTAGCCGCCGCCCGGGCTGCCCATGGTGAAGAAGCGGATCTGCTTGCCCTGGTAGAAGGCTGCCTCGTCGGCCGCTCGCGCGGAGGACGCGGACGTCGCGCCGGCCAGCAGCGCGGCACAGCACACGCGCGCGATCTGCGCTCGAAGCGCCGGCATGACGAGCCTCCCTTGACCAACGGCGCGCGTGGGCGCTATGCGGGCTTTTCCTCTTCCGCGGGCGCGCGGTGGCGCACCTTCGGCCCGCCGTTCTTGCGGATGTCCTGGCGCGTCACATAGTCGATGATCATCACGTTGTCCTGATTGCCCGAGCGGTGACCCATCAGGATCATGTGGCCCGTGCCCGTGTTCTCGAGCTGATAGAACGAGCCGCCGGTGATCAGCGCGGCCATGCCGGGCTTGAGCACGGACGAGGTGCCATCCGGAAAATGCATCGTGCACTCGCCCTCGAAGCAGGTGAAGACCTGATCCTCGTTGTGGCAGTGCATGTCGTCGTGGTCGCCGGGATTGGGATAGTAGTGCACCCAGGCATGCAACTTGCGGGTGTTCATCACCACGGTGCGCTTCTTCTCGCGCAAGGCGATGTCCCTTGGATTGATGATCTCTATTCCCACGACGAATTCCTCCGCTATCAGCTGTCAATCGCGGTAATCGTAGCCGATCTATCGCGCCGTCGGAAGGCGACCGCCAATGACAATTCGGCGCGCGCGCGTTTCTCGTGAACAGTCCCAATCTTCAGTTACCAGCGCGCCCGCCGACATAATTTCGTCTTCGCCATATGCACCCTCACAGTCTTGGAACGTGAAGCATATCCGCTTAACGCACACACCGATCATGAGCCAGACGAAAGCCGTCAGCAACGATATCTTGGCCTACGTCAACCGCGGGATCGCATGCCATGCGACGGGCGATAGCGAGCAGGCGATCGCAGATTTCGATGTTGCGATCGAGCTGGATCCGTCGTGCGCGCTTGCCCACTACAACCGCGGCCTGATACGGCTCGGCAGGGGCGAGACTGACAACGCGATTGCCGACTTCGATTGTGCCATCGAGCTCGAACCACAATATGCCGAGGCGTACGGAAATCGCGGCATTGCCTGGCACAAGAAAGGCGATCTTGATCGCGCCATTGGCGACTATAACGAAGGCCTTCGCATCAGACTTGGCGCCATCGACTACCGGAACCGCCGGAACGGCCGGCGCGAGCAGAGCGACCTCGTCCTTACCATCGCCGACCTCACCGAAGCGATCCGGCTCGATCCAACGAACGCGAACACCTACGCGAACCGAGGCTACGCCTATACGCTCAAGGGCGAGCACGGTCGCGCCATCGCCGACCTCAGCCATGCACTGCAAATGAGACCAGCGGCGACCGACTATCACAATCGCGGATCGGCTTGGCTCGACAGCGGTGAAATCGATCGCGCTATCGCCGACTACACAGAAGCGATCCGTCTCAACCCGGCCGATGCCATGATCTTCATCGATCGCGCCAGGGCATGGCATGAGAAGGGGCGCTTCGACCAAGCCGTCGGCGATTACACGACGGCGCTGCGCCTCGACCCGAACTCCAGTATCGCCTATGGCGGACGGGGCGCGGCTTGGTGCGACCAGGGCGACTTCGACAGCGCCATCGATGACTTCACGCAAGCCCTAGAGCTCGATCCGGAACAGCCGGATCTCCACATCAGTCGCGGCCATGCCTGGAGCGTCAAAGGGAACCTTGGCCTCGCCATCAATGATTTTGATCACGCGCTTCGGCTCGCTCCACACTCACTGATCGCGCGGCGGGCCTCTGGCGTGGCCAGATTCGCCAACGGGGATTTCGCGGAAGCCGCCGCCCTTTTCAACTCTTACGATTTCGACGACGAAGCTTTCGCGGTGCTGTTTCGCTTCCTTGCCCGCGCGCGCGGGGGCGAAGACGCCGCCGCGGAGCTTGCCGCCAATGCGACAGGGCTCAAGACGCAGGATTGGCCATATCCGCTGATTGAGCTGTTCCTTGGTCACCGAACGCTGAAAGATGCCACGTTGGCTTCTACCAAGCATCGGATCCGGGTCGAAGCGTATTGCTATTTCGGCCAGTGGCACCTCTTGCACGGCCATCGCGAGGAAGCGATGGCTGATTTCCAGTACGTGCTCGCCACCTGCCCCAAAGGGTCCGCCGAGTACACCGTGGCACTCGGCGAGCTCAGGCGACTGAAACCGTGGTGGCAGCGCTGGCTCGGATAGCCGCGTGAC
>DAIUEP010000229.1:0-7593 GCA_036845065.1 Xanthobacteraceae bacterium | reverse complement strand
GTTCGTGATACGTCGCAGCAACCTCTGACACGAACTTCGGAAACAAAGGGGCACTGGCAAGTCTATGATTCTAGTGCCGCTTCGATTTGAAGTTCCTAACCGAGTTCGCCGCAAGTGGTGTAGGAACTTCAAATCGGCGGCACTAGAGCGCATTCCGGCGGGCGGGCCGAATGAGACGCCAGCGACGGATCATGTCGATAGAGCGTGGAACAATAGGGGCAGATGATCTCGTCCGCGTCGCCCATGTCGAGAAAGACGTGCGGATGATCAAATGGTGGCGTTTCGCCGACGCACTGGAACTCCTTTGTTCCAATCTCGATCACCGGCACTCCCGGGTTGTTGTGAAAATGTGGAACGATGTTCTCAGCCATGGTCGGTTCCATTGCGCGCCCGGCATGGCGCCAAAGAGAGTCTCTGCGCTTGCGACGCGCGCGGCACCATAACGATCCGCTTGGTCGATTCCTAGGATGTTACGGTGGCTGGGGCCTGGGTCGCGGCCCGCTCCCGCTCCGAAGCCAAAACCGCGCTGAAATCATGCGCTTGAATCGTCATCTTTGAATCGCAAGCGCGCGGTTATCCCTTTGTTTGCGACGTTTGTATCATAAGGGCTCGCGAGTCGTGCGACTGCGAGCTGTACACCTTGATCCTAAGCTTTGATTCTACAGGAGTTTTCAGCTCCTTCAGGGGGTGGGCTGGGGCGTTGGCGGGCCCGCAGTCGTCCACGATTTTGTTGTGGCCGGGCATCTTGCCGGCACAATTTCCGGTATCAATTGAAGGGGTCGGAACGACACCGGAGATGGTGGACGGTGCCGGAGAAATTAGCCGAGGCGAGACCACGTTGCGCATCATTCTCCCGCTGATTGTGGCATGCGCCTGTGCGATCGCCGCGTACAAGGTAGGTCCGCGCGGCGTCGAGGCGGAACAACTGCTCTATGCGCAGGACGATCCGGTCCTGCTCGCGGACCACCAGCTTGCGCGCGTCTTCAATGCCGACCTGGCGGCGCGCGAGATCGAGGCCGCGCTGGTCCTCGACGACGCCGATCTGGCGCAAAGCTTTCTTGATCTGGCTCGCGACCGCAATGTGACGGTCGATCCGGCGCTGGTCGCCAAAGTGGAGGCCGCGAACTCGACCCTGGCGGCAACCAGGCGCGCGGCGGGCCGGTTCGGGCGCGGCCTGATCACGGGTGAGGCTGACTCGCTCGTCGGGCTCGCCGGCACGGCGGTGAGCGATCTCTTCGTCATCGGCGATGTCCGCGATGCCGTGCGGGAAGGCTCGCGGCTGGCCAACGGTGAGCAGGCCGACGAGCTGATCCTCGGGCTCGCCTGCGTTGGCCTCGTGGTTACCGCGGGCACCTATGCGTCGCTCGGCGCCGGCACGCCGGCCCGGGTCGGTGTCTCGGTCGTGAAGGCGGCCGCCAAGGCCGGGCGCATCACGGCGCAGATGGCGGGGTGGTTCAGCCGGTCGGTGCGCGAGGCCATCGATTGGACCAAGCTCGGGGGCGCCATGCGGGCGGTGTCGCTGACCGAGCCTGCTGTCGCGGTGCGGGCGGCCCGCGAAGCCGTCAAGGTCGAGAAGACCCAATCGCTCATGCGCGCGATCGGCGACGTCGGCCGTGTCCAGGGCAAGGCCGGCACTCAGGCCGCGCTCGATGCACTCAAGATTGCGCAAGGGCCGCGCGACCTCTCGCGCATGGCGCGCCTTGCCGAGACCAAGGGTACGCGCACGCGCGCAATCCTGAAAACACTCGGCCGCGGTGCGATCCTGCTGACCACGAGCGCATTCACGCTGTTCTCTTGGCTGTTTACTGCGGTGATGACCGTTCTGGGATTTTTCGCTGCGGTCAAACGCACGACCGAGCGCGCCACCGAGCGCTATTGCGAGCGCCGCCGGGCGCGCCGCGCCTCGCAGAGCATGCACCTGGCGCAAGCGGCGGCGAGCTAGCGCCGCCGATTTGAAGTTCCTACACCACCTGCAGCAAGCTCGGTTAGGAACTTCAAATCGAAAAGCGGCACTAGCATCACAGCTGGTGCCCCTTTGTTTCCGAAGTTCGTGTCAGAGGGTGCTGCGACGTATCACGAACTTCGGAAACGGGGCACTAGAGCACGGCGGCGCGCGACAAGGATGCAAAGCGTTCAGCATGACGGGATCGAGACTGCCTACCTCGATGAGGGAGAGGGCGAGCCGATTGTGCTCATTCACGGCTTTGCCTCGACGGCCTCCGTCAACTGGGTTTATCCCGGTTGGGTGGCGACATTGATCAAGGCTGGCCGGCGCGTCATTACGCTCGACAATCGCGGCCATGGCGCATCCTCGAAGCTCTACGATCCAGCCGCTTATCACAGCGCCAGCATGGCCGAAGACGTGCGAGCGCTGCTCGACCATCTGGGCGTCGCGCGCGCCGATGTGATGGGCTATTCCATGGGTGCGCGGATCGCGGCTTTCCTCGCGCTGGCGCATCCCGAGCGGGTGCGCAGTATCATCCTGGGGGGTCTCGGGAGCCGTCTCGTCGACGGTGCGGGCTTGCCGCAATCGGTTGCCGATGCGCTCGAGGCGCCGTCGCTTTCGGCCGTCACCGATCCGCAGGGCCGCGTGTTTCGCACCTTCGCCGAGCAGACGCGCTCCGATCTCAAGGCGCTTGCCGCCTGCATACGAGGCTCGCGCCAGACGCTGACCCGCGCCGAGGCGAAAGCGATCAGGATGCCGGCGCTGGTGGCGGTGGGCACCGCAGACGACGTGGCAGGCTCCGCGCAGGCGCTTGCGGCACTGCTGCCGGCGGCCGAGCCGCTCGATATTCCGGGTCGCGACCATATGCAGGCGGTGGGCGACAGGGTGTTCAAGGCCGGCGTGCTGGCGTTTCTGGCGGTGCGCCCATGACGGCTGCCGGCTGTGCCAACCGTGGCAACCCTGGGCTCGGTCGCGAGCCAAACTTATATATCCTTCTTGATCAGGGCCGCTGTGCTAGCATGGCAATGGTCGTTAGGATGGCGTTCGGAGAATCGTGATGGCCCGGGAACAGGTGAAAGCTGCAAGCGCGCTCGACAAGGTCGATCCGGTCTGGGCGCGCATCCGCAGCGAGGCCGAAGAGGTCGTGCGACGCGAGGCTGAGCTCGCGACCTTCATCTATTCGACGGTTCTGCATCACGCCACGCTTGAAGCCGCGGTCGTCCACCGTGTCACCGAGCGGCTCGATCATCCCGACGTGTCGGCGGAGCTGATCCGGCAGGCCTATGGCGATGCGCTCAAGAGCGAGCCCGCGATCGGCATGGCGTTCCGCGCCGACATCGTGGCGACCTTCGACCGCGATCCCGCCACCGATCGCTTCCTCGAGCCGGTCCTCTATTTCAAGGGTTTCCACGCCATCCAGACCCACCGGCTCGCGCACTGGCTCTGGCACAAAGGTCGCAAGGATTTCGCGTACTACCTGCAGAGCCGCTCATCCGCGGTGTTCCAGACCGACATTCATCCGGCCGCAGCGGTCGGGCGCGGAATTTTCCTCGACCATGCGACCGGACTCGTGGTCGGCGAAACCGCGGTGATCGAGGATGACGTGTCGATTCTGCATGACGTGACGCTCGGCGGCACCGGCAAGGACCATGGCGACCGCCATCCGAAAATCCGGCGCGGCGTCATGCTCGGTGCCGGCGCCAAGATCATCGGCGCCATTGAGATCGGTCATTGTGCGCGCGTTGCCGCGGGCTCGGTCGTGCTCAAGCCGGTGCCGCACAACACGACGGTCGCGGGCGTGCCGGCGCGTGTCGTCGGCGAGGCTGGTTGCCCGGAGCCATCGCGCACGATGGACCAGCTGTTTCTTGCTATGGAATAGAGAAATCGGACGGGGGCATTGGTGGACGTTCAAGAAGTCAGAAAGCTCGACGCCTATCTCAAGAAGCTGTTTGTCAATCAGCGGCTGCGCGTGGTGCCGAAAAAAGCCGATGAGGCCGACGTGTTCGTCGGCGAGGAGCGCGTTGGGGGCCTCACCGTCGACGACGAGGACGAGGAGCGGTCCTACAATCTCGAGATCAAGATCACGCTCGGCGAGGCCGCGAATATCAAGAACCTCAAGACGCTCGAAGCCTATCTGCGGCGCAAGTTCGACACCGAGCGCATTCGCGTGGTGGCGCGCCCGCGCAAGACCGATTCGGCCGAGGTCTATATCGGCGAGGAATATATCGGAGTGCTGTTCTTCGACGAGAAGGAAACAACGTCCTGCTATTTCGAGATGGCGATCCTCGCGCTCGATCTCGAAGAGGCCGGGCTCGGGCGCAGCCCGCTCTAATTGCCTTGCAGCATCGACACGCCGGTCATCTCGGCTGGCTTGGGCAGGTCCATCAGCTCGAGCAGCGTCGGCGCGATGTCGGCGAGGCATCCTTCCGCCAGCAGCGTGCGGTTGCGCGCACCGAGCAGCACGAGCGGGACCGGGTTGGTGGTGTGCGCCGTGTGCGGGCCGCTGGTCTCCGGATCGCGCATCAGCTCGCAGTTGCCGTGATCAGCGGTGACGAGCAGCGCGCCGCCGGCCTGCTCGACCGCGTCGGCGATCTGGCCGAGGCCGGTGTCGACGGTCTCCACCGCCCGAATCGCGGCTGGCAGGCTGCCAGTATGGCCGACCATGTCGGGATTGGCGAAGTTGAGCACGATCAGATCGTACTTGCCGGAGCGGATCGCTTCGACTGCCTTGGCGGTCAGCTCGGGCGCCGACATCTCCGGCTGCAGGTCGTAGGTCGCGACCTTGGGCGAGGGCACCATGATGCGATCCTCGCCCGCATAAGGCTCCTCCCGGCCGCCGTTGAGAAAGTAGGTCACGTGCGGATATTTCTCGGTCTCGGCCATGCGCAGCTGCGCGCGGCCTGCGGCCGCAACGACCTCGCCCAGGATGTTCGGCAAAGTCTGTGCCGGGAAGATCGACCCCATCCGCTTGTCGAGCTCATCGCTGTACTGCGCCATGCCGACGGCGGCGGCAAAGCGGACGACGCGCTTGCGCGCGAAGCCGGAAAAATCCGGATCGAGCATGGCGGAGAGAATCTCGCGCACCCGGTCGGCGCGGAAGTTGAAGCACAGTATCCCGTCGCCGTCGCGCATGCCGCCATAGTCGCCAATGACGGACGGAATGATGAACTCATCGAAGACCTTGTTGGAATACGCGTCGGCGATCGGCGCGCGCGCGTCCGCGAAGCGGGGTCCGTCGGCAGCCGCGATGGTGTCGTAGGCCTTCGCCACCCGCTCCCAGCGCTTGTCGCGATCCATCGCGTAGTAGCGCCCGCACACGGTGGCGATCGGAACCGCAGCCGGTAGCGCGCCGATCAGGACTTTCAGATAATCAGCCGCGGATTGCGGCGGCGTATCGCGGCCGTCGGTGAGCGCATGCAGCACGGTCGGGATGCCGGCATCCACAAGGATGCGGGCGAGTGCGGCGGCGTGATCCTGATGCGAATGCACGCCGCCGGGTGAGACGAGCCCGATCAGATGGCAGGTGCCGCGGCTCTGCTTGAGCGTGTCGATGAGGCCGGTCAGGGCCGGCGCGCGGGCGATCTCGCCGCTCGCAACGGCGTCATTGATGCGTGGCAGGTCCTGCATCACCACTCGGCCTGCCCCGATGTTGAGATGGCCGACCTCGGAATTGCCCATCTGGCCGTCGGGCAGGCCGACGTCGCGTCCCGAGGTGCGCAGGAATGCACGCGGGCCCGCGGCCCACAGCCGGTCAAAGCTCGGGGTCTTGGCCTGGCGGATGGCGTTGTCGGCGACGTCCTCGCGCCAGCCCCAGCCGTCCAGCACGACCAGCATGACGGGGCGACGCTTCTGCATGGGGACGGTCCTGTTTTGGGCTCGGATTTCCTTGCTCCTATGTGGGATCGCGGCGCGACCGTCAACGGGCGATGGGGCGTTCCGCTCAGCCGCCGTGCGGGCGCAGGCCTTCGATCAGCCGTTCGATGCCGTTATCGACGGCGCGCCAATCCGAGAGCCAGTCGCGCGGGAATCGCACCACGATGTCGGCGCGGTCGATGCGGCGGCTATAGAGACAGATACCCGGCGTGGGACCGGCGCTGTCGCGGCTGCAGCGCACGAGGAACCCCTCGGGCGCGCTCGCGTCATGGATCAGGTCCTCGCCCTGGTAGGGCGTGCCGCTGCGAAACGCCCGCGTGGCGAGGCCATTGGGCTCGGCGACGGCATCGGCCGCGACATAACGCGGATAGATGGTCTTGATACGCTCCGCTGGCGGCAGCGTGTCACCGGCGGCGGCGATCGTCACGAACAGGCGGTCAATCGCCTGAGGCGCCGCGGCGCCCGGCGCGCGAACAGCGGGCGGCTCGAGCGACGGCCACAGGAACGCCAGGTCGACCCGCTCGTGCGCCCCGGCACGGCGCTGCAGCGGGATGCGCAGCGCGGCGGGCGGCACGTTGAACGCCACGCCGGCCACCGTGATCGGGAGCGTATCAGGCCCGTCCGCTGGCCCAGGCCAGCGTGGCCACAGCACATAGGCAACGAAGGCGGCCGCGATGGTAACGAGCCCGACCATGGCCATCAGCGGCAGCACAGGCGCGCCGCCTGGCCGACGCCGCCGCGGTGCAAAGTCGGAGTGGTCAAAAATCGCCATGCTCGCCGTTGATGCCGAGAATCAGCGGTTAGTATGCCATGCGCAGCCTGCCGTGCACGGTTCCGGTTCCGTTCGAAAATTTACGATTAATTAAGGATGTGGTGGCGCGCGGCGGCGCGCTTTGCGAAGCACGTGCCTGAGGTCGGAACGAGGGCACGATGGCACCGGAGTCGGTTCACATGATCTTTGCGCTGGCGATTGGCTTTGCCTTCGCCGGCTTGCTGGCGACCGGGTACCAGCTTGTCACCAGAGAGGCCCTGAGCTTTCGGGTGCTGGAAAGCGGCCCGAAGCCGTCGACCTTCATGGCGGTGCCGATCCTGGCATTTGCCGCGCCGTTCCTCATCATGCGCAATACCATCCGCGGGCGCGTGATCGAAGGCCGCAGCTTTCAGCTCGTCATGGCCGCGACCGTCGTATCGGGCATCTGGAGCCTGATGTCGGGCTCGGTCGCGATCATGGCAATCGGAGCGGTGCTGCGGGTCTAGTCAGGCGCCCGGATTTCGGGCCGCCCGCTCGCCAATCGACTATCTGCATGGCAAGGTCGCGCGCCAACGAGATGGAGCGTGCGCATGGCCATTTATGAGCTCGACGGCGAGCGTCCGGATCTGCCGGAGCGCTATTGGATCGCCGACAGCGCGACCGTCATCGGGCGCGTGCGGCTCAAGTCCGACGCGAGCGTGTGGTTCGGATCGGTGCTGCGCGGCGACAACGAATGGATCGAGCTCGGCGAGCGCTCGCAGATTCAGGACAACGCCACGCTGCACACCGATCCGGGCTTTCCGATCGTGATCGGCCACGACTGCGTCATCGGCCACAACGTGGTGCTGCACGGCTGCACGATTGCCGACAACAGCCTGATCGGCATGGGCGCCATCGTGCTCAACGGCGCCAAGATCGGAAGGAACAGCCTGGTCGGCGCCGGCGCGCTGGTGACCGAGAACAAGACGTTTCCGGACAACTCGCTGATCGTCGGCGCGCCCGCGCGCGTCCTGCGCACGCTCGA
>DAIUEP010000228.1:0-7610 GCA_036845065.1 Xanthobacteraceae bacterium | reverse complement strand
TCTCTCTCGGCCTCATGGTGAGGAGCCGCAATCCTCGGCCGATCCAAACTCCGCAATCTCGTGCGCGGCGTCTCGAACCATGGGGCCGCCCATCCTTCGAGACAGATGCACGCAAGAGCGTGCATCTCCTCAGGATGAGGCGGGTATTCCGACCCGATTCAAACTGAGCGAAATCTGCTCTAATCAGCGCGCCTGTTTGCGGTCCCGACTGCGCAGCGCAACTCATCAAAACTCCAGTCCACAAAAGCTGAATGGATTACAGCGTGTTTTACCAAAACATGCGGCACTTACCGAGGCGTGAAGCCATTCGCTAAAATTGCAGCGATTCCGCTTGTCAATGTTAATGCACCAGAATTACAGCGCCGCGCCGGCGCCGATGAGGCCTGCCATGAACGTGGCAAGCCGCGCACGCTCCGCGCGGCCAAAACGCAGGCCGAGCTTGCTCCGCCGCCACAGCACGTCGTCTTCCGTCTGCGCCCATTCGTACTGCACGAGATAGCGAAGCTCCGCTGCGGTGAGATCGGCGCCCATCACCGGCCCAAGGTCGGCGAACGTTCGCGCCTCGCCCAGGATGCGTCGCACGCGCGTCCCATAGGCGCCAACCAGGCGCCGCACATGCGGCTCGCTCAGGAACGGCCAGGCCGCGCGCGTCTTCGTGACCAACGCCTCGACACCGGTGACCGGGACATCGCCCCCTGGCAGGCTGGATTGAGCGGTCCACGCCGGCCGCGCCCCGAGCACGGGCGCAAGCGCATCGAGCACCGCCTCGGCCAGACGCCGGAAAGTGGTGATCTTGCCACCGATGACGGTAATGAGCGGCGCGCCCTCGCGATCGACCACAAGGACATAGTCGCGCGGCGCGTCCTGCGGCCTGGCAGAACCGTCGTCGGCCAGCGAGCGCACGCCCGCAAACGACCAGACCACCTCGGTGGGCGCGATCGCGGCGCGAAAATGATCGTTGATCACCTTGCAGAGATAATCGATCTCGTCGGGTGCCACCGCGACTGCGGCGGGATCGCCCGAATAGGCGCTGTCGGTGGTCCCGACCAGCGTGAAGTCGCGCTCGAATGGCAGCGCGAACACGACGCGGCCATCGGTGTTCTGGAAAATGTAGCCGCGGTCGTGCTCGAACAGGCGCCGCACCACGATGTGGCTGCCCTTGACCAGGCGGAGCTGCCGCAATGGCGGCCGCGCCAGAACCGCCTCCTCGACCACGCCCGCCCACGGCCCGGCGGCATTGACGAGCGCGCGCGCGCTCGCGGCCTCGCGCCGGCCACGTGTCTCGAGCACAAGCTGCCAGCTCTCGCCGCGCTCGGCCGAAACGCAGCGGGTGCGGGTGCGGATCGCGGCACCGCGCTCGGCGGCATCGAGCGCGTTGAGCACGACCAGACGGGAGTCGTCGGTGTGGCAGTCGGAATACTCAAAGCCTTTGCGGTAGCCCGCCTTGAGCGGGCTGCCGAGCGGATCGCGCGACAGGTCGATCGTGCGGGTAGCGGGAAGCAACTTCCGCCCGCCCAGGTGATCGTAGAGAAAAAGCCCCAGCCGCAACAGCCAGGCCGGGCGCATGCCGGGCTCCATCGGCAGCACGAACCGCATCGGCCGCACCAGATGCGGCGCCATCCGCAACACCACCTCGCGCTCAGCCAGCGCTTCGCGCACCAGGCGGAACCAGCGGTGCTCGAGGTAGCGCAAGCCCCCGTGAATGAGCTTGGTTGACGCCGACGAGGTGCCGGACGCAAGGTCGTTCTGCTCGACGAGGAGAACGCGAAGCCCGCGGCCAGCCGCGTCGCGGGCGATCCCCGCTCCATTGATACCGCCGCCGATGATGGCGAGATCGAAGTCGGCCATGTTGCTGATTCCCTCAAACATCAGCATGGCGTGGGGAGGCCTTCAAGCTCAAGTCGGAATATGTAGCAATGCCCGTTGTTCGCACCCGGATGGCGGCCGCTCCAATCTCCGGGTAAGCCTGAGCCAACCCAAACCATGGAAACCGCTCATGTCCGACACCGCTGCAACCGCGATCCAACAGGCGCTCGCCGAGCGCTTCGGCGAGGACGTCCCGGTCGACCAGGGCCTCACCGGGCTCGATGCGCTCGCGCGGATCGCCGGCCATCGCTCGCATCGGCGCTTTCTGCCAAGGCCGGTCGAGCCCGATCTGCTGCGGCTTCTGTGCGCCTGCGCGCTGTCGGCACCCTCCAAGAGCGACCTGCAGCAGGCCGACATCGTGATCGTGCGTGACCGCGCCATCCGCCAGGAGATCGTCGCCACCATCCCGGACATGCCCTGGATCATGGACGCGCCGGTGTTCCTGGTGTTCGTCGGCAACGGCGCGCGGCTGCCGATGCTGTCGAAGCGGCATGACAAGCCGTTCCCGAACGACCACCTCGATGCGTTCTTCAACGCGGCCGTGGATGGCGCGATTGTGATGACCACGTTCATCCAGGCCGCCGCCGCCGTGGGCCTCGGAACCTGTCCGATCAGCGCGATCCGGGATCATCCCCGGATCATCGCCAAGGCGCTCAATCTGCCACCGCGGACCGTTCCGATCGCTGGCCTCTGCGTCGGCTGGCCCGCGCAGGCCAACGAGATCACACCGCGGCTGTCGCTCGCGACCACCGTGATTGAGAACCGCTATGGCGAGCGCGATCTGATGGGCGAGATCGAAGCCTACGATCGCCGACGCGCGGCGCTGCGGCCCTATCGGCGCCAGCGCAATCCCGAGCGCTGGGGGCAGGCGCCCTTCTACGGCTGGTCACAGGACAAGGCGCGCCAATATGCCGAGCCGACCCGCACCGACTTCGGCGCCTTCGTGCGCGAGCAGGGCTTTCGCCTGGACTAGCGATTGCCGCCGGTAACCTCGGCGGCGATGCCGACGAATGCCGTCCACAGGAGCAGCCCTCATGGACTATCGCGATCGCCACGTGGTCGTCACCGGCGGCACCGGTGCGCTCGGAGCGGCCGTCGTCGGCGCGCTGGTCGAGGCCGGCGCCATCTGTCACGTCCCCTACGTGATCGCGGCGGAGGCCGAGCGCTTCGCGCTGCGCGACCACGCCCGCGTCAAGCTCAAGCCGATGACCGATCTCGCCGACGAGGCCGACGTCGCGCGGCTCTATGGCGGTGTGGATGAGCTGTGGGCATCGATTCATCTGGTCGGCGGCTTCGCCATGGCTCCGGTGGCGCAGACGACCAAGGCCGAGCTGATGAAGCAGGTGGAGATCAATCTCGTCACGTCGTTTCTGTGCAGCCGCGCCGCCGTGACCGCGATGGCAGGCCGCGGCGGCCGCATCGTCAACGTGGCGGCGCGCCCTGCGCTCGAGCCGCGGCTCGGCGCCGGCATGGCCGCCTATGCGGCGAGCAAGGCCGCGGTGGTGGCGTTCACGATCGCGCTCGCTGAGGAAGTCGCCGCGCTCGGCATCCTGGTCAACGCGGTGGCGCCGTCGATCATGGACACGCCCGCCAACCGCGCCGCCATGCCGAAGGCTGATCATGCAGCGTGGCCGAAGGTCGAGGAGGTGGCGGCGACGATCCTGTTCCTGGCCTCGCCGCAGAATGCGGTCACACGCGGTGCGATCGCCCCGGTCTATGGAAGGGCTTAGGCTCCCACGGCCGCCGGACCGAGCGAGCACCCGTGTCACCGAGCACCCGTGTCACAATGCGCGCTCCACCCGCTCCCGATTTCCTGCGATAGAGTCTGGTCGGCGGACCACGATAAGACGGCGCGGATCGAGCATTGGACAACTCCCGAGATCATCCTCCGGCAACGGCGCAAGGCCGGTTCCGCGCCGGCCTCGACGACGTGGTCATCCTGCCGCTGGTCACGGTCGGCGTGGCAGCGCGCAAGCTGTTTCGAATCATCCTTTCAATTCTGATCCATTTTCTCGACTACGCGTTTCCGATCCTGCTGCAGCTGGTGCGATTTCCCTTGTTTACCGCCCGCATGATCGGAGACGGCCTCTCGGCCGCTCTCAAGGGCATCGTCAGGTTCCTGCCGATCTCCAGCACGGCCCGCGACGAGTGGCGTCAGCTCGTGAGCCGGCACTGGTCGTGGCTGAGACAGAAGGTCAGCTACAAGGCCTTCGAGGAAGCCTTGCACCACGCATTCGAAGACGGAATGGCGTGGGTTTTCAGAACATGCAGGACCCTCACGCCGGGAAGCGCATTGCTGGTGATTGCCGGCGCGGTTCTCTGGCTTCCCATCTCCTTTGCCATCGCGACCGTCATACACACCGTGCTGATCGCAAAAGCGGCGTCCTGGCCGGCCTGGATGCAGCTTCTGCACCCGCTCGCGACCGTCATTGCCAAGAGCAAGCTTCTGGTCCTGCCCGCCTATCCGGCGGCTTGGCCGCAAGCGAGGAAACATCTGCTCGTGCAAGCCACGTTCCGATTCTACAAATTTGTCGCCGCGCACTATCTCATGCGCAAGACGGCCTATCGCTATTGGCAGACGGAAAGCGCCGCCGCGGACGCCAATGTTCGTTTGGGGCTTGCCGCCTCTCGGGTCGGCCTCAGCCATTGGTGGAATCGATCGCTCGCCGCATTAAATGATCTGGCGACTTGGATCGGCAAGGCGTGGCGCGCCACAATGACGCGCACCGTGCAGGGATTGTCCCCGCTCCCGCTTGTCGGCGCGATCGTCAGGACCTACGCCGCCCACTATGACGGTGCGGAACAGCAAACGACCGAGAAATTGAGCGAGAAAGTCAGCGGGTTCTTTGCGCGCTGGTCGATCAAGTTCTCGGCCGACTATTATGAAACGAAAGAAGCCGCGAAGGACACCGGCCTCCCGCCAGCGGTCAACCGTCCACGCGTAGATAGCTGACGGGCCGCATGACGCGCGTCCTTGACGCGCGCCGGCTCACAGGAACACCGCGTGGACCTCGGGCAACGGCACGATGTCCCGCGCGGCCGCCTTGTTGAGGCTCGTCACCGCCTTCGAGGCGACGACGGTGCGCTGCTGCGCATAGGCCTCGTGGTTCTCCTCGATATCCTCGAGGTCGTAGAGATAGTTGACCATCAGGCCGCAGGCCTGCCCGATCGCGCGGTCCGACGTGTCGGCGAGCCAGTTGAGGCGCTCGAGCCGCGCGCCGTTGCCGAGGTGGAAGCGCGCCACCGAATCGATCGGGCTGCCGGAGCGCGTGCGGGCATGCAGGTAGTACCAGGCCGCCGCGCGAATGAGCGGCTCCTTCACCCGCTCGCGCGTCGCCTCCGCCTGCCACCAGCCCAACGTATCGAGATTCTTGAGCGCCGCGCGGTCGTCCGCGGAAAGCACCTGCGATTGCTCATTCGCGCGCTCGCGCCTGAGCCACTCGGCGAAGTTCGGTGACGGCGACAGCGTCACGAAGGTCGAGAGCTTGGGCGTCTCGCGCGCGATCTCCTCGGCCACCTGCTTGATCAGGAAATGCCCGAAGGAGACGCCGGTCAGGCCGCGCTGGCAGTTCGAGATCGAGTAGAACACCGCGGTCGTCGCCTTGTCGGGCGTGATCACGTCGCGCTGGAGCGTGAGGATCGGAGCGATCGCGGAGGGTATCTCGCGCGTGAGCGCCACCTCGACGAAGATCAAGGGCTCGTCGACCAGCGCCGGATGAAAAAAGGCGTAGCAGCGGCGGTCGGGCGGATCGATGCGATGGCGCAGATCGTCCCAGCCGCGGATCTGGTGCACCGCCTCGTAGCGGATGATCTTTTCGAGCACGCTCGCGGGCGTCGACCAGTCGATGCGCCGCAGCACCAGAAAGCCGCGATTGAACCACGACGAGAACATGTGGACGAAATCGTTGTCGACGGCCTTGAGATCGTCACGGCGATCGAGCGCGTCGAGAAGCTGCTCGCGCATGCGCACGAGTGCCGCGGTGCCGCCGGGCGCGAGGTTGAGACGCCGCAACAGCTCCTGGCGACGCGGCTCGGCCGCGCGATGGACCCGCGCGGCGGTGTCGTCGGACGCATCGGAACGCCAGACCGCGACCGCGGCCTCGAGCTTGTGATGGTCGGGGCCGAAGCGATGGGCCAGCGCCTCGAAGAACGCGATACGCGGACCCGACGTCAGCTCCGCATAGCGCTGCAGGATCTCGCGCGCGAGCGCAACGCCGGACGCCTCGCCGCGGCCCGACAGGAGCTCGTCGCAAAGCTCCACCAGGCTCGCCGAGCGCTGTTCCGCGCTCTCGCGACGCTCGCGTGTTCGATCGATGAGCGCGCGCCCGCGCTCCGCGATGCTTTGTAAAAGCTCACCAAAGAAGGACGAGTTCACGGCACCAAGCTATCCCAAGAACGTGACATTAGATGGTTACGCCTCTCGGATTCCACAAATCGTCGTAAACACTTTGGACCGTCGTAAACGCTTTGGTTACCGGCTATGGACAAGGCCGCGCCGGCACGCCACACAGGCGGCGGTTTTTGAGGGGCGCGGGGGTTCCGCCGCGCGGTTTCCAAGGAGTTTTTCGAATGTCGGGTCCCCTGAGCGGTGTGCGCGTCCTTGAGCTTGCCCGCATCCTGGCCGGGCCGTGGGCTGGGCAGATCCTCGCCGATCTCGGCGCCGACGTCATCAAGGTGGAACGCAAGGGCACCGGCGACGACACCCGCGGCTGGGGCCCTCCTTTCGTACCGGCGGCCGACGGCAGCCACCTGGGCGCCGCCTATTTCCACGGCACCAACCGCGGCAAGCGCTCGATCGAGCTCGACTTCGAGACCGCCGAGGGCCAGCGCATCGTGCGCAAGCTCGCCGCACGCTCGGACGTGCTGCTCGAGAACTTCAAGGTCGGCGGGCTCAAGAAATTCGGCCTCGACTACGCCAGCCTCGCCGCCGAGAACCCCCACCTGATCTATTGCTCGGTGACCGGCTTCGGCCAGACCGGGCCCTATGCGTCGCGCGCCGGCTATGACCTGATGGCGCAGGGCATGGGCGGTTTCATGAGCCTCACCGGCACCGCGGACGGCGAGCCCACCCGGGCGGGCGTGCCGGTCGCTGACATCTTCACCGGCGTCTATGCGGTCGTCGGCGTGCTCGCCGCGCTGGTCGAGCGCCAGAAGACCGGGCGCGGCACGCTGGTCGACGCCGCCCTGATCGACAGCCAAGTCGGCGTGCTGGCCAACCAGGCCCTCAACTACCTGGTCTCCGGCGTGGTGCCCAAGCGCCAGGGCAACACCCACCCCAACATCGTACCTTATCAAGTGTTCCCGGTCGCCGACGGCCACATCATCATCGCGACCGGCAACGACAGCCAGTACCAGAAGCTTTGTGGCGTGCTGGGCAAGCCGGAGCTCGCCCAAAAGGCAGAGTACCGCGATAACGTGGGCCGGCTTGCCCATCGCAACGAGCTGGTGGCGCATCTCTCTGACCTCACCAGGCGGATGAAGAGCACCGAGCTTCTCGACAAGCTCGAAGCCGTCGGCGTTCCCGCCGGACCAATCAACGATCTCGATCAGGTGTTTGCCGATCCTCAGGTGATTCACCGCGGCATGCGGCTCGAAATTCCGAGCGCGGCGGCCAAGGATGGCAAGATTCCCGGCGTTCGCACCCCGATCGTGATTGGCGGCAAGCCGATGTCGTCGGGGCGCCCCTCCCCGCGGCTCGGCGAGCACACCGCCGAGATCCTGCGCGAGATCGGAGAAGGGTGAGG
>DAIUEP010000227.1:4995-7669 GCA_036845065.1 Xanthobacteraceae bacterium | reverse complement strand
CCCGGCAACTGGGCGACCTCGCTCGCGGGCGGATCGAAGTTCGGCTACGCGCTGCTGACGATCGCGCTTTTGTCCAACATGATGGCGATCCTGCTGCAGGCGCTTTGCGCGCGGCTTGGCATCGGCGCGGGGCGGGATCTGGCGCAGGCCTGTCGCGACGCGTTTCCGCGCTTCGTGGCTTGGCCGTTGTGGGTGCTCGCCGAGATTGCGATCTGCGCGACCGACCTTGCGGAAGTGATCGGAACCGCGATCGGTCTCAATCTTCTGTTCGGCATCCCGCTGGAGATCGGCGTTGTTCTCACCGCGCTCGACGTCTTCCTGATCCTGTGGATGCAGCGTCTCGGCTTTCGCTGGATCGAGGTCTTCGTCGTCGCGCTGCTTGGCATCATCGCCGCCTGCTTCGCCATCCAGATCGCGCTCGCTAATCCGGACTGGCGTGGCGTCATCCTCGGCTTTGCGCCGACGGTCGACATCGTCAAGAATCCGGAGATGCTCTATCTCGCGCTCGGGATCATCGGCGCGACCGTGATGCCGCACAATCTCTACCTGCACTCAGGCGTGGTGCAGACGCGACGCTTCGGCGACAGCGTCGAGGACCGGCGCGAGGCGATCAAGCTCGCCACCATCGATTCGACCATCGCGTTGATGTTCGCGCTCCTGATCAACGCCTCGATCCTCATCCTCGCCGCCGCCACCTTCAACAGCCGTGGCCAGACCGACGTCACCGAGCTCGATCAGGTGCACTCGTTCCTGGCGCCGCTCCTGGGCTCGGTCTACGCGCCGTCGCTCTTTGCGGTCGCGCTCCTGTGCTGCGGGCTCAATTCCACGGTGACCGCCACGTTGTCCGGCCAGATCGTCATGGAAGGCTTCATCGACATCAGGCTCGCGCCTTGGCTGCGGCGGCTGACCACGCGCGCGATCGCGATCGTGCCGGCCGCGATCGTCACCGTCTGGTACGGCGAAAAGGGGACCGCTCAGCTCCTGATCCTGAGTCAGGTGATCCTGAGCCTGCAGCTTCCGTTCGCGATCGTGCCGCTGGTGATGTTCACCGCCGACCGGCGCAAGATGGGAGAGCTTGTCGCGCCGCGCTGGGTCACCGCATGCGCGGTCACGATCGCGGCGATCATCATCGCCTTGAACATGAAGCTCCTGGTCGACTTTGTGCGGGGCTAGTTGGCTTCGACGCGCGTCCAGCCGTCGGAGGTGAGCCGTTCCTGCGGCAGGAAGCGGCCCTTGTAGCCCATCTTGCGCGAGCCTGCGACCCAATAGCCGAGATAGACGTAAGGCAGCCCCACGCGCCGCGCCCGCGCGATATGGTCGAGAATCATGAACGTGCCCGGCGAGCGCGCCGCCTGATCAGCCTCGAAGAATGAGTAGACCATGGACAGCCCGTCGGCGAGCACGTCGGTGAGCGCGACCGCGAGCAGCTCACCGGTGCCGCGGCCGTTGATCCTGCTGTCCGGTCCGCGCCGGCGGTATTCGATCATGCGGGTCTCGACGTGGCTGTCCTCCACCATCATGGCGTAGTCGAGCACGGTCATGTCGGCCATGCCGCCGTCGCGGTGGCGGTTGTCAAGATAGGAGCGAAACACCGAATACTGTTCCGAGGTCGGAACCGCCGCCCGCATGTCGCCGACGAGGTCGCAATTGCGCTCGGCGATCCGGCGCATGCTGCGCGTCGGCTGGAAATCCTCCACGATCACCCGCACCGAGACGCAGGCCCGGCAGTGCTCGCAGGCCGGCCGGTAGGCGATCGACTGGCTGCGCCGGAAGCCGCCCTGGGTGAGGAGATCGTTGAGCTCGGCCGCGCGCTCCCCGACCAGATGTGTGAAAACCTTGCGCTCCTCATGGCCCGGCAGATACGGGCAGGGCGAGGGGGCGGTGAGATAGAACTGCGGGGTGTTGCGCGAATGCTGGGTCACTGGATTGCTCTTACTGCCGGCACCTCAAGCATCGCCCGCTGCGGGCTGGCAGTCAAATCCCTGTCAGCCCCTGGTTTGGTTGGGGTGCAGGACCTGGGGGTGCAGGACTTGGGCGCGCAGCATCTGGGCCCGGGTCGGATTGTTGATAACCACGGTTCCGATCAGGATGTCATGCAGGAGCCGGCGCCGCTCATTGAAGAATCCGACCAGCAGGATCAGCGGCGTGAGGAACGAGACCGAGATCCAATAGGTGATCGCATGGACGGCACCGAGCACAAAATAGGCAGGTGAGCCGTACCAGGTGCGCATTTCGAGGTCCATGACCCGCATGCCGATGGTGGCCGAGGCCGGTGCTCCGAGCGTAAGGCCGTAGTAGAACAAGGCCCAGATCACCGCCGCCGGCGACAGCAGCCAGTATAGCGCCCAGCCGAACCCAAGTGTGAGCAGCCCCAAGACGAAAATGAAGATGCCCGCGAACAGCACCGGGATGCTGATGATGGTCAGGTCGATCAGGAACGCGATCACGCGCCGCGACAGGACGCCGTCGAACAGCTCGGGGCTGGCGAAAGGATCGTAGGCGTGCGGCTTGAGCTCGATCGACACGCCGATCCGTCGTGGTCCGCCGTCGCTCATCGCTTTCCTCTAGTGCCCGGTTTCCGAAGTTCGTAACACGTCGCAGCACCCTCTGACACGAACTTCGGAAACAAAGGGCGCTAGCTCGAATCCACCGGCAAATGGAGAGTAGACTGTCC
>DAIUEP010000227.1:0-4895 GCA_036845065.1 Xanthobacteraceae bacterium | reverse complement strand
CACTTGAGGAGGGTAAGGCATGGCGATCACGCTGGCGGACGTCGAGGCGGCCCGCCGTACCATCGCGGGGCGGGTGCTGCGCACGCCCATGTTGCCGGCGCCCAAGCTCTCGGCGCTGACCGGGGCGACCGTCAGCGTCAAATACGAGAACCTGCAGGTCACGAACTCGTTCAAGGAGCGCGGCGCGCTCAACAAGCTCGCGTCGCTGACGGCGGCCGAGCGCGCCCGTGGTGTCATTGCGATGTCGGCCGGCAATCACGCCCAGGCGGTGGCGTATCATGCGGCACAGATCGGCATTCCCTCGACCATTGTGATGCCGGTCATCACTCCGTTCGTGAAGGTCCACGCCACCAAGGCCTACGGCGCCGAGGTCGTGCTCGATGGTGAGACCATCGCGGATGCGCAGCTGCGGGCCGAGACCATGGCGCGCGAGCGCGGCCTCACCTTCGTGCACCCTTACGACGATCCCAGGGTGATCGCCGGGCAGGGCACCATCGCGCTGGAAATGCTGGAGGACGCACCCGATCTCGACCTGATCGTGATTCCGATCGGAGGTGGCGGTCTCATTGCCGGCAATGCGGTGGCGGCGCGCGCCAGGAAGCCCGCAATCGAGATTGTCGGGGCGGAAGCCGCGCTCTATCCCTCGTTCTGGAATGCGCTGCGCGGCGAGACCCGTCCGCTCGGCGGCCCGACGCTCGCCGAGGGCATCGCGGTCAAGAACGTCGGCGCGCTCGCGCTGCCGATCGTGCGCGAGCACGTTGCCGAGATCGTGCTGGTGGACGAGCAGTCATTGGAGCGCGCGGTCAACGCCTATCTGACGTTGCAGAAGACCATGGCGGAGGGCGCCGGCGCCGCCGGGCTTGCCGCCATGCTGGCGAAACCCGAGCGGTTCCGCGGCCGCAACGTCGGCCTCGTCCTGTGCGGCGGCAATATCGATCCACGCATTCTCGCTTCGATCATGGTGCGTGAGCTCGAGCGCGACGAGCGGATCGTCTCGTTTCGTCTGACGATTCCCGACCGGCCGGGCATCCTGGGTCAGATCGCGACCAGGCTCGGGGAGCTCGGCGTCAACATCCTTGAGGTCGATCACCACCGGCTGTTCCTCGATGTGCCGGCGAAGGGCGCCCGGGTCGATGTCACGGTCGAGACCCGCGATCGTGCGCATGTCCACGAAATCCTGGCCGCGCTCGAAGCCGAAGGCTATCAGCCGTTGCGAATCGAGGCGGCAGTCGCCATGGAATGACGAAATTTGGGGTTTCGTGCGCGCTCCTCTCCCGACATGATCGGAGCACTCTGACGAATCACCCGGCCCGGGGGGTGGAGCTTTGCGCGAAAAAGAACTGCGGATCGCGCTCGTCTGCTTCGGCGGCGTGTCGCTCGCTGTCTATATGCATGGGATCAGCTTCGAGATTCTGAAGCTCGTGCGCGCCTCCAGCGCGTTGCACCGGATCGCCGACCGCACCCGACGCACCAAAGCGACGTTTTTCGATGAAGCCGACCGCAGCGATCCTGAATACGACACCGAGGAGACCTATTTCGAGCTTCTGCGCGAGATCGGCCATACCATGGAGCTGCGGGTTGTTGTCGACATCGTAGCGGGGGCCTCAGCAGGCGGCATCAACGGGACCATGCTGGCGCGCGCGCTCAGCCATGATTTGCCGATGCTGCCGATCCGGGATCTCTGGCTCAACAATGCGGATGTAACCATCCTTCTGTCCCCGGACACGCGCGCGGGCAAGTGGAGCAAGTGGTTTCTCAAGCCGTTCCTGTGGGGCGCGGCCGCGACCGGCATGCTGCACGCGATCCGTGATCTGGAGGTCCGCCAGAAGCTCTCGCTGTTCGTGCGCTCGCGCTGGTTTCGACCGCCGCTGGGCGGGCGGATCATGTCGGGCCTGATGTACGACGCGATTACTTCGATGGGGAGGCCCAGGAGCGCCACGGCGTCGCTGCTCCCTTCCGACCAGACGCTCGATCTGTTCGTGACGCTCACCGACTATCACGGCTACCATCAGCTTGTGCAAATCCACGATCCGCCGCTCATTCACGAGCTCGACCATCACCACGTTCTGCAATTCACCTATCGGCGGCGGCCAAATGGCGAGGTCGAAAGCGATTTCGATCTCGACAATGCCCCTGCGCTGGCCTTCGCGGCGCGCGCCACGTCGTCGTTCCCGGGCGCGTTTCCGCCGGCCCAGATCGTGGAGATGGACGAGGTGGTCGCGCAGCGCGGTGGCACCTGGCCGAGGCGCGAGGCGTTCATCGCCAAGGCGTTCCAGCACCACCAGGAGGCCGGTGTCGAGCCCGCGATGGTGTCCTTCATCGATGGCGCGGTGCTCAACAACCGGCCGTTCCAGCTGGCGATCTCGGCGATCCATGGCCGGCCGGCCTATCGTCAGGTCGACCGGCGGCTGGTCTATATCGAGCCGCACCCGGCACCACCGGTGATGCCGACGCGACGCCGGCCGCCGGGCTTCTTCGCGACGCTGCGCGGTGCGATGTCGGACATCCCGGCCTCGCAGCCGGTGACCGACGAGCTTGGCTGGGTCGTCGATTTCAACGACCGGGTGCGGCGGCTGCGCGCCATCATCGACAGCGCTCGCCCGCACATCAGCGAGCTGGTCGCCAAGCTGGTGCCGGCCCGGATCGACGGCGTCATTAGCGAGGACGACCTGCGCGGCTGGCGCGAGCAAGTCAACGATCAGGTCGCGATCGACGCTGGCTTTGCCTACCAGGCCTATGTACGGCTCAAGCTTGCGTCGGTGCGCGCCTTCGGCGCGCAGCTGATCGTCAAGCTGCGCGGCATCCCGGCGCAGTCGCCGCTCTCGCGCGTGGTCGCCGACATCATCGACGCCTGGGCGCTGCGCAAGGGTATCGTCTACGAGCGCGCCAACAGCGAGGCGCTCGAATTCACGGCACGCAGCGCCGACCACCTCCCCGCCTGGGTGGGATATCTCCTGGCCTTCGACGTCAAATATCGCGAACGGCGCCTGCATTTCCTGATCGAGGGGCAGAACCGGATCTACGACATGCTCGACCAGGCGCGCTTTTCCGATCTTGATCCGACGGTGGTCGACCGGCTCAAGCGCGAGTTCTATGGCCGGCTCGATGCGCTGCGTCGCCGCGAGAGCGCATCATTCTACAGCGAGGACACCAAGCAGCTGGTCGAGGAGATCTTTCCGACCGAGCCCTCCGCCAACGAGATCCGGAATCTGCATGCCTACGCGCAGGCGTTCGCCGACCGCCATTTCAACAGGCTCGATCGCCTGATCGAGCAGCTCGCATCCGAGATCGACCTGAAGTCCTCAACCCACGATCTCGACGTGCTGCTCGCGGCGCTCGATCCGAAGGAGTGGCACGCCGAAGCGCGGCGCGAGGTGCTGGTCAACTATCTCGGCTTTCCGTTCTGGGATGTGCTGACCTTCCCGATGATCAGCGCGCAGGAGATGGGCGAGCTCAACGAAATCCTGGTCGACCGGATCAGCCCGCAGGATGCCCGCACGCTCAAGGGCTTCGAGGGAATCGGCAGCCTCAAGGGCATCGGCTTTGCCCACTTCGCAGCGTTCCTGTCGCGCGCCTATCGCGAGAACGACTACCTGCTCGGCCGCCTGCACGCGGTCGACCGGCTGATCGACATCGTGTGCGATTCCGCGGGCGCCGATTGCGTCGCCAAGATCGATGTCACGGCGCTCAAGCGACGTGCCTTCACGCAGGTCCTCGACGCGGAGGAGAAGCACCTCGGCGAAAGCAAGGACCTGATCGCGGCGCTGCGGCGGTGCGTGGCGGAGCTTGGCGCGGGCTCGTAGGGTGGGCAAAGGCGTTGGCACCACTCTCCCACGCGCGCAAGACTCTCGTGTGCCGTGCCCACCAACGGAGTCTGCGTGAATGGAGAAGTTTGAGGTGGGCACGGCGTACGATAGATCCTGCTTGCGGAGGCGCAGCGCTTGCGCCTTTGCCCACCCTACAGCGTTTGTGGGCGTAGCCGCTTTACCGCACCCGCATCCCGATGCGATTGGAGCGAATGCGTCCGCCCTCATCGACCGACCAGAAGATGACCTGCACGCGCCCGATCAGGTTTTCCGCCGGCACATAGCCCACCGCGCTTTCCACGCGGCTGTCCGTGGAGTTGTCGCGGTTGTCGCCCATCATGAAGTAGTGACCGGGCGGGACCTGGAATTGTTTCGTGTTGTCATAGAAGCCGTTGTCGATCAGGTCGAGGGTCGGGTGGCTGACGCCATTGGGCAAGGTTTCGCGCCATTGCTTGACGCGGACCTGGCGGCCGTTCTCCTCGGTCTCGACAAAGTCGTCGATCCGCTCGCGCTTGACTGCTTCGCCGTTGATATGGAGGCGGCCATCGATCATCTGGATGCGGTCGCCCGGCAGGCCGACGATGCGCTTGACGTAGTCGATCGAGGGGTCCTTCGGCAGTCGGAACACCACTACGTCGCCGCGCTGTGGCTCCGATGCGAGGACGCGCTCGGAAAAAAGCGCCAACGGTGGCGAGAACGGGAGCGAGTAACGAGTGTAGCCATAACTGTATTTGGAGACAAAAATGTAATCGCCCACGAGCAGCGTCGGCTTGAGCGAGCCGGCTGGTATGTTGAACGGCTGGAACAGAAATGTCCGGATCAGCAAGGGACTGAGCAGCAGCACGATCAGCAGCGGGATCAGGACAATGGCAAGAAGCACGGTCCCGAGCACGCGTCGTGGGCGCACTGCTTGACGTGGAGCATGACTTGGAGCCGAGGTCATCGGTCAGCCTCTCGATGCACGAAGGGGCGCTACCGGGCTCAATCAGTAGCTGAGATCGGCAGTCGTCACACGGTAACGCCGTGGTACCACGCCAATTTTCTAAGACTGTGTCTTCAGCTTCTCCGCCACCCGCGGCGCGAAATAGC
>DAIUEP010000226.1:4423-7685 GCA_036845065.1 Xanthobacteraceae bacterium | reverse complement strand
GGAGAGGATCATGCAGCCACATGAGATCATGCAGCCACATGAGTTCGCCGCCTATCATGGGCCGGCGCTTGCGCGCGACGAGGTCAGGCACAACGTCATTCTCGCCATTCTGGGAAGGTTGGCTGCGGAGAATCCGCCCGAGCTGCGGCGCTGGTCATTGGGCGCTCCGGGCGAATGCGCGGTCCAGACCCCGACCTATCCGATCATGCTGGGCGACCTGAGCGCCGCGCAATGTCATGCGCTGGCCGAGGTGACGCGGACGCTCGACTACCCCGCGGTCGTCGGCCCCGCCGAGACCGCGCGCTGGTTCGCGGACCGGGCCAAAGCGCTCGGCCTGACCTTCCTCGAACCGATCCCCCAGCAGATCCTGGCGCTGCACGACAAGCCCGCCTATCCGGGGGCGCCCGGACATGCGCGGCTGGTCGGTCCCGACGATGCCGAGCTGTTTGCGGATTGGGTGATCGCGTTCCAGCGCGAGGCGATTCCGCACGATCCCACGCCCTCGCGCGACCGGCTCAAGCAAACCGCCTCCGAAGGCCGCTATCAATTCTGGATCGTCGACGGCGAGCCGGTCTCGATGGCGGGCATCGCGCGCCGGACCCGCACCGTGGGTGCGATCGCGGGCGTCTACACCCCGCCTGATCGGCGCGGGCGCGGCTATGCCGGATCGGTCGCCGCGGCCGTTGTCGACGCAATCCTTGCGGAGGGCAGGGGCACGGCCTGTCTCTATGCCGACTTGCGCAACCCTTGTTCCAACCGCTGCTACGCCAGGATCGGATTCCAACCCGTGTGCCTGTCCTGGCATTGTCCGCGGGCCGCGGCGCCGGGGTGAAAATCGCTGTCGCGCGCAGCCGCGGTTGCGCATTGGCGGAGACGACGTTAAGAGCGGCTGTCGTGTCAGGCATGGTTTGCGCCCAATGGCAGAGCCGTTTCGCATCTATATCGGCTGGGATCGGCGCGAGCCGGAAGCCTACGACGTGGCGGAGTTCTCGCTCCGGCGCCGCGCGTCGGTCCCGCTCGCGGTCGTGCCGATCAAGCTCGACGAGCTGCGCGCCCGCGGACTTTACCATCGCGACCAGGACCCGCTGGCCTCGACCGAGTTTACCTATTCGCGCTTTCTGACGCCGGCGCTGGCGGGCTATCGCGGCTGGGCGCTGTTCTGCGACTGCGACTTCCTGTGGCTTGGCGACGTCGCCGGCCTGCTTGAATACACCCGTATTCCCAAGGCCGTTTATTGCGTGCAGCACGACTATCGTCCGACCGAGACCACCAAGATGGACGGCGCCGTGCAGACCGTCTATCCGCGCAAGAACTGGTCGTCCTTGATGCTGTTCAATTGCGATCACCCGGCGGTGCGAAGCCTCACGCCCGACGTCGTCAACCGCGAAAGCGGCGCCTATCTGCATCGCCTGCAATGGGTCGCGGACGACGACATCGGCGCGCTGCCGGTCGACTGGAACTGGCTCGAGGGCTGGAACCAGAAGCCTGCGCAAGGCACGCCCAAGGTCGTGCACTTCACCCGCGGCGGACCGTGGTTCGAGCGCTGGCAGAACGTCGACTACGGCGAGCTCTGGTGCGCGGAGCGCGACGAGATGCTGCGCCAGCGGCGGATGTGAGCGAAGGCGATGGCGCAAGACGCCACCGCGGACACGCTCTACGGTGAGGCACGCGCGCGTTGTCAGCAAGGCCTGGTCGCGGAGGGGATTGAGCTCGCGCAGCGCGCCATCGCGCTCGATCCGAACCTGGCGCGCGCTCACAGCTTGCTCGGCATGGCGCTGAGCAGCACCGGCCGTCACGCGGAGGCGCTGGCGAGCCTCGACCGTGCGATCGCGCTCGGTGTCGCCGATGCCCACGGCAGCCGCGCCGATGTGCTGGTCGCGCTCGGCCGCCCCGCGGAGGCGATCGAGAGCTTCGATCGCGCGCTCGCGCGCGAGCCCGGCTCGGTCGCGGACTGGTGTAATCGCGGCGCCGCGCTGATGGATCTCGGGCGCTGCGCGGAGGCAGCCGAGAGCTTTGCCCGCGCGCTCGCGCTCGCGCCCGATTTCGCGGAAGCCCATTACAACCACGGCCATGCGCTCAGCAGGCTCGATCGTCATGCCGAGGCAGTCGCGAGCTACGATCGGGCGCTGGCGATCAAGCCGGACTATTGCGACGCTCTCAATAACCGCGCCAATGCGCTGAGCCAGCTTGAGCGCTTGCCGGAGGCGCTGGCGAGCGTCGAGCGGGCGCTTGCGCTCGCGCCCGACCATGCCGGCGCGCTGGTCACGCGCAGCGTGCTGCTGCGCAAGCTGCGCCGCTCTCCTGAAGCGCTGGCGAGCAGCGCTCGCGCGCTCGCGCTCAATCCGGACGACACCGATGCTCTCACGGTGCGCTCCGATATCCTGATCGACCTTGAGCGCTTCGAGGAAGCGATCGCGACGCTCGATCACATCATCGCGCGCAAGCCCGATGATGTCGCGGCGAAATGGAACAAGAGCCTGATTTGCCTTGGTCTCGGTCGCTTCCAGGAGGGCTGGCCCCTTTACGAGCATCGCTGGGCCGGCGCCAAGGGCCTGCTTCCGCGCGGCTATGCGCAGCCGCGCTGGACCGGTGGGCGTGTCGAGGGCACGCTGCTCATCTGGGGCGAGCAGGGCTTGGGCGACGAGATCCTGCATGCGAGTATGCTGCCTGACTTGGTGGTACGCACGCCTTCAGTGGTGTTCGAGGTCGAGCCGCGGCTTGCGCCGCTGTTCGCGCGATCGTTTCCCGCCGTCAAGGTGATTGGCTGCCAGCCGCAGCTCTATGCGGAAAAGGTTGATGCACAGGAGCCGCTCGGCGGCCTTGGCCGTTTCCTGCGGACGAGCTGGAATGATTTCCCGCACCGCGAGCGGGGCTATCTGGTTGCCGACGCTGGCCGCGCGCAGGCGCTGCGGCAGCGCCTGTCTGGCGACGGCCGTTTCGTGATCGGGCTGTCCTGGATCAGCAAGGCGCCGGTCGGTGGCACGTCGAAGAGCGCGCGGCTTTTGGATTTTGCAGCGCTGCTGCGGCTTCCGGGCTGCCGCTTCGTCGACCTGCAATATGGCGACACCGGCGCGGAACGCACGGCGCTTGCGCGCGACTTGAGCGTTGCGGTCGAGCGCCTGCCCGATATCGACAACACCAACGATCTCGATGGGCTGGCGGCGCTGATGAGCGCCTGCGACGCGGTCGTGACGGTGAGCAACACCACGGCCCATCTCGCCGGCGCGCTTGGCCGTCCCACCTGGGTGATGGTGCCGCACGG
>DAIUEP010000226.1:0-4323 GCA_036845065.1 Xanthobacteraceae bacterium | reverse complement strand
CGGCTCGGTCATGCGCATGAGCAGGAGCAGATCCTGATGCTTGCCGAGCCGATCGCGCAGCCGCTGGGCCTCGCTGATCCACATCTTGCCGAAGCGCGGCCACAGCGGCGCGACAATCTCCATCTGGTGGCGATGGGTGACGATGCGCTTGCGCAACTCGTGCAGCTCCGGGCCATCCGCATCCGACCAGCTTTCCGGGAGCGCGTCGCGTGCGGCGCTATAGCCGCGGGTCAGGCGCTTGGCCACGTCCGCGAAAGTCAAAACGTGCAATGGCCAGAGCTCGACCGAGGAGGAGGCCTGGTCAAGCGACCGGATCAGCCGCATCCGCATGTCGGGGGTCAGCGCGTGGGTCTCCGCTGCCTGCCGCAACTCGTCGATCCGGTGACGGATCGTGGCGAGTGAACGCTGGGAAAGATCGAGCCCTCTGCTCTCGAGATCGGCCAGCGCGTCAAGCGCCGATTGCGCGTCGCGGGCGCCACCGAGCGCGCGGGCGAGGTCGCGCGCTTCGTTGCGCAGTCCTTTGCCGTCCGCGCCGAGGAACGGCCCCAGCAGCCGCAGAAGGGCGCGCCAGCCCTTCATCTGGCGGCGGAAGTCGTGCACCGCCTCCGCATCGGAGCGATCCGGGCCCTCGATCGCGGTCCGCGCCTCAGCCAGGAATGCTCGCGCAATGGCGCGCAAAGCGTCGGCCACCGCCACGTCCGGCCGCAAAGTGGGCTTGTCGCTCATGTGACAGTTTTATGACAAAAAGGAATGAGAACCAGACTTTGAAGACGAGAACAGAAGAGCCCGGTTTTTGGGGCGCTTTCAAGAGGTACTTCGGTGCTTGGGTGTGTCGCACGTCGATGAAAACGATGATGGTCGTGGATGCTACCGCAGTTCGGCTCCGGCGATCACCCGGTCGATCCAGGCGGCGAACGCGTCCAATACATCACCGCGGACCTGCGCGTCGGTTCGGCCGCTGCGTGCCGGCACATGGAATGAATGGTCGGCATCCTGAAACAGCTTCAGATCGGCCCGTCTCCCGAGCGCTTCGCAGAGAGGTTGGAGCTGATCGAGCGTTGCCAATGCATCGCGCGTGCCCTGCAGGAACAGCATCGGCACGTGAACCTCGAACAGATGCTGGCCCCGCTCGGCTGATGGACGCCCGGCCGGATGCAGCGGGAATCCGAGAAACCCCAGCCCGCGGACGCCTGCAAGCGGCACAGCGGCCTGCGCCTGCGATGTCATGCGGCCGCCGAACGATTTGCCGCCGGCGATCAACGGCAGCTTGGGCAGACGGCGCGCGGCCTCTGCCACCGCGGCGCGAACGGTGGCGTGCGCGAGCTTGGGTGGGTCCGGGCGTCGCCCACCCTGTTCCATGTAGGGGAACTGGTAGCGCAGCGTCGCGATCCCGCGCTCGCCCAATTCTTTCGCAACCGCGGCCATGAACGGATGGGTCATGCCGGCGCCGGCGCCATGCGCCAGCACGTAGCAGGCCCGTGCCCGTGGCGGCGCCAGCAGCAAGCCGGAGACACGCGTGGTTTCGCTGACCACGACAACCACAGCTTCTGCGTCAGATGCCGGCATGGACGCTCCAGGAACAGCTCGCGGCCACAGGCAATACCTCCCGATGCCTGCTGGCATCAAGCGAGCTTTGACCTAGATTGGAGGGGTTAGCACGGAGCCATCCGATGTGCCGCAACATCCGCACGCTGTTCAACTTCGAGCCGCCCGCGTCCGAGGACGAAATTCGCGCCTCGGCGCTGCAATTCGTCCGCAAGCTGAGCGGCTTCACGGAGCCCTCGCAGGCCAACGCGGCTGCGTTCAACCGGGCGGTCGATGACGTCTCGGAGGTGGCGCGCAGGCTGTTGGCGTCGCTCGAGACCGCGCGGCCGCCGCGCAACCGCGAGATCGAGGCGATGAAGGCGAAGGCAAGGTCGCGCGAGCGGTTTGCGTAGGCAGTCGGCTGATCAGCCAACGCTTGAGGGCTCCCGATTCGAGCTCAGAAGCGAAAGGTGTCGGGATAGCTGAGCAAGAGAAGCGGCCGGTTGGACAATAGGGATGCAAAGCCCCGATGTGCTCAGCGCGGAATGGCGGCGGGCCGCCAACGCGTTTCTCTACACGCCATGCGGCCCATTCGCGCCGCGCCGCGTCTTCATCACCACCAGCCCTGTCGCCGCTGATAGTAGTACTGGCTGCCCTGCCGCTGATCGTAGCCGCCGCGCCAGGGCGTAAATCCGGCGTCGTACCCGGCGTTTCCGCGCGCGACGCGTACATTGGCCGGGGCCCGGCGCATTGCGAGGCCACCCTGTGGCTGGTTGTGCAGCGCCACGACAAACTCGGTGCGGTAGTTCGTCTCGCGGTTCAGCGGCTCGTCCGAGATGATGAGCGAGGATCGCGGCAATGCGGTCGGGGCGATGCGATCGAGCACATCTTGCGGGATGCCGATGCGGTCGAGCGCGGCTCGGGCGTTGTCACCGCTGTCGATCGTGACCGCGGTCCAGCGCAGGCCACCTTCGGCACGCGCCACCGCCGTGAACACATGGGTGCCGATCGGCTTGTCCGGGTCGCGGATCGTAACCGGGACCTCCAGGGTCGCTTCGAAGCCGCGCCGCACATAGAGCCGCTGCGTCGCGCGGCTGATGAAGACCGAGACCGGCTCGAGCGCGAGCTTTGCCTCGCGCGCCGCCTTGGCGGCGTCGGCCCGCTTGGCTTCGGCCGCCTTGGCAGCGTCTTGGGCTGCCGCCGCCGCGTCGAGCTTCAACTTTGCGTTGGTTTCGGCAGCGTCGAGCTGCGTCTGCAGCTCCGCGACTCTGGCGGCGGCCTTCTGCTGGAGCTCCTCGGCCCCTGCCTTGGCTTCGTCCGTCTTGGCAGCGGCGAGCGCCTTCTCGGCGCGCGCGAGCGCGGCGTCGGCGCTCGTCTTGAGCCCTTTCAGTTTGCGCAGCGACGCAGTGAGCGGTGCCGCCTCGCGGGCCGCTGCTGCGGCTGCATTCTTCGCCTCAAGGGCGGTCTTGGCAGCCTCGTCCGCCGCGCGGGCGAGCGTTTCGACCCGCGCCGGGGCGGCTGCGATGGCCTCTGCCTTCGGCACGAACAGCGCCGGGTGCGAAAACTCGACCGGCTCCGCGTCGTTCGGCGCGATGATCACGCGCATGCCCATCCGTACCTTGTCGAACAGCTTGTCCGCAAAGCCATAAGGCATGCGCACGCAGCCGTGCGAGGCCGGATATCCGGGCAGCGGCCCGCCGTGCAGCGCGATGCCCGACCAGGTGATGCGCAGCATGTTCGGCATCCAGGCATCGTCATAGAGATTTGAGCGGTGGTCCTTGTCCTTCTGCACGACGGTGAAGACGCCGGCCGGCGTCTCGCGTCCCTTAGTCCCGCTCGACACTGGCGCCCGCAGGATCCAGCCGTCGGCGTCGTAGATGGTCACGTGCTGGCTCTTGATCGACACGATCGCCATGAGCGGCTCGCCTGCGTCACGCGGGGCTGCCGCCTCGGTGGCGCGCGCGAGACGCGCCGCGGCGCCGGCGGGCGGCGCTGCGGTCAGCGCCGTCAGCGCGGCAGTAGCCGCAAGCGTCACAATGGCGGCAGGCCATCGCCGGATCGCCTCGGTGGATTGCATCGTTATGGATCGATTTGTCATGCCATGCCCCGGTTGAAATCCCTTCCCCCCGGGGGCCTCTGCCAGGGGGAATAGCAGCGAACAAATACTGGACCTGGTGGATGGTTCCCGCTTTTAAGGCCCGCGGTCAACAGACCCCTTAACGAGGGTATCAGGAGGTTGGGCGGAAGTCGAAGCGGACTTGTTTGTTGCGGTAGGAGTCCTGTGCGGCCTCCCCGCGAGCATCCAACGAGATGCTGGCGACGCCAAGCAATGTCGACGACAGCAGTCCGACGGTCTTCACAGCGGTCATGCGCGATCTCTCCCTGGGCCGAGCGCGAGGCGCCGCGGCCGCAGCGATCATGCCCCCCAAACGCGGAGCCCGCCAGACGCCCGCAAGCTATTCGGTTAGCTGCGAGCGCAGACAAGCTTCCGCCTTCGCCTTCTTGCCATGAACAGCCGAGCCAAGTGGCGTACCGTCCCACAGCGTGTCGCGGGCATCGAGCCGTGCGCCGCGCGCGATCAGAAGCTTCATCAGCGGCCGCAACGCCCAAGCCTGCGACGCCTCAGGCCTGCCGCATTTGTGCCCGCCAGTCGCGGCCGTCGAAGGGGCGGCGCAACGGGCGCCCGCGTGCGGCGGGCCAGGATGGAGGGCGACAAGTGCCGGAGGACCTCAAGATTGATTCCGAGCCGTCCGAGCGCAAGCGCAATGCGGCGACCGGCTGGGTCACGACGGTGTTCTC
>DAIUEP010000225.1:0-7751 GCA_036845065.1 Xanthobacteraceae bacterium | reverse complement strand
GAGCGCCTGCGCCATGTCCGGGATCTCGTCGAAGACCGGAACGTCCGCCGCCACGGCCTTCAGCCGGTAGTCGCGCTTCTTGTCGTCGAGCTCGCGCGAGCCGTCGCTGCGCAGCGCCAATAGCACATGGGCGGCGCCCGGCCATTTGGTCTGGGTCTGCTCGATGACTGTGAACAGATTGGCTATCGGATCGACCGTACCGCGTCCGACGAAAGCGGCAAGGTTGAGATGGATCGCGACTGCGTCGGGGCGCGCATGGGCATAGACGATGTCGAGAATTTCGCCGGCGACCCAGCCGTCCTTTTCCTGCAAGGTCCGCACCGGCGTGTCGATCGGGTTGGCGACGCTCGTCCCTGGTGGCAGCTTCATCGCCTCGAGCCGGTCGCGCGCGTCGGCGCCGAAGGCCGAGACATCGAGACCGTGGTGCGCGAAGGCATCGGCGCCGAGCACGCTCGAGCCGCCACCGTTGCCGAACAACGTTATGGCTCGCGTCGGCTTGTCCGGATGCAGCGTGAGACATTGCAGCGCGAGCAGGCTGTCTAGAAACGCATCGACCGTGTCGACCAGCGCCACCGGCGTCTGTGCGGCCAGCGCGGCCCAGGCCTTGTCTTCGCCGGCGAGCGCGCCGGTATGCGACAGCGCTGCCGCGCGGCCCTGCCGGGTGGCGCCGCCGCGCAGAATGACGATCGGCTTGGTGGCCTTCGCGGATCGCATCAGCTCGAAGAAATCCCGGCCGCCTTTGATGTCCTCGATATAGAGACCGATCGCCTTGGTCTGAAGGTCTTCCAGGTAGTAGGCGACGAGATCGGCGGGCGTGACGTCGGCGCTGTTGCCGATGGTGATCAGGCCGCTCAACCGGAGGCCTCGCCACTGCCCGCGCTTGACGATGTCGGTCGACAGTCCACCCGATTGCGCCACGATGCCGATGGTGCCGACCTCCTTGGGTGCATCCACCGGAAAGGTCAATCCGCCGCGCGGCGAGTAGGCGCCGAGCGTGTTCGGCCCGAGGATGCGCACGCCGGCGGCGCGGGCTTCCTGGATCAGCCTCTGCTCGAGCTCCTTGCCCTCGCTGACCTCGCCAAATCCGGAGGAGATCACCTGGGCGAAGCGGCAGCGGCCTTTCGCTTCGGCGATCGCGCCCGGAATGCGTTCGGCCCCGATCGCCACATAGGCGTAATCGACCGGCCGCGGCACGGCGGCGAAGCTCGGATAGGCTTGCAACTCCTCGATGGTGCCGGCGCTCGGGTGGATCGGATAGATGTCGCCGGAGAAGCCATACGCCTTGAGACGGCGGATGAAGGTGTTGGCGATTGCCACGTCACGCGTGGAGGCGCCGAGCACCGCAATCGTCTTCGGTTCAAACAAGGGCCGAAACTGGTCGAGCACGGACTGCGACGAGGCTTTGTCCGCACCAACGGGCCTGATGCCGGCCCCTTCGGTCAGAATGAACCGGGCATCGGCCGCCACGGCGCCGGTTTCGTTCACGATGATCGGATTGAGATCGGCTTCCGCGATATCGTCGGCGAGTGACATCAGGAGGCCATGCTCGCCGCCCATCCGGACAGTCACATCGATCAATGCATCCCTGTCGACAGGGCGTTGTCCACGCACGCCGTCGAGCAGGCGCGCGCCCTTCAACGAGGCGAGCATGTCGGCGGCTTCGGCGCGGGTGAGGGGACAGATGCGAAATGCAATATCCTCGAGCACCTCGACCAGGACGCCACCGAGACCGACCATGATCATCGGGCCGAACTGCGGATCCTTGAAACCACCGATCACGACTTCGCGGCCTGGCGGAATCATCTCTTCGACGAGCCAGCCCTCGACGCGCACGGCGGCGATCTGCGGCTTTGCGGCCATGGCCGCGATGGCGGCCGCGACCGCTGCGCCATCAGGCAGACCGAGCGCGACGCCGCCGACATCGGACTTGTGCAGAATGTCGGGAGACACGACCTTGACCGCGAATGGCGGCGTGAGGCCGGTTGTGGCTTCAAGCGCCGCGGCGCCGTCGGTGATCACGACTGAGCGGGGCGTGCGAATGCCGAAAGCTGCGAGCAGCGACTTGGCGCTGGCTTCGTCGAGCGCCTTGCGGCCGGCGGCGCGGGCACGCGCGATCAGGGCCTTGCCCGAAAGAGACGTCATCAATAGCTCGTCGGCCAGGTGCGCATGAGGTGCTGGCCGATGCCGCCGGAGCGGCGGCGGCGGTGAACATCGAGCATGCGGATGAGGTAGGCGCGGGTGTCCTGGGGCTTGATCACGTCATGCGCGGAGAATATCCGCGCCATGTCCCAGACCTCGAGGTCCTTCTGGATGTGAGCGAAGGCGTCGTCAAAGCCGTCCTGGCCCGGCGACAGATTGTGAACGATGTTGGTCGCGAAGACCGGATCCATGAAGCTCACTTCCGCCATTGGCCAGGCCACCATGCTGTCGTTGTGAGCACCGCCGCCCATCGCCACATAGGCGCGGCCGTAGGCCTTGCGGGCAATCACGGTGATCTGCGGCACAGTGGTCAGGCAGGTCGCATTCATGAAATTCATGATGTGACCGGGGGCGCCGCGCCGCTCGGCATCGGTTCCGACTACGAAGCCGGGCGTGTCCATGATGCGGACCAGCGGGATGTTGAAGCTGTCGCACAGCACGGTGAAGTCGATGCATTTGCGGCAGGCTTCCGCCGACAGGGCGCCGCCGCCGACGGCGGGATTGTTGGCGATGACGCCGACCGATTTGCCGCCGAGCCTGGCCAGCCCGACGACGGCAGGGCGACCAAACCGCGGCTTGAACTCGAGGAAGCTGTCACGGTCGAAAATGACTTCAATGATCTTCTTGATGTTGTAGACCTGCGTGCGCTTCTCCGGAATGATATCGAGGATGCGGTCCTGGTCCTCGCCGGATCCTTCGGAAATGGCCGCGTCCGGCGGCATCTCGCCATTGTGGCCCGGCATGTAGGACAGGAACCGGCGGATCACCGCCAGCGCTTCGGCATCGGTATCGACGAAGTAGTCGATCAGCCCGGTCTGGTCGGCATGGAGCCGCCAGCCGCCGAGCTCCTCAAGATCGACTTTTTCGCCGATCGCCATCGAGACCAGGCGCGGGCTCGACACCGACATGATCGAGCCCTTCTTCATCACCGCGAAATCGGCGCAACAGCATTGCCAGGCGGAGGAGCCAAATGACGTGTCGAGCGCGGCGGCCGCCCAGGGCGTATCGCGCATCCGGCGGAACTGGGTGATGTCGTTGCCGAGCAGGAGGCCCATGCCTTTGGAGCCCATGGTGTCGGGCAGGCGGGCGCCGGTCGATTCGCCGATGTGCACGAACGGCAGGCCGCGCTCGGTGCAGACGCGCCGCACATAGCCCATCTTGCGCGAATTTGTTGCGCTGGTGGAGGCGCCTTTGGTGGTGAAGTCGTTGACAACGACGCCGACGTCGCGGCCGTCGATCCTGCCAAAGCCGGTGATCTTGCCGTCGCGCGGCGTGCTGTCGATGTCGGCATCGTACATGCCCGAAGCGCCGAGAACGCCAAGCTCGATGAAGCTGCCTTTGTCGACCAGCGCATCGAGCCGCTCGGCTGCGTTGAGTTGCCCGCGCTCGCGGCGCTTGGCGAGCTTCTCGGGGCCACCCATCGCCCGCCCGGCGGCCTTGCGCCGTTCAAGCTCGGATAGTGTTGCCTCATGCGCCATGATGGTCCTCCGTCACATGTGCCCGCTCGGCGCCGAAAATGGCCGTCTCGACGGTGAAACGCTTGATCGCGGCGCGGTCGAGCTTGGGCCAATATCCCGCCTTGAGATGAATGGCGCCCTGCGAAAACGTCAGTGGCGGATCGAGCAGGCGCTCGTGCGGCTTGAGAAATCCGTTGAACTCACCGGCATTGCGGATGGTCGACTGGGCGACCGCCGCCTCCAGCCAGCCGTGGACCTCGCTGCCAAGGCCGTCGCCGAGCACCGGCTCCATACCGCAGGCCCGCACGCGCTCCAGTCCCTCATGCAGCCGATCCAGACTGCCGAAGCGCTTGAGCTTCAGCTTGCAGAATCCAATCCCCTTGATGGTGGCGGCCCGCTCGATGTCTGCGAGCGTGCAGATAGGCTCGTCGAGCATCAGGGGAATGCTGGAGGCGGCGGCCACGGCGGCATTCGCCTCCCAGTCATCGGAATCGCAGGGCTGCTCGAACAGCTCGATGCCGGAAGGATCGAGCGACGATACGAAGCGAATGCCGTCCGTGCGCGAGTAGGCCCGGTTGGCGTCCAGGCGCAGCGTCGCGCGCGTGCCGGCCGCCTGTTGGATCACCCGCACGCGTTGAAGATCGGCGTCGACATCCTTGCCAACCTTGACCTTGAAGGTCCGAAACCCCTGCGACAGCCACGCCTCGATCTCGCGCTCGATCTCCTCGGGCTCGGATGCGTTGATCGGCGTCAGGAGTGGCAATGCGATGTCGGCGCTGACGTTGAGCAGCGGATGGCGCTCCAGCACATCAAGCGCGCATACGATTGCCGTTGTGGCGACCTTGCTGGCGGAAAAGTGTGCGAGCAGCATGGGCCTGGCGGCCGCGACATCCTGCCCGAGCACCTCCCGGATGCGGCTCTGCAGGAAATCCCAGCCGCCGTCGCGCGTCTCGCTGCTTGATCCCGGAGAGATATGGCCATCGGCGAATCCGGAGGCTCCCGTGTCGTCGGTTACCTCGATCAGGTAGGGCTCGAACTCCTCGAATGTCCGATACGACAGGCGATAGGGCCGGATGAGTGGCAGGCGCAGGTGCCGCAACACGATCTGCGCAATCCTTGCCATGGCGTTCTCCCAATCTCGCGTGGTGCGGCCGCACGAAGGAGGCCGCGCCGGACGTCACGCAATAGTAGTTGCGACAGCTACTACACCATCATAGGATACGCAACGTGCCTGGCCGCTTGCGTTCCAAGCCGTTCCCGTTCCAATGAGCCTGAAAAGCCGTGCCCGCCGCTAGCGCTCCGCCTTCGGATCTGTTGCGGCGACTGCCTGGTCACGATGCGCAGTACGTCAGCCTTGAGCGCGCCGAAGCGATCGGCGTGTGCGCGGCGAGCGCATTGCCGATGGTCCTCAAGATCCTGCTGGAGGGGGCGCTACGCCACGCGGACGATCGGGCCATGCCCGACTTTGCGGGGCTCGCGGCGCCCAAGCGTCACGGCCTGATCGAGTTTCGCCCGAGCCGTCTGCTGCTGCAGGATTTTACGGGCCTGCCGCTGATGACCGATCTTGCGTCATTGCGCGACGCAGCGGCCGAGCACGGCATCGATCCGGCCCGCGTCAATCCGACAATTCCGATCGACTTCTGCTGCGATCACGCTTTGATTGCGGTCTATGGCGGCAGGGCGGATGCCCGCGCGCTCAATGAGCGGATCGAGCTCGAGCGCAATGCCGAGCGTTTCGCTTTCTTAAAGTGGTGCGAGCAGGCGTTCGCCCATGTGCGGCTGCTGCCGCCGGGCAGCGGCATCATGCATCAGCTCAATCTGGAATATCTGGCGAGCGTGGTGCGCCTCGACGAATCCGGTGAGCGGGCGATCGCGATGCCGGACACGCTCCTTGGCACCGACAGTCACACGCCCATGATTGGCGGCCTCGGCGTGCTCGGCTGGGGCGTCGGCGGCATCGAGGCGCAAGCCGCAATGCTGGGGCAGGCGACGGTCATGAATGCGCCGCGTGTGATCGGCCTGCGACTGCGTGGTCGCTTGCGGCCGCCGGCGAATTCCACCGACCTGGTGCTGCACGTCACCGAGCGGCTGCGCCGTTACGGCGTCACCGGCGCCTTCATCGAAGCCTGCGGTGAGGGAGTGTCCGCGCTGCCGGTCGAGACGCGCGCGACCATTGCCAACATGGCCCCGGAGTATGGCGCGACCAGCGTCCTGTTTCCGATCGATGACGCCACGCTGGCCTACCTGCGACTGACGGGCCGCGATGAGGCGCTGATCCGGCGCGTCGAGGCCTATGCCAAGGCGCAGGGCCTGTGGGCGCACTTGGAGTCCAAGATCGTCTATGACGACATCATCGACATGGCGCTTGATGAGGTCGAGCCTTGCATGGCCGGACCCAAGCGGCCCGAGCAGCGGGTGGCGCTGGGGCAAGTCGCACAATCCTTCCGTCAATCGTTCAGCCCCAAGCTCGCCGGACAAGCGCGCGGCTTGGCCAGCCGGCTGGCTGACGGCGACGTTGTGCTCGCGGCGATCACGAGTTGCACCCACACGGCCAATCCGGCCGCGATGCTGACGGCAGGCCTCCTGGCGCGGAACGCGGTCCAGCGCGGCTTGACGGCAAAGCCCTGGGTCAAGACCTCGTTCGCCCCCGGATCGCGCGTGGTCGCGGAATACATCGCGGCTGCCGATCTGCAGACGAGCCTCGACGCGCTCGGATTTCAAATCATCGGCTTCGGCTGCACGACCTGCAACGGAAACTCCGGTCCGCTGCTGGACGGACAGGCCGATGAGGTGACGGAGCGCGACCTTTCGGTGGTCGCCGTGCTGTCTGGCAATCGGAACTTCCAGGGCCGCATTCATCCGCTGGTGCGGGCAGCCTATCTGGCATCGCCCGCATTGGTCATTGCTTATGCGATTGCCGGCAACATCTGGGGCGATCTTGCGCGCGACCCGCTCGGCGTTGACCGCGAGGGTCGCCCCGTAATGCTCAAGGATATCTGGCCGTCGGAGGATGATATTGCGGCGGCGGTTCGCATGGTCTCGGCCGAGCAATATCTCCAAGTTTATCGGCAGGGCAGGCTTGGCAATGCAGGCTGGACGGAGGGCGGGGGCCTTGCCGGTCCGCGCTTTGCCTGGGACAGGAGCAGCACCTTCCTGTCGCCGAGCCCGATCGCCACTGCGAGCCTCGGCGATATGGATGTGGTCGAGAACATCCGTCCGCTGGCAATCCTGGGCGATGGCATAACCACCGATGCCTTGTCACCCAATGGCGAGATTCTCGCCGGCTCGCCGGCTGCGACTTACCTTGCCGAACGCGGTGTTGCGCGGAACGATCTTGGCAACTACGCGGCCCGCCGCGGCAATTTCGATATCGCGCTGCGTGGCATGTTTGCCAATCCTCACCTCGAGAACGAAATGATTCCGGGCCGCCGCGGCAATCTGACCGTCTTGATGCCTGAGGCAACCACGGTTTCGATCTTCGACGCCGGCATGGCCTATCTCGAACGCGGCGTTTCCTCCATCATCGTGGCCGGCAAGGGATATGGCAGCGGTTCGTCACGCGACTGGGCGGCCAAAGGCGTGCGCCACCTTGGCGCCTGCGCGGTGTTGGCCGAATCCTTCGAAACCATCCATCGCGCCAATCTGGTCAATGTCGGCGTGCTGCCGTTGCGGTTCCCGCCGGGCATTGACCGTCTGACCCTGAAGCTCGATTGCCACACGCGGTTTCGCTTGCGCGGATTGCGGGCCGGCGTTGTGCTTGGAGGCACGATCGATATCGATGTCATGCGTCCCGATGGGACGACAGAGTCCTTCGCGGCCGCGCTCGACGTCGTGACTCAGAATGAGATCGATATCCTGCGCGCCGGAGGCCTGCTGCCGATGCTGATCGGCCACGTTCTTGCGGGCTCGTGAACGCGACGCAGTGCATTGGGAACTCCGAGCATCACATTCGGCACGTTTTGAGCCTATCAGCGGGCCTAATGGCTTCGCGTCGTCGCGCAGCTGTCGCCCCCTTTCCATGTGATTGTGCCGCTCAAAAAATCTCAACCCGGAACTCGGTCATCAAAATCTCGATCTCCTCATTGCGGCGACCCT
>DAIUEP010000224.1:3474-7752 GCA_036845065.1 Xanthobacteraceae bacterium | reverse complement strand
GCAAGCTCGGTTAGGAACTTCAAATCGAAAAGCGGCACGAGAATCATAGAGTTGCTCGTGCCCCTTTGCTTCCGAAGTTCGTGTCAGAGGAATGCCGCAACGACTGACGAACTTCGGAAGCGGGGCACTAGCGGCGCGCCAACGCGGCATCTTCGGCTTACGCCTCGTCAACGGTCGGACCGGACAGGAGCTATCTGTCCCTGCCGGTTTGCTCCGAGCGTCGCCCGTGGGTCGGGCTGCGTCTTTCCCTTCCCGCAGGTGCCGCTCCCGCTCCCCGCCTTCAAGACGCCTCATGAATGCGCCCCTCGAAACACGGATCGGGATAGCGCCCGTATGGGTGAATTTCACCATAGAGTCAATAAGTGCCGACAAGGCTCACGATAGAGTGATCGTGCCTGCGGACCAGCACAATGTCGGCCCCCTCGATTTCACAAGTAGGCATTGTTTATAGCCATTGCACGGGGAGCCACCGGCCCCGGTCGCTCGACGGCCGGAAAGGGAGCAAAAGGTCTGATGGCCGTCCGCCGGCCGATCGGGTATAGGCAGGCTGAGGGGCGAGCAAAACAAGAATGATGCTCGTGTGTTGAACGCCAGGGTAGCCACTTTGATCGATCGCCCGACGCAGGCCGGCGGCGAGACGCCTTTGCTCGACGTGCGGGATCTGCACGTCGCGTTCGACACGTCGCGCGGCGTCGTGCATGCCGTCGACGGCATCTCCTATACGGTCAGGCGCGGCGAGGTGGTCGCTATCGTGGGCGAATCCGGCTGCGGCAAGTCGGTCTCATCGCTCGCCATCATGAGGCTCCTGGCCAAGCCAGCCGGCCGCGTCACGGCCGGACGGGTGCTGTTCGAGGGCCGCGACCTGCTCAAGCTCTCCGAGGAGGAGATGCGGGAGATCCGCGGCCGCGACATTTCCATGATCTTCCAGGAGCCGATGACCTCGCTCAATCCGGTCCTGTCGATCGGCGAGCAGATCATGGAGCCGCTGTTCGTCCATCTCAAGATGAGCGAGGCGCAGGCACGCGAGCGCGCGCTCGAGCTCATGCAGCTCGTCGGCATCACCGACGGCGAGCGCCGGCTGGAGCAATATCCGCACCAGCTCTCCGGCGGCATGCGCCAGCGCGTGATGATCGCCATCGGGCTTGCCTGCAATCCCAAGCTCATCATCGCGGACGAGCCCACCACCGCGCTCGACGTCACCATCCAGGCCCAGATCCTGGAGCTGATGAAAGACCTGTCGCGACGGCTCAACATCGCTCTGATCGTGATCACGCACAATCTCGGCGTGGTCGCCCGCTATGCGGATCGCGTCAATGTCATGTACGCCGCCCATATCATCGAGCAGGGCAGCGCCGACGACGTCTTCCTGCGGCCGCTGCATCCCTACACGATCGGGCTGATGCGCTCGGTGCCGCGGCTCGATCTGCCGCGCGGCGTGCGGCTCGAGACGATCGAGGGATTGCCGCCCGATCTGCGCTCGCCGCCGGCCGGATGCCGGTTCGCGCCGCGCTGCCCGTACCGCGTCGATGCCTGCCTCAAGGATGATATCGCGCTGCGGGAGATCGCGCCCGGCCATGCGTCGGCCTGCATCCGCGCCGGCGAGATCGCCGCCGGCTCCCTGCTGACTGAGATCGCACGCGGCAAGACCGCGGCCATCACGACCACCGAGCACGCTGAAAAGCCGTTGCTGGTGGTCGATCATCTGCACAAGCATTTCGCCGTGCCGGCGCACGGAGCCGGCATCCTGTCGTCGCGCATGGTCACCGTGAAGGCGGTCGATGATGTGTCGTTCTCGATTGCGCCGGGTGAGACGCTGGGCCTGGTCGGCGAATCGGGCTGCGGCAAGACCACGGTCGGCCGCACCGTGCTCAAGCTCGAGACCGCGACGCAAGGCACGATCACGTTCGGCGGCGTCGACATCACGCACAGCTCGGCCAAAGAGATGCGCGAGCTGCGCCGCGCCATCCAGGTGATCTTCCAGGACCCCTATTCGTCGCTCAATCCGCGCATGACCATCGGCCAGATCATCGGCGAGCCGCTGCGCGTCTATGGCCTCACCAAGGACCGGCACAGCGAGCATGAGCGCGTTGCCGAGCTGCTGAACCAGGTCGGCCTGTTCCCCTACATGGCCGAGCGCTATCCGCACCAGCTGTCGGGCGGGCAGCGCCAGCGCGTCGGGATCGCCCGCGCGCTCGCGCTCGAGCCGACCTTCATCGTCTGCGACGAGCCGGTGTCGGCGCTCGATGTCTCGATCCAGGGCCAGATCATCAACCTGCTCGAGGATCTGCAGGCGCGGCTCAAGCTCAGCTATCTGTTCATCGCCCACGATCTCGCGGTCGTGCGCCACATCTCCGACCGGGTCGCGGTGATGTATCTCGGCCGCATCGCCGAGGTCGCCGACCGCGACGAGCTCTACGCGCGGCCGCTCCATCCGTATACCCAGGCGCTGTTGGATGCGGCGCCAATTCCGGACCCACGGGTGGAACGCACCCGGGCCCCGCGCGCGCTCAAGGGCGAGATTCCGTCACCCTTGACCCCACCCTCGGGCTGCGTGTTCCATACTCGCTGCCCCATCGCCGGCGAGGAGTGCCGCCGCGAGGTCCCGCAGGTGCGGCAGATTGGACCTCGACACACGGTCGCTTGCCATAAAGTATCGGCCACCAGCACAGGTTAGAGGCCAACAGCTTAGAGGCCAGGAGGAACCGCCATGAAGACGTCGATCCTCGGAATTCTCGGCGCATTCGCATTCACGATCGCCGGCGCAAGTTTACCCGCCGACGCTCAGCAACCCAAGCGCGGCGGAACGCTCCAGTTCGCGATCAGCGCGGAGACCCCGAACTATGACTGCCATGGCAGCGATACCTACGCGACCCTGCATTTCTCGTCGCCGTTCTATTCGACGCTGTTGCGCTTCAATCTCTCGAAATTCCCCGAGCTCGAAGGCGACCTCGCCGACTCGTGGACCGTCGCGCCCGACCTGATGACCTATACCTTCAAGCTGCATCCAGGCGTGAAATTCCACGACGGCACGCCGCTCACCTCCGCGGACGTGAAGACAACCTATGACCGCCTGCGCAATCCGCCAACAGGCGTCGTGTCCACGCGCCAGGCCACCTTCGCGGACATCGGGACGATCGAGACGCCCGACGCCAACACCGTCGTGTTCAAGATGAAGGCGGTCAATTCCTCGATGCTCGAGCACTTCGCGTCGCCCTGGAACTGCATCTACGCGGCCAAAGACCTCGCCGCCGACCCGAACGCACCGAAGACCAAGATCAACGGCACCGGCCCCTTCGTCTTCGTCGAGCATGTCAAAGGCGGCCATGTCGCCGGCAAGCGGAACGACAACTACTTCAAGCCCGGACTGCCCCATCTCGACGGCTTCAGGGGCGTGTTCACGCTGCAGGCGGCCGCGATGCTCAACGCCATCCAGGGTGGGCAGCTGCTCGCCGAGTTCCGCGGCATCTCGCCCGCCGAGCGCGACCGTCTGGTGCAAGCGATGGGCGACAAGATCCGCATCGAGGAATCGAGCTGGACGCTCAATTTGCTGGTGGTCTTCAACGTCACCAAGAAGCCGTTCGACGACGTGCGGGTGCGCAAGGCGCTCTTGATGGCGATCGACCGCTGGGGCGGCAGCCAGGGCCTCTCGCGCATCTCCACCCTGCGCTCGGTCGGCGGCGTGCTGCGGCCGGGCTCCCCGCTGGCGACGCCCGAAGCCGAGCTGGTGCAGCTCCCCGGCTTCTCCAAGAACATCGCCGCCGCGCGTGCCGAGGCAAAGAAGCTGCTCGCCGAGGCGGGCGTGCCAAACCTCTCGCTCACGCTGCACAATCGCAACCTCGCCATGCCCTATACGCCGGCCGGCATCTTCCTGGTCGACCAGTGGCGGCAGATCGGCGTCCAGGTCGAGCACAAGCAGTTCGACACGGCGCCCTATCTCGCGACCATGAACGCCGGCAACCACGACGTGGCGATCGACTTCTCCAACCTGTTCATGGACGATTCGAGCCTCGCGCTTGCGAAATACCTGTCGGTCGATCGGGCGCCCGAGAACCGGTCTCGGTCAACCGATCGCGAGCTCGACAAGCTCTACGACGATCACGTGCGCGAGCGCGATGTCGAAAAGCGCAAGACGCTGATCCGCGCGTTCGAGAAGCGCCTGTTCGAGCAGGCCTACCAGCAGCCGCTGTTGTGGTGGCATCGCATCGTTCCAAGCCACAAGGTGGTGATGGGCTGGAAGATGTCGCCGAGCCACAATCTCGGCGCCCAGCTCGAAGACGT
>DAIUEP010000224.1:0-3374 GCA_036845065.1 Xanthobacteraceae bacterium | reverse complement strand
TGATGGGCTGGAAGATGTCGCCGAGCCACAATCTCGGCGCCCAGCTCGAAGACGTTTGGCTGAACCAGTGACAGCATTGCATACAGACACATCGTCGGCGTTGCGACGAGCAGAGCCACAGCGTTCCCTCCCCCCTTGTGGGGGAGGGACAGGGAGGGGGGTAGCCGCAACTTCCGAATTTGTCGCTACCCCTCTCCCCACCCCTCCCCCACAAGGGGGGAGGGAGCCGGCCGTGCTCGTGGCAACCACGGTGCCTCCAATCAACCATTGAACCCATGCTCCGCTACACACTCAACCGCACCCTGATGATGATCCCGACGCTGATCGGGGTGGCAGTGCTGGTGTTCTTCATGCTGCGGGTGGTGCCGGGCGATGTCGTCGAGGTGAAGCTGCGCGGCGACGGCGGCGCTGTCACGCAAGAAACGATCAACATGGAACGCAAGCGGCTCGGGCTCGACAAGCCGCTCATGAACCAATTCGCCGACTGGATGGTGGGCCTCGCGACACTCGACCTCGGCAAGTCGATGTGGACCGACCAGCCAGTGATCGATGAAATCGCTACCCGGCTCGAGCTGTCGCTGGAGGTCGCCATCCTGGCGACAATCTTCGCGGTGCTGCTGGCCATCCCGCTCGGCACGACCGCCGCGCTCATGCGCGGCACCTGGGTCGACTATGTGGTGCGCATCGCCACCATCGGCGGGCTGTCGATCCCGTCGTTCTGGTTCGGCATGCTGATCTCGATGTTCCTGCTCGGCCTGTTCAATTGGCTGCCGCCGATCACATTTACCCCGCTCTACGTCGATCCGTTCGCCAACCTGACCCAGCTGATCTGGCCGGCGCTTGCGGTCGGCTACCGCTACTGCGCGGTGGTCGCCCGCATGATCCGCTCTTCGCTGCTCGAAGTGCTGAACGAGGACTACATCCGCACCGCCCGCGCCAAGGGCGTGTACGAGAAAGTGGTCATCTCGCGGCACGCGCTGCGCAACGCCTTGCTGCCGGCCATCACCGTGATCGGCGTCGAGTTCGCCTTCCTGATCGGCGGGCTCGTGGTCACCGAGCAGGTGTTCAACCTCAACGGCATCGGCAAGCTGTTCGTGCAGAGCGTGTCGCGCAATGACTTCACGCTGATCCAGGGCATGGTGATGCTGCTCGCCGTGCTCTATGTCGTGGTCAACCTGGTGGTCGACCTGCTCTATGCGGTGTTCGATCCGCGCATTCGGTACAGCTGACGCATGACCACGCTCGCACCATCCGTCCCCGCCCCGGCGCTGATCGCGCGCCCGCACAGCGCGGTGATCGAATTCTCCCGCCAGCAACCGCTCGGGGCGATCAGCTTCGTGATCATCGTGGTGATGATGTTCGCCGGCATCTTCTCCAACCTGGTGGCGCCCTATGACCCGTTGGATATCGATTTCACGGCGATCTTGACGGCGCCGGGCGCCGCGCACTGGTTCGGCACCGACGCCTATGGTCGCGATATCCTCTCGCGCATCATCCACGGCTCGCGCACCGCGCTGGTGATCGGGTTCACCTCCTCGTTCCTAGGCTCCGTCATCGGCGCGGTCCTGGGCATCGCGTCGGCCTATTTCGGCGGCAAGATCGATGACTGGATCCAGCGGATCATGGACATCCTGCTGGCGTTCCCGATCATCGTGCTGGCGCTGGTGGTGGTGGCGGCGCTGCGCGCCGCGATCGTATTCGGCATCGACATCAATCTCATCGTCGCCATCGCAATCCCGATCATCCCGCGCGTCTGCCGCGTGGTGCGGGCGGCCGCCCTCACCATCCGGGTGATGCCTTATATCGACGCGGCGCGCGCCGCCGGCTATTCGGACACCCGCATCATCTTCCGCCACATGGCGCCCAACGTGGTGGCGCCGTTCCTGATCATGTTCACGGCCTTCATCGCACAGGCGATCCTGCTCGAAGCCTCGCTTTCGTTCCTCGGCCTCGGGGTGACCGAGCCGACGCCGGCCTGGGGCCTGATGCTGTCGGGCAACGCCGCCGACTTCTATCGCGAGGCCCCGTGGATGATCCTGTTTCCGGGCGCCGCCATCAGCCTCGCGGTGTTCGCCTTCAACCTGTTCGGCGACGCGTTGCGCGACTATCTCGATCCGCGCTTCAAGACCTGAGGCTGCGGCCGGGCTCATGCTCACGAAAACCACCAAGCCGCGTGCCGCTCAGTCCGAGGACGTGCGTGAGCGCGGTCCGCTGATCATCCGCCGCGTCGACGCCATTGCGGTGGCGCTGCCGCTCAAGGCGCCGATGACGATGTCGGGCATCACGATCGCAACCGCGGAGAACCTCCTGGTGCGCATCGAGGCCGCAGGCGGCGCTGTCGGCTGGGGCGAGGCGGCGTCGGCGCCGACCATGACAGGCGACACGCTGGGAGGGCTCGTTGCGGCCGTGCGCGACCACCTGGCGCCTCTGCTGGTCGGCCAGGACGCGCTTGCGCGGGAGCCGTTGCAACGGACGATGGCGCGCGCGCTGATCGGCAACACCGGCGCCCATTCGGCGGTGGAGATGGCGCTCCTCGACCTCGCCGGCCGCGTCCTCAACCGGCGCCTCATCGATCTCATCGGCTCCGAGCGGCGCTCAGCGGTGCGGCCGATGTGGCTCCTCGGCAGTCCGACGCCGGATCAGGACATCGAGGAGGCGCGCACGAGGCAGGCCGAGGGCTTCCACCTGTTCAAGCTCAAGATCGGCGTGAAGCCGATCGAGAAGGAAATCGCGGCGGCGCTCGCGATCCGCCAGGCGCTGGGGCCCAAGATGCCGCTCTGCGCCGATGCCAATGGCGGGCTGACGCTCGCCCATGCGCGGCGCTATGTCGAGCACACGCGCGCCGCCAATCTGATGTTCCTCGAGCAGCCGCTGCCGCCCGACGACCTCGCGGGCCTCAAGGCGCTCGCGCGCAGCCGCCTCCCGATCGGGGTCGACGAGGGCATTCACGCCCTTGCCGACATCGCGGCGCATGCGCGCGCGGGCGCGCGCGGCGTGTCGCTCAAGCTGATCAAGCTCGGCGGTCTCACCGCGGCGCTCGGGGCCGCGAGGCTGTGCCAGCGGCTGCGCCTCAAGGTCAACGTCGCGGCCAAGATCGCCGAATCAAGCCTCGCCAGCGCGGCCGCCATTCATCTCGCCTGCGCGGTGCCCTCGGTCGAATGGGGCGTGAGCCTGACGCATTTCTATCTCGCCGAGGATCTGGTGCGGCGCCCGCTGGCCCTGCGCGACGGCCAGGTCCGGCTGCCAGAAGGTCCGGGCCTCGGCGTCGAGATCGACGAGGCGGTGGTCGCACGCTTTCGCGTCGACTGAGCGCTCCGCGCTAGTGCCCCGTTTCCGAAGTTCGTGATACGTCGCAGCAAACTCTGACACGAACT
>DAIUEP010000223.1:5615-7756 GCA_036845065.1 Xanthobacteraceae bacterium | reverse complement strand
GCCGCCCGCGCCGCAAAATGGGTGCGCAGGAGGTCGCGGCCGGCCCGCCCGGCGCCCAGCTCCCAGGCATTCACGACCGCGAGCCGAAAGCCACCGGGCGGCATGGCGTGGTGCTCCGGGTCCTTGTCGTCGTGAAAGGTGACCTGCACGCTCGAGACGTTGGGCAACTGCCGCACCTGCAAGACCAGCGACGGCGGCGGGTGGCGATAGCGGGCCCCGTGCGGTGCGAACAGGACGACGCTGTAGCCGTCGCGCCGATCACCATCGGCAAACACCCAGCGCCCTTCGTCGTAAAGGCGGACCAGCGCCTCGACCCAGCCGGCGCCATAGAGGTCAGGCCACTGGTCGCTCAGGCGCAGATGCACCTCGATCATGCGGCCGCCGATCGACTCGATGTTGACGATGCCGGTATAGCCGGCGAGGTGACGCCTGATCCAGGCGCCGCAATAGTCCTCGATCGCCGGATCGGCGGCGGCGTGCACGGTCCAGTAATCGAACGTGCCCTCCCCGCTCGGCGCACCGGTGACATGCCGCCACCAGCATGGTGCGCCGTCGACCACCGCGACGTCGGAGCTGACATGGCGGCCCTCGAGCAGCGTCATCCACATGTGGCCGGCGGTGGAGTTGGCGTCATACTCGGCCGCGGAATGGTATACGCGGCTGCCGACACCCATGCCCTTGAGATTGGTGATCGGCTTGGAGAACACCGGAAAGCGCGGCGGCGGCACGCCGTGCGGGCCAGCCTCGAGCCCCTGGCTCAGAGCGATCGCGATCTTGTCGTAGACAAAGCGGTACTTCGGATACCAAAGCCAGGCGTCGGCATCCTCGGTTGGAATCCGCACGTCGGGCGGACACCGCACATGTTCGAAGTATTGCAGTCGCCAAGGATCGGCTTCGCAGATCGGCATGGGTACAATTGTGCTCGCGGCGACGCCGATATTAGCAGGTCATCGCGCGAGCCGACAACGCCGCGGCCGAAGGAGCGTTCCTTCGGCCGCGGCTTCGGTCGCTATTTCTTCGCCCACCGGCGGAAGTTGAGCGTGTTGGTGTAGCCGCCATAGACATTGCCGGCGTCATCGGCCGCGACACCCTCGATCCCGTTGACCTCCACCGACTCCAGGATGAAGGAGATCACCTTGCCGTCCTTGACGCTGCCGATCCGGACACCCGACCTGTAGGGCGGATTGACCTCGTCGGGAGAATTGTCGGCCACATAGAGCATGTCCTTCTTGTCGATGAACAAGCCGCTTGGCCGGCCGAACTGCTTCCATTCGAGGAGATACTTGCCCTCCTGATCGAACACCTGGATGCGGTTGTTCGAGCGGTCGGCGACGAACAGCCGTCCGGCTGAGTCCATTGCCAGACCGTGCGGCACGTCGAATTCGCCCGGTCCGGTGCCCTTCTTGCCCCATTCCTTGATGTACTTGCCGTCCTTGGTGAACTTGACGATGCGGTTGTTGGTGTTGCCGCCGTGGCCATCGGCGACGAAGATATCGCCGTTCGGCGCCACCTGGATGTCGGAAGGCGCGTTGAAGGTGTCTTGCGTGGTGCCGGCGATGCCGGGCTTGCCGAGCGTCATCAGCAGCTTGCCGTCCTGGTTGAACTTCATGACGGTGTGGCCCTTGCCGTTGTTCTCGGCGGCGGCGTCCGACACCCAGATGTTGTTGTCCGGATCGACGTGCAGGCCATGCGAAAAGTTGATCATGCCGCCGCCGAAGCTCTTCACCAGCTTGCCGGTCTCGTCGAACTTCATGATCGGGTCGAGCGTCGATTTCGCGCACGAGCGGGCGTCCTCGCAACGGTCGAACACCCAGATGCTCTTGCCGTCGCGATCGATATCGACGCTGACGACCGCGCCCCATTTGCGCCGATCGGGCAGCTTGGCCCAGCCGTAGGTGAACTTGTAGAGGTTGGGCGCGTCATTGGGACCATAGGCAGCGACCCCCTGGGCATCGCCGCGGTCACCCGACATCGCCAGCATCGCAACGACGGCAACGCCGAACGCAAAGCTCATGCTGCGCCACATGGCATTCCTCCCACCGATTTGTTGTCGCGCCGATCTCGGGCGCGGGACTCATGGTCCATCAATTCATGGAGGCACGCAACAGACTTTGTCATCCCGGCCGAGGCTGAAAGCCGAG
>DAIUEP010000223.1:0-5515 GCA_036845065.1 Xanthobacteraceae bacterium | reverse complement strand
CCAGCCTGCGCTCTGCGCCAACAGGCCGAACGACTCGATCGTGTACTTGTAGCTGTTCTCGGTATGGATGGTCTCGCCGGCTGCGAACTCGATCACCTGTCCGGCGATGTTGACCTGCTGCCGCCGCCCGCTCACCAGATGCATCTCGATGCGGCGGCGCTCGTTGTTGTAGAACGCCCGGTGGCTGAACGCGTCGCGATCGAAGTCGGCACCCAGCTCGCGATTGATGCGCGTGAGCAGGTTGAGATTGAATTGCGCGGTCACGCCCGCGGCATCGTCATAGGCGGCGTTGAGTATCTTGGCGTCCTTGACGAGATCGACGCCGACGATGAGGGTTGCCCGCGTGCCCAGCATGCGCCCGGCGTGCCGCAGGAACGCGGCCGCGTCCTGCGGCTCGAAGTTGCCGATGGTCGAGCCCGGGAAAAAGCCGGCCCGCGCCAGGCCCACGATCGCGCTCGGGAGCCGGAACGGGCGCGTAAAGTCCGCGGCGACTGGCAGGACGCGCAGGCGCGGCCAATCATGCTGCAGCTGCCGGGCCTCCTGCCACAGCATCTCGGCGGAAATGTCGACCGGCACATAGGCATCGACCGTCGTCGCCGCGTCCAGCAGGATGCGCACCTTGCGAGTCGAGCCGCTGCCGAACTCGACGAGCGCGGTCTTCGGTCCGAACACGCGTGCGATGTCGGCGTTGTGCTCGCGCAGGATCGCCAGCTCGCAGCGCGTCGGGTAGTACTCCGCAAGCTCGGTAATCTGTTCGAACAGCTGCGAGCCGCGCTCGTCGTAGAAATACTTCGGCGCCAGGAACTTCTGCCGCGCGCCGAGCCCCGACAGCACGTCGCTCAAAAACGAATCCACCGCCAGCGGCTGAGCTCGGGCGACATTGGCCTTGATCGTCATGCTTGGCCCTCTGGCGTTCGCGTTCGATGTCAAATCGTGTAGTCGGCAAGCCGCACGCCGCTGAACTGCCAGCGCGCCGGCGGGTAGAAGAAGTTGCGATAGCTCGCGCGCGCATGACCCGCAGGCGTGGCGTGCGAGCTGCCGCGCAGCACCATCTGGTTGATCATGAACTTGCCGTTGTACTCGCCGAGCGCGCCGGATGCGGCCCGGAAGCCCGGATAGGGCGAATAGGCGCTGCGGGTCCATTGCCAGACGACGCCGAACGCCTCATCGAGGAGGCCCGCCCGCGCCGCGACTTCCCATTCGGCTTCACTCGGCAGATCCTTGCCGGCCCAGCGCGCAAACGCGTCGGCCTCGTAGAAGCTCACGTGCGAGACCGGCGCGTCCGGCTCGACCGGCTTCAATCCGGCGAGCGTGAACTGCATCCAAAAGCCGTCGGCCTTGCGCCAATAGCCCGGCGCATTCCAGCGCTCCGCCTCGACCGTCGCCCAGCCGTCGGACAGCCAGAGCGATGGCGTCGCGTAGCCGCCGTCGGCCATGAAGTCGAGCCATTGCGCGTTGCTGACAAGACCGCGGGCGATCCGCACCGGGCGCAGATAGACCTGATGCGCTGGGCCTTCGTTGTCGAAGCTGTAGCCTTCGCCCGCAAAGCCGATGGTATGCAGGCCCGACGGCAGCTCGACGAAGCCGCGCGCGGATTTCGGTTGCGGCCGCGGCAGCCGCCAGTCTTCATCATAGGCGGGCGCGATCGGATTCTGCGCAAAGGCGTGCAGGATGTCGGTGAGCAGAAGCTCCTGGTGCTGCTGCTCGTGGTGGAGCCCGATCTCCAGGATGCGCAGCAATTCGGGCAGCGCCGCTTCGTCCGCGCCCGCGATCAGCTGCTCGACCGCGCCATCGACATGCGTGCGGTACGCAGCCACACGGCCGAGCTCCGGCCGGGTGAGCAGGCCGCGGCGCGGGCGCGCGTGGCGCGGCCCGGCGGCGACGTAATAGGAATTGAACAGATAGGCAAAGTCCGCGTCGAACACCTGGTAGCCCGGCAGATGCGGCACCAGCAGGAACTGCTCGAAGAACCAGGTGGTGTGCGCGCGGTGCCATTTGGTCGGGCTGGCGTCCGGCATCGACTGCACGACCTGGTCTTCCGGCCCAAGCGGCGACGCGCGCCGCTCGGTCTCGGCGCGCACGGCGCGGAACGTCGTCGTCCAGACCGAGCGGACATCGCTGGGCGCGGATCCGACCGTGCGGATATCGGTGATGTTGCCATCGTGCCGATGACGAACAACGGAGGACGACGATGCGGGCGGCATGCCCAGTTCCAGGCCTACGGGTTGCTGTTCAGATCAGGAACGAAGAACGGCGGCAGTCTGATCCGGTTCCCTCATATATACGCACCCGTCCGGAACGAGGTTTCTTCAACCCGCGCACATTTTCGTGCCTGGTCGGCGAACACCTTGCCGCGTTGGACGTTCGTGATGCCCTGATCTACAAAAACCCCATGCATTCCCATCACTTGCGGCCAAGGGCCGCAGGCCGGCGCACCTGGAGCCCACTACCTCACCGCATTCGCCCCCGCGGTGGCAGCAACACCGTCCTGCTGCCCGGTGCCGCCGCTCGTTCCAATTGCACCGATCAGCCGCCCGTTGACGACGATTGGGATGCCGCCCTCCGACGCGATCGGACGCGCGTCGTCGGGGAAGCTCATGAAACCCGTGTTGCCGGCCGCAAACTGGTCGGCGAACACTTTGCTGGGCCGCCGGAACAGCGCGGAGGTCCGGGCCTTAGCCTGCGCCAGCAGGACCGACGCATTCTGGGTGCCGTCGGCGCGCTCGAAATAGACCAGATAGCCGCCCGGATCGACCACCGCGACGGCCATGCGCCAACCATTCCGCCTGGCCTCGGCCTGGGCCGCGGCCGCCACCTCCTTGGCCTGCTCAACGCTGATCGGCGACCCATAATCGGGCGGCGGCAAGGGCTGGGCGTACGCGCTCGCGCCCAGCAGAAAAGCAGCCGCAAGGGCCGAAATGATCCAAGCGCATGTCCGCATCTTTCGAGGCTCCTCATGATCGGCACGGCACTAGTGTGGCGGTTCAGAAGTCCGCGACCTCCTCGCGGCCCGTGGCCCGCTTCCGAAGTTCGTGATCCATCGCGGCACCCCGTGACACGAACTTCGGAAGCATAGGGAGCACGACGTCATCATGTTGTCGAAAATCCGCTGCCGGATGCACTGCTTACCGCGGGCGATTCCCGCTCCCATCGAACCGCCGGCAGGATAGGCGAGATGTCACAAGACCAGCAAGGCGCGCCGCCTCCCACCTTGGGACAACGTGTGCCGGGCCGCTTGCAGCCGCACCGGTCCTCGGCCGACAATGGCCTCAAACAACAACGGACCCTGACCATGCGACGACTAGGACTGGCCTTGGTGGCGACGCTCTTGGCAAGCGCGCCGGCCGTTGCCCAACCGAACTGCCGGAATACGGCCAGTTTTGACAGCTGGCTGGCCACCTTCAAACGCGAGGCGTTGGCGCAGGGCATCTCGCAGACCGCCCTCAACGCCGCCGCGCCCTACCTGGTCATGGACCAGCGCATCATCAACATCGATCGTGGGCAGCGCTTCTTCGCCCAGACCTTCCTGGAAATGTCCGACAAGATGCTGCCGGGTGGGCGGCTGTCGGGCGGCGCCGCCAAGATCAAGCAGCACCAGGCCCTGTTCGCGCGCGAGGAAAAGGATTTCGGCGTGCCGGCGGCGGTGATCACCGCGTTCTGGGGGCTCGAAAGCGACTTCGGTGTCGGCCAGGGCAAGGACCACTCGATCCGATCGATCACGACGCTGGCCTATGACTGCCGCCGCCCGGACATGTTCAGGGCCCACCTGTTCGATTCGCTCCGCATCATCGAGCGCGGCGACCTCAAGCCCGAGGAGATGATCGGCTCCTGGGCGGGCGAGCTGGGGCAGACCCAGTTCATGCCGTCTGAATACATGGCGCATGCGATCGACTACGACGGCGACGGCCGCCGCAATCTGATCAAGAGCGTGCCCGACGTCATCGGCTCGACCGGCAAGTATCTCCTGCATCTCGGCTGGAAGCGCGGCGAGCCTTGGCTGCAGGAGGTCCGCGTTCCCGCCAATCTCAAATGGGAAGAGGCAGACCTGACGATCCAGCATCCGCGCGCGCAATGGGCCCGATGGGGCGTGACCCGCGCCAACGGCAGCGCGCTGCAGTCGGACAACCTGAAAGCGTCGCTGGTGCTGCCGATGGGGCGTTTCGGTCCGGCCTTCCTCGCCTACGACAACTTCCAGGCCTATCTGAAATGGAACGCCTCGCTGATGTATTCGCTCACCGCGGCCTACTACGCCACCAGGCTCGATGGCGCGCCCGCGATGCAGCGCGGCATCCCCAATATTCCCAAGCTCACCATCGACGAAAACCGCGAGCTGCAAGAGATCCTGCAGCGGCGCGGCTATGATGTTGGCCGCATCGACGGCGTGCTTGGCCTCAAGAGCCGCACGGCGGTTCGCGACGTCCAGATCAAGCTCGGCATGCCGGCCGATTCCTGGCCGACGCCGGAGTTGCTGCAACGGCTGCGCGGCGGCGCACGTTCGTAGAACACGCACCGACCGCCTGAACGAGTGGGCACCATGGTTCGCAGCGCTGCTCTTGCTCTGCTCATGCTCGCGACGACGGCCCCCGCCGTCGCGCAGAGCGTCGCCGACTATCCCAACCGGCCGATCCGCATGATCGTGCCGTTCCCGCCCGGGGGGCCGGCCGACCTGATCGCGCGCTTTGTCGGGCAGAAGATGAGCGAAGACTTCGGCCAGCCAGTGGTGATCGAGAACCGCGCCGGCGGCAACACCGCGCCGGCCGCCCAGGCGGTCGCGCGCGCGGCGCCCGACGGCTACACGCTGTTCACGCCGATGGACACGACCATGGTGATGAACCCGCTGGTCATGAACAACCTGCCCTACGATCCGCTCAAGGATTTCTCGCTGATCACGCTACTCACCAAGAACATGTCCTTGATCGTGGTGCGGGCGAGCGATGGGCCGAAGACGATCAGGGATCTGATCGCCAAAGGGAAGGCCAACCCCGGCAAGCTCAACATGGGGGCCGGCACCATCACGTCACGGCTCGGAGCGCTGCTGTTCGCCAAGGAGGCCGGGTTCGACGCCCAGCTCGTACCGTTCAAGGGCTCCTCCGAGATCAGCCAGGCGGTGCTCTCCGGCACGGTCGATTTCGCGCTCGATTCGACCGGCACGGCCCTCCCCCTGATCCGGGGCGGGCAGTATCGCGCGCTCGCCAAGTACTCGACCAGGCCGCTGCCCCAGCTGCCGGACCTGCCGAGCCTCAACGAGGCCGCCAGCCTACCCGACATCGCCGAGAGCTCGACCTGGATCGGGCTCACCGGTCCGGCCGGCATGCCGGCCGCGATCGTCGACAAGCTCACCCGCAAGATCGCCAGCATCTACGCCGATCCGGCCATGATGGAGCGGCTGGAGAAAGCCGGCATCACACCGGTCGCCAGCACGCCTGCGGAATTCGACGCCTTCATCCGCAGCGAAAGCGAGCGCTGGGCCAAGGTGTTCAAGGACAACAGCCACCTCAAGCTGGCGGATTGAGGC
>DAIUEP010000222.1:0-7763 GCA_036845065.1 Xanthobacteraceae bacterium | reverse complement strand
GCGCGCCACGCTTGCCGCGTGTATTCACGCGCCCGCGACATCTTCGACACGCTCCGATTGCTCGGCCGCCACCTTCGGTGGCTGCAAGCCTTCGAGCCAACGAATGATCGCGGTGTGATCGGCACCGGAGCCAAGAATTGAGTCGGCTTCCCTCCAGGCGGTCTTGGTGGCTTCGAGCATCGGCGAGCCGATCTCAAGGGCGGCGGCAAGCTTTGCGGCAAGCTCGATGTTGCCCCGGATCATGCCGAGCGCGCGCCCGGACTGGAACCGCCGCGTAAGAACCTCCTCGCGCAAGACCGTCCGCAGGTTCATGCGCCCACCTTCATCGCCCATCCGCAGGATGACGTCGGGCGACAGGCCAAAACGCTGCCCAAGTCGCAGCGCTTCGCTTGCGGCCAAGAGCTCGGCACCACGGACATAGTCGACGATCGCGCCCAGCGCCTGTGGCGCGCCGACGTCGCCGATGTGCTCGACGTTCTGCGCCAGCGTCTCCAGCACGGGGCGCACACGGGCGAATGCGCCCTCCTCGCCTCCGACAAACAGAGCGAGCTTGCCCTCCTTGGCCTGCGCCGGGGTGCCGAAGGCCGGCGCATCGATAAGCGTGACACCCCGCGCCATGAGCTCGCGTGCGATGGCCACGATCTCCAGCGGATCGACGATGCCGAGATTGACAACGATGCCGCCTGCGCTGAACCCTTTGGCAAGGTTTTCCCAGCCGAAGCAGACTTCGCGCAACTCCGCGGCCGATGGCAGCACGGTGATGACCGCATCACATGCCTGCGCCATCATCTTGGGTGAGCCGGTGAGCATTCCGCCATAATCGTTGGTGAACTGGCGGGTCGCGATGTCGTTCACGTCATAGAGCTGGAGGGTGTGAAAACCGTTCCAGAGGAGCCGCAATGCCACGCGCGAGCCGAACGCGCCGATGCCGATCACGCCGACACTCAAAGCAGCCATGCTGCGTCCTCCAAGGAATAGCCTCGCGGGGCACGCTCAGATGCCGCTGATCTTGATCGTCTCGTCAAGCAGAAAAAGGTCGGTCAGCAGCGTGCGCACATGGGTGGTGGCGTTGAGATTGTCGACCACCTGCGATCCGATCGAGCGCTGCCCAAGCACCAGGCGGAACGCCGCACGGGCCCGGGCAGCATCGGCCTTGACGACATCGAGGAACTCGGCCGCTGCCGCGGCGGGTGCGCCCGCGGCAGCGATCGCATCAACGGTGGCGGAGGCAATGACGCCGAGCGCGGCTTCGGCCCGCGTCAGACGCTCGCGGATGCCGGAGCCCGGGTCCTCGTCTTCACGCCCGCGGCCCTGCGCGGCATAGGCCAGCGTGAATTCATAGGTCTCCTCGATGACATCGATGGCTTCGGCAAATGTCATTCCGGCGGCCATGAGCACTTTCCTTGTTATTGGCTTTTCGCCGGCGCCGCGATCAGGCCCGGTCCTCGGCCTGCCAGCGGCTCGCGTCGCAGTGCTCGGCATATTCCGTTCGGCTGATGGTGCCGCGGAACATCGATCGGGTCAGCCACCATTCGTCGGGCCGCAATGCAAAGTAGATGTGGATCATGACCAGCATGACCAGCGCCATCGAGGCAAAGCCGTGCACGGAATAGATCACGCCCCAGGTGTCGGCATCAAACCAATACGGGTTGCGCCGCCATAATGGCGTATCGATCTTGAGGAGCATGAGCAGGCCGCTCGCGACGATCGACAGGACCAGGATGGCGGCGGCGAGGTGATAGAGCTTTTGCAGGATCTTATATTTGCCTGGCTTGCCGGGCGGAGGCCCGCCGCTGCCGAGCGCCGCCCGGATACTGCGCACCCCATTGCGGATGTCGGCGCCGTCCAAAACCATCGCGCGCCAGTCCTGCCAGATCAGCGCGCGAACCATGTGGATGAGGACAAGCAGCGCCAGCACAATGCCGGTCATCCAATGCAGGTTCACCCAATCGAACTTCCAGCCCACGATGGGAAGGAAGGCGCTGCCCATGAGAGTGAGCACCGACGCCGCCATCAGCCAGTGATAGACCCGGTCGACGAGTGGATGGCGAAGCACCCGATGGGCGGGCGCCGCCGCCTCGATGGGTGTAACCGGCGCGCGCGTTTCGGATGCGCTCATGCTCGCGCTGCCGCTAACCCGCATGGCCGCGTCGGCCAGCTATGGCCTTCACCACCGCATGGACGATGATGAAGGCCGCGCCGGCCGCCACGAACCACGGCAACAAGTCCCATGAGGCGCCGATCACGACACGAGAGTCGCCGTAGATCGACGTCGCGTAACGGAACAACTCCATGATCTCAAGCCCGCGCGTCGCGGACGGCGCGCGTCACCAGGTTGGCCATCAGCGGGATCTTGAACTGATTGTAGTTGAGCGGTTTCGCGCCCCGCGTCGCCGATGTGCCGGCAAGCTTGGCGATGTCCTCGCCCATCGGCTTGCCCTTCACGATCTGCTCGACCGCAGTGAGGCGCCGCGGCACGCAGCTCACGCCGCCGCAAGCAATACGAACATTGTCGATCACGCCGTTCTTGACCACAATCGCCGAGGCGACGTTGACCAGCGGGAAGTCCCAGACATTCCGGTCCGCCACCTTCTCGAAGTAGAAGTGGGCGTTCGCAAAGGTTGCCGGGATGCGGATCGCGACCAGGATTTCCTCGGGCCTCGTTGACGTCATCCGTGTGATGTCGATTTGCGGACCAATGAAGAACTCCTCGGCCGAAATCACGCGCTCACCCTTGGAGCTGCGGATCACGAATTTCGCATCGAGCGCCACCAGCGCCGGCGCGGCGTCGGAGGGGCTCACCGCCACGCAGCGGTCGACGTCGAACAGCGCATGCTCGCGATTGACGGCCTCCGGCGTATCCGCGAAGCAGGCGTTGCCGCCCGCCCGGTAGCACGGGAGACCGTAGCGGTAGTAGTGGCAGCGCGCATCTTGCGACGCGTTGCCGCCGAGCGTGCCGTGGTTGCGGATTTGCGGCGCCGCCACCTTGGCGGCCGCGTCGGCAAGCACCCGGTACTTGGCCTTGATGATCGGGTTGCGCTCGATATTGGTCAGCGTCTCGAGCGCGCCGATCTCAACCCCATCCGGCGTTTCGCGGATGCCTTTGAGCTCCGCGATGCCGCTGAGGTCGACCACCGCCTTCGGCCGCTTAATCCGGTCCTTGAACCAGGACAGGCTGTCGTAGCCGCCCGCCATCTTCCAGGCGTCTTTGCCGAAGCGGTCGAGCAGGCCGAATGCATCGCGAAGCTGCGTCGGTTGGTACAGCTCGAATGCAGGCATCACATCTCTGATGATCATGGCGATGCTCCCTCAGACCGTGTTGATCTGCAGCGGCTTGTGCGCCTGCGGCCGCTTGTTGAGATGATTGAGGATCATGTCGAGCGAGACCGGCGTGCGGTTGAACAGATGCCCGCCGAGCGCGTCCGCGATCGCGGACGTGATGGCAGCGGCGCCCGAGCCCTGCACCGGCTCGCCGACACCCTTCACGCCGACCGGATTCTGCGGGTCGGGCTTGTCGACCGCCCCCCAGCCGATCTCGGCCGGAACGTCGAGATAGGTCGGCGGCTTGGATTGCTCGAGGCTTTGCGTGGTCGGAATGCCGAGCTTCGGGTCGTAGACATGGCGCTCGAGGTGAGCGAGGCCGATGCCCATCACATTGCCGCCGGAGATCTGATGGCCGAGGCCGAGCGGATGCAGCACCGTGCCGCAGTCCGCGACACACAGCATCTCCTTGATCTCGAACTTGCCGGTCTCGGTATCAAGCTCGATCTCGGCAAAGCTCACGGTGAGGCCCGGCGTGATGCCCACGCGCGGGAGGTTGTCTTTGGCGACGGCGATCAGGCCCGAGCCGGCGATCATCTCGACGCCGTGCTTGGTCACCGGGTTGATATCGTTAGGAACCTCTTTGCCGGTGTACTTGCCGCCGAGCTCCATCGCCTTCCGGGCCGCCTGCGCATAGGTGATCGACTTCGATGCGTCAGCCTTGCTGACGACCTTCTCGTCGCCGAGGTCGTAGTCGGCGGCAGCGCCACCGAGCATCTGGGCGGCGATGTCGAGGAGCTTCCCCTTCATGTCCATCGCGGCGACGTACATGGTGCGCGACTGCGTCGACGCAGTGAGGCTGCCGGCCTGATTGCTGTTCCAGGGCAGTCCGCGCCGGCTGTCGCCGCGCTCGATGATGGCGTTGTCCCAGTTGTAGTTGAGGATTTCCGCGGCGACGCGCGCCGTTGCCGAGTGCGAGAAGGTACCGAGATTGCCGACACCGGTGTGGACGTGGAGCCTGCCGTCCGGCGTGATCCGCAGGAGGCCGTCAAAGCCGTTCGACCCGGCCGAATGGTAGCCCTGGCCAACGCCGATGCCGGTCACCTTGCGGCCGTTGCGCTGGCCCGAGCGCGCCTTCCTCTGGTCCCAGTTGAACATGCCGGCACCCTGGTCGAGTGCCTCCTTGATGAAGGCCGACGTGAGCGGGCCGCGGTCCGCGCCGATCTTGCTGCTCGAGTCCGGCGCGTTGATCTTGCGGATCGCGACGCGGTCGATGCCGAGGTCGCGCGCCGCCTTGTCCATGATCGGCTCGATCGCGGGCGTGAACTGGTTCTCGCCAGGCCCACGCTGTGGGCCCGTCGGGGGCGTATTGGTCAGCACCGGCACACCGCGATAGCGCATGGCGGCGGGCTGGTAGACCAGCGAGAGGCAGTTGCCGGCTGAGCGGAAATCGCCGGCGCCCTGATGCGGGCCGGTCTCCTGCACGATGTACAGGTCGGCGGCCAAAATCTTGCCGTCGGCGGCGAAGCCAAGCTTGAGGCGGCCCTGGAAACTCGGCCGCGCGCTGCCGATCGCATATTCCTCGGCGCGCGAGATGCGGTGCATCACCGGGCGGCCGATCTTCTTCGACATCAGAGCGGCGATCGCCATGTTGGGATAGCCGGGAATCTTGCTGCCGAAGCCGCCGCCACAGAATTCCGCGATGAAGACGAGGCTCTCGGGCGGAATGCCGATCAAGCGCGCGATGTTGGGGACGGCGGAGGTATGGCTCTGATTTGAGCCGTGCAGGAAGCACTTGCCGCCCTCCCAGTAGGCGAAGGCAGTGCGCGTCTCCATGCTGTGATGCGGAAAGCCGCCGGCGACGAAGCTTTCGTCCATCACCAGCTTTGCCGCCTTGAATCCGGCATCGACGTCGCCATAGGTCCACTGTTCGGCCGGCTTGCCGGCGGGCAGCTTGTCGTCGCCCGCCGCCGCAAAGTCGCTCGCCTCCCATTTCAACGTCTGCAGGTTGATCTGGGCGGCGGCCACATTGCCGTTCGAGCGGGCATTGGGGCCGCCCGGGAACAGGCTCTCCAGCGGGTCGGTGACGTGTGGGAGCTGCTGCAGGTCGACCTTGATGGCCTCGATGGCCTCGGCTGCCGCCGCCTCGCTTTCGGCCGCAACGGCAAGGATCGGATGCCCGACATAGAGCACCTCATCCTTGCTCAGGATTGGCGGCTGCGGCGGCGGGAACTGCGGCACATCATCCGCGGTCAGGATGCCGAGGAAGCCCGGCACCCTGGACGCCGCCGAGACATCGATGTTGCGGATGCGCGCGTGCGGCATCGGGCTCGTGAGCGTCTTGCAGAACGCCATGCGCTCGGCCCGGAAATCCTCCGCGTATTTCGCACGGCCGGTGATCTTTGCCAGTACGTCGACCGGCGTGAAGTCTTTGCCAATGAGTTTGTAAGCCATCTCAAGCCTCCCGCGCCGCACGCATGACGGCCTTCAGGTAGTGATCGTACGCGCCGCACCGGCAGAGATTGCCGGACATTGCGATGCGCGCTTCCTCGACCGTCGGTTTCGGATTGTGTTTCAGCAAGGCGACTGCGGACACCACTTGCCCGGGGGTGCAGAACCCGCATTGCGGCCCGAGCTCCTGGACCATGGCCTTTTGCACCGGATGCAGCTCGCCATTGGGCCCTTCGATGCCTTCGATGGTGACGATCTTGCGACCGCGCACCGCGTGGCTCAGCGTCGTGCAGGAGTACGTCGCCACATCGTCGAGCATCACTGTGCAGTTGCCACACTCGGCGTGATCGCAGCCGAGCTTGGTGCCGGTAAGGCCGAGCTTGTAGCGCAGCGTATGAATCAGCGTCTCGTTTGGGAGCACGTCGACGGGCCGATCGCGGCCGTTGACGTTGAGCGTCACGAGCCTCGTCACCGTGCCGGCGGCCTGTGCCAAAGCCTCGCCGCCGCGCCCCACGACCACGTAGCCTGTGGCCGATACGGCGACGCCCGATGCGATCACGCTCTTGATGAATTCGCGCCGCGAGGTGCGAAAGCTTTGCGGCGTTGGCGAACCAGTGGCCGGCTCGCCGGCATCCTTGCGATGGACAGCGCAAGGGGGAGCTTGGTCGTGCTCTGACATGATTGTCCTCCCGATTTTGGCATGCTGCTCGTCGACGCGCGATGTTGGCACCGTATTAAGGCACCGCCCGCATTTTCGAATGAGATTTAATCAGAACAGCGCGCCAACCGCGACAGATTTTTTTGCGGCAACGCCAGGTTGGGACAGGGCCCATGTCCTATCGCGCGCTATCGAGCCAGCCTTTGACGCTCGCGCAGCTCGACCACCAGGCGAAAGGCCTTCTCGCGCTCCGCGTCGGGAATCGATTCGAGCGCCGCGTCGCGGCAGAGCGTGGCGTCGGCGTTGCCGTTGGTCTCGGCGAGCTCACACCACGCATAGGCGTTGACGTAGCTCTGCGCGACGCCGAGCCCGTAGTAGAACAGGATGCCCAGCATGAGCTGGCCTTCGGCTTGGCCACGCTCGGCTGCGCGGAGCAGCCAAGCCGCAGCCTCGCGGTCATCGGCGCGCACACCCATACCGCGATGGTACATGAAGCCAATGCCGGCCTGCGACCGCGGCTCGTCCTTCTCGGCAAGCTTGCGCCAGACTTGCAATGCCGTTGCGTAGTCACCGGTGTTGAAGGCCGAGAGACCGCGACGAAAGTCGTCGTCGTCCGTCCCTGCTCGCACGGTCGCGACCAATGGGCATGCCAAACATAAAATCAGGGCGATCAGCGCGAGGACCCTGCTCATCGGGCAAGATTACTCAGCTGGTTCCGCTTTGTACACGTCGATCGCCGACCGAGTCGGTGAGGCACGTTTGGCCTCGCTGTCTCCTGTCTCCGCTATCGCCCAAGCGCGGCCTCGCTGCCCACGCGCACATAGATAGCCGACCTTGAAATAGGGCCGCGCGTCGTACCAGACACGGCTCTGCTTGTCCTCGAACATGTCGCGCGTGCCGCCCTCGCCGCGGGGGGCGGTCGAGACCGAGCCGGCCGCAACGCAGCCGCCCGACCACTCATGCCCCTGCTGCGGCGGCCGCATGACCATCATCGAGACGTTCCAGGCCGGTCGCCAACCACGCCACCGGCCCACCGCACCGATCGTTGCAATCAGGATCGACACGTCATGAGCACGAGCGCCAGATCCCGCACCTGCACCGCCAAGCGCGTTCCTGACTGGTCATCGACCGGCCACGCCGATGCTCGGCCGCACAGTGGCCCGGCATCGCATCCCACGTTGCGTTCATTCCCAAGAACGACCGCCTTGGCTGCTCAATCAAACCCGATCGGCTGCGCCGGCAGGCGAAATGACCCGAGCGCTGCCACCCGGCGCCTTCGGCCCAGCCACATCGCCGCAATCAAATCACCATAGCGCCTAGCCACCAGCACCTCACGTCCCGCGGGTTCCTTCCCTGGAGGCTTTCGGACGACGGCCCCCGTGCGCGCGGCTCC
>DAIUEP010000221.1:0-7825 GCA_036845065.1 Xanthobacteraceae bacterium | reverse complement strand
CTGGGGGACTGGGGGTCCCGAGTTCAAATCTCGGCGCTCCGACCATTCATCGCTTCGCCCGCAGCGCCTTGCGCACGACGTCCGGCGCGCGGGCAATCCCGGTTAGATAGGCGCGCGCGGCTTGATCGGGCTCGGCGCGGCCCTGCTCCCAATCCCGCAGCGTGCCGAGCGGGATGTGATAGCGCGCGGCGATGCGCAGATCACCATCGTGCGTGGCAATGCGCCCAAGGACGATGCGCACAGGAGGTTACTTCAAAGAATCCGCGCCGGCCTTGCAGGCCACGGCGTCCTGATCACCGGTCGCGCCACTGCAGCCGACAGCGCCGATGAGCTTGCCGCCTTCGACGAGCGGGATGCCGCCGGGAGATCCGTTCGGCGGAGGCGTGTCGAGCGTGGCGATAAACGCCCCGGCCGGGGTCTGCATCACGTTGTTGAAAATCTGTGTCGGGCGACGAAAGCGCACCGCGGTGCGCGCCTTGTTCTGCGAGATCGCCACCGATGCCTGTTGCGTATCGTCCATCTTGTAGAAATAGACGAGCTCGCCGTGGGTATCGACGACCGCAATGGCGAGCTTCCAGTCGCGCGACCCCTTCCTGGCCTCGGCCATGATCGTCTTCACAACCTCCACGGCACGATCGGCGGTGATCGAGTTTCCATAGGGAATGTTGAACGGCATCTGATCGGGCACCGTCGCCGGCGGTCCCGGCTGCTGGGCCTGAGCCTGGCCGCCAATCACCGCGGCCGTGCATGCTGCAAGAGCCGTGAGAGCATAGTGACGCATGGAGTCCTCCCGCTGAGTGCACAGGGTGGGAGAGCCTCCCGCCCGGCACGAATATTATCCGCTCGCCGACCTGCTTGGAACGCCCGTAGCGCTGATGTCGTCCGGCCCGTCGCAGCCGCGCTGTTGCCATCGCCGGTCATGGGGCTAGGATGCCTCCCAAGGCCAGACCGCCAGACAGAAGGCCACAGGGAGGTTGCCCATGAATTCCAGCACACCGATTCCGGCTGCACCCGCCAGATTAACGTTTTTTCCAGTCGTCGCAGCCATCCTGCTGGCCGGCTTGGCCTCGACGGCGTCGGCGCAGCAGCAGGCACGCCAGCAGCCCGCGCGGGCCGAGCCCGCGGCGCCGGCCAAGGACTACAATCAACGCGCGCTGGAGATCTACGAGTTCCGCAAGGCCGCGCAGAGCGGCCCCGAGCGCGGCCGGGAAATCTACTTCTACAAATGCTGGATGTGTCACAACGAGCTGGCGCAGGGCGGCGCGCCCAAGCTTGTCGGCTTGTTCCAGCGCCCGACGCTGGTCAGCGGCGATCCCGTCAACGACGCCACCGTCAAAGCCAAGATCCTCAACGGCAGCGCCAACATGCCGGCGTACAAGCACGTCCTCAACGACGCCGACCTGACCGATCTCATGAGCTGGCTGCGCGACGAGAAGTGCTGCTGGAATTCCGACTCCCTGCCGCTCAACCCCCGCTACAAGGGCGCGACCGCGCCGGCGCGGGCGGCGCTCTACGGAGCGCTGACCGGTGGTCCCAAAGGCCTCGTCAAGAATGCCCGCGGCGAGCCAATCGAAGGCATCATGGTACAGCTCATCTCGGACGAGACCGCGATCCGCACCACGGTCTACAGCCGCGGCGATGGGCGCTACGAGTTCCCCAAGGTCGTGCCCGGCTCCTATACGCTGCGCATCGCCAAGCCGCGCGAGTTCTATCCGTTCTCCCGCACCAAGGTGGAGATCAAGGGCGCCGAGACCATCGACGACATTACGCTCTTGCGCGTAACACCGGGTGAGTTCCTGCCGCCGTTCCCGCAGATCGCCGCCCAGCTCTCAGGCTCGGAATGGCTGCAGAACCTGCCCGGCACCGGCGAGGAAAAGAAGACGCTGACGGTCTATTGCAACTTCTGCCATGAATATCAGCAGATCTTCCGCAACCGCTATGACGAGAGCGGCTGGGCCAACATCATCTTCCGCATGACCCACGGCGCCGGCTCGCCGTTGATCAACATCCGCAATCCCGGTCGCCTGACGGCGGAGGAAGAAGCCAAGTTCGCCCGCTGGCTCGCCTCGGTCCGCGGGCCCGACTCGAAAGACCCGAACTTCGTCGTGCAGCCACGGCCAATCGGCCGGCAGACCAAGGTGATCATCACCGAATACGAGCTGCCGCGCCTCGATATCTCCGGCCATGACACGGGCGGGGATGCCGAGCGCCATGTCTGGTACTCGACCCACCGCAGCTCCAATGTGGGCCGGCTCAATCCGGCGAACGGGCATGTCGAGGAATTCCACGTGCCGCTGCCGCCGCAGCCCAACGCGCTCCCCGGCACCCACTGGATCTACGTCGATCCGAAAGGCCAGGTCTGGGGCTCGGAGAATTGGGCGCACAATATCTGGACGCTCAACCCCAAGACCAAGGACTTCAAGCGCGTGGTTTGGAACGTGCAGGAGCCGGTCAACTCGCCGATGGGCGGCAACTACAGCCTCGACGACGAAGGCCACATCTGGCGCACCCGTGAAGGCGAGGTCTCTCGCATCAACGGCATCGACGGCCGCAAGATGGAGGCGATCAAGACCAAGAAATTTCCCTCCACCTACGGCAGCGCGATGAGCTGGGACCATCGCTATTTCGGCGGCGGCGCCTGGCCTAAGGACGGCGTCGTGATCTACGACCGCAAGACCGGCGAGCTATACGAAGCCGACACCAGCCCGAATTCGGGCCCGGCGCGCGGCGAGTTTGACGGTGAGGGCAACTACTGGTCGGCCGGCCGCGGCGGCTCGCTGATCAAGTTCGACATTAAGGACAAGCGCGTCCGCGAATATCCGCTGCCCACGCCTTATACGTCGCTCTACACGGCCAGGGCCGACAAGAACGGCGAGGTCTGGGCCGGCGAGCTCAATGGCGGGCGCTATCTGCGCTTCGATCCGAAGACCGAGCAGTTCACCGCCTACACGCTGCCCGAGCCATTCAGCATGGACCGCCAATCCTGGATCGACAATTCCACCAACCCGGTCTCGGTCTGGTATGTCGACCACGACGGCTGGCTGGTCCACATCCAGCCGCTGGATTGATCGGATGCCGGAGCCTCTGATCAAGCGTCGTGAAAAAGGCCTCGGCCGATTGTTAGTCAAGCCGAGGCCACCCGTGCCAAGTCCGAGGGTATGTAAGGGGGGCTAGACCCGGCGCCAGGCCAAGCGGTAACGGTGGCAGGACGCAATTGTTCCGTTGCTGTCTCTCATTCCGTGGGAAGCGCTGTCAGCATTTTTGCGCACCTCTCATGACGCCGTCCAACGCGGTAATAGCCCGCCGGAACCTCCGATGGTCGGTTGCGTTTATCCTCGTGATAGACGCGCGCCGGCGAGCGCAACTCGCATGGCGCCCAACGAACGAGAGGAACCATGGCCAACGCAACTGTGCACCCCAACCATTCTTTGATCTCGAGCGAGGACGTCGAGGGAACCGATGTGTACGACCCGAAGGGGAACAAGATCGGCGACATCGATCATCTCATGATCGAGAAGGTGTCGGGCCGCGTCACCTACGCGGTGATGAGCTTCGGCGGCTTCCTCGGTCTCGGCCACAGCCACTACCCTGTCCCGTGGACGTCGCTGAAATATGACTCCTCGCTCGACGGCTACGTGACCGGAATCACGGAATCGCAGCTCAAGGACGCGCCGGTGTTCAGCGACGATTCCTGGACCGACCGGAGCTGGGAGACACGCGTTCATAAACACTATGGCGCCTCCGAATATTGGCAGTGAGGCAGACATGCCGGCCAAGTCAAAAGCGCAACAGAAGGCGGCGGGCGCGGCGCTCGCCGCCAAGCGCGGCGAGCGGCCGAAGTCGAAGCTGATCGGCGCATCGAGAGAGATGTATGACTCGATGAGCGAGCGGCAGCTCGACGAGCTCGCCAGCACCAAGCGCAAGGGCAAGCCCAATCACGTCAGAAAGCGCGCCTAGAGGCGCGATTGCAGAGACTCAGCGACCGAGGCGCGCCCCCGCACCAGCGGCGGCGCGCCTTTCGGCTTGGGGGCCGCCCCCTGGACCATCCCCGCCCCCGCCATGCTAGAAGCGCGGGCGAACCCACCCCGCAGAGGCCTCCCGAGGACACCCAATGAGCGATACCCAAGTCACCATCCCTGCGCTGCAGCAGATGAAGCGCGACGGCAAGAAGAGCGTCGGCGTGGTTGCCTGGGACTACCAGATCGCGCGCATCGCCGAGCGCGCCGGCGTCGATTTCGTCTCGGTCGGCGATTCCGTCGGGGTCAATCTCTGGGGGCACGGCAATCCGCTCGAGGTCACGCTCGACGAGATCCTCGTGTGCTGCAAGGCGGTGCGGCGCGGCGTGAGCCGCGCGCTCGTCAGCTGCGACGTACCGTTCGGGCCGGTGCAGGAGGGGATCGACAGCGCGCTGCGCGCCGCCATCCGGCTGGTCAAGGAAGGCGGCGCCGACATGGTCAAGGTCGATGCCGCCGCCGACTTTCCGGAGGCCGTGAAGGCGCTCACCCGCGCCGGCATCCCGGTGTTTGCGCAGTTCGGGCTCACGCCGCAGACCGCGCTCAAATATGGCATTCCCTATAGCGCGCAGAACTCCACTGGCGCTCAGGCGACCGCGGAGGCGACCGCCAAGCTGGTCGAGGAAGCCAAGATGCTGGAAGACGCCGGCGCCGTCGCGCTCGACTTTACAAATTCCGGCCCGGTCGCCGGCGCCGCGGTGGTGAAGGCGGTGAAGATCCCGGTGATCGGTGGCTTCGGCGGCGGTCCCTGGCTCGACGGCCGCGTGCGCATGGCGCACACCGCTATCGGCTATGCGGAGCGCTGGATCGATTCCAAGACCGACACCTATTTCAACGGCGCCAAGGCGGCGCTCGCAGCCTTCACCGCGCTGATCGACGACGCCCGCGCGGGCCGCCAGATCAAGGGCTGAGCATGGCGACCGCGATCATCGACGGCATCACCACGCGCTACGAGGTGATGGGCGCGGGCCCCCCGCTCCTCATGTACGCGCCGGCGGGCTTCGACGCGACGCTGGAGAAATGGCAAACGCAGGGCGTCTACGCCAAGATCAAGCTCCTGGATCATCTGCCGAAGCACTACACCTGCATCGTGTTCGACCGGCGTGAATGCGGCCAGTCGGGCGGCCGCGTCGAGCACCTGACCTGGGCGCACTACGTCGCCCAGGGCAAGGGGCTGCTGGAGCATCTCGGATTCAAGCGCGCGCACCTCATGGGCGGCTGCATGGGTTGCTGCCCGGTCGCGGCCTTCGGGGTCATGAACCCTGAGATGGTCATGAGCATGACGCTCTATTGGCCGGTGGGCGGCGCCAAGTATCGGCTGTCGAGTCACCAGCGCTTCGCCGAGCATCTCGCCTTCGTGCAACAGAACGGGCTCGAGGCCGTGGTCGCGCTCGTGACCAAGGACGGCAAGGCTTTCGGCGCCGATCCGCGCGGCGGCCCATGGGCCTCCGTGATCAAGAGCGATCCCGCGTTTGCGGCGGCCTATGGCAAGCAGAACGTCGATCGCTACAAGCTCATCGTCAGCGCCACCATGCGTACGCTGTTCGACCGCGACACCGCGCCCGGCGCCGAGCCCGAGGACCTGATGCGCGTCGACATTCCGGCATTGATCGTGCCGGGCCGCGACGCCGCGCATGCAACCTCTGCAGCGCGCTATCTCGAGGAATGCCTGCCGCGCGCGCAGTACTGGGACGTGCCGGTCGAGGGCCAGACCGAAGCGCCGACGGTCGCTCGGGTCATCGATTTCCTCGCCAAGGCTGCCACAACCGCACGTTAACAATTGCCCATGATTGGCGATTTCCTTGGACTTCGCGCCGCAAAGGGCGCAGGCTCGCGTCCGGTTGAAGCGCCAGCGCAAAGCGGCCGACCTTCTCGATCAACGTATTGAGCTCCGACCCTTATCGCCCCATCGCGGGCGCACGCGCCGTTGGCTCAGATGTGCCAACGCCAGGAGCTGTCATGGCCGACTCGATCAACGACAATCTCCCGCCGCCGACGCGGCCGGGCCTTGGTTATCTGCTTGGCGCCATCATCGTCGTCGTGGGCGTATTCGCGATCATGTATTTCAAGACCGGCGCCTGAGCGCGCTACACCTTCCCTGCCAAGACCTTCTGCAGCAGGTGACGGTGGCACTGCGCGTCGTCCTCGGCGCAATGGCACATGAGCGTGACGTTGCCGGCCCGCCCCAGCGTTTGCAGCAGCCGCAGCGTGAACTTCTGGCCGTGGTTCTTGATGGTGCGGTTGCGCGTATCGACGCCGCCGCTCTCCAGGAGTTCTTTCTTGTAGCGGCGGCCGAACTCGGCCCATGTGGTCCGCTTCTCCAGAAAATCCCGCAGCAGCACTTCACTCGGGCCGAGATTGGCCATCCAGACGTCATAGCGGTCGGCCGGCAGGCCGCGTCCACGCAAGCGCGCGGCCAGGATGCGAAGCCCGTCGTCAGGCGAGATCGGCGAATGCACAGACTTGGTCTTGATCATGGCGCTCGCCGGCTCCAGCCCTACGCCCTGATTCCAAGCAGCCGCTGCGCGGTTTCGCCCAGCATGGCGGCGCGGTCGGCATCGCTCAGCCCCGGCGTATTGAGAATGTGATCAACCGCGGTCTTGGTCCATGGGAACGGATAGTCGGTGCCGAGCATGATCTGGCCGACGCCGACCTGCGAGATCAGATGCTTGAGCGCCTCGGGCGTAAAAATGATTGAGTCGTAGTACAGCTGCTTGAGATATTCAGTCGGCTTCTTCCTGAGCACGACCTTGTCGCAGCGGTCCGGGAAGGTGACGCAGCCGGCGTCCGAGCGCGCCGCGTAGGACGGCAGATAGCCGCCGCCGTGCGCAGCGCAGATCTTCAGCCCGGGATAGCGGTCGAGCGTGCCTTCGAAGATCATGTGCGAGAGCGCGATTGTGGTGTCGAGCGGATTGCCGATCACGTTGACCAGCCCGCCGTTGCCGGAGAGCCGCTTCTCGAATTCCGGCGTCGCGATCGGATGCATGAACACGAGGCAGCCGAGCTCCTCGGCCTTCGCCCAGATCGGATGGAACTTCGGATGGGCGAGCTCCTCGCCGTTGACATGGGTGCCGACCGACATGCCGCGCAGCCCGAGCCGCTTCACGCCGTCCTCGAGCTGCTTCACCGCCAGGTCCGGATGCTGCATCGCGACCGTCGCGAAGGCGACGAAGCGATCCGGCTGCGCCGCACACAGCTCGGCGAGCTTCTCGTTCTGCAGCGTGATCAGCTTCTCGGCGAGATCGCGCTCGGCGGCGTACCAGAACGGATTGATGCTGAGCGCCTCGACGTCGATGCCTTGCGCATCCATCTGCCGGATGCGCTCGGGCGCCATCGTCAGCGCCTCGGGATTGACCCGCAGGCCCATCAGGGCGTTGGCCTCCGGGAACGCGCAGTGCGCATGCACGTCGACGGTCTTGATGCGGCGGCCGTTGACGACGACCTCGCGGCGGCGGACCTCCTGCGCATGCCCATGCCTGCTCTGCAGGAGATCGCAGCCCAAAAAGGCAACCGCGCCGGCGGCGCCATTGAGAAAGTCCCGTCGTGTGGTCATCCTGCCCTCCCCTGTCTGCGCAGAGCCTTGCGACCAGCATTGACCGGATCGCGGCCGCCAGCAAGGCGCCCGTCGTCGCAGCGGGGCGGGTGGACGTGACGGGTTCCACGCGCCATATGTGTTTCGGTCATTATGTGTTTCGGTCATTGACGCGGAGGCAGCATGGCGAGCCCAGTCTCTCAACTCGCGACCCGCATCGCCTACGGCGCAATGCAGTTGCCGCGCGTTGCGTGGTACGTGGGTCATGGCGAGATCATGC
>DAIUEP010000220.1:0-7828 GCA_036845065.1 Xanthobacteraceae bacterium | reverse complement strand
ACAACCTGGAAGCCCGTGATCAGCGCGGCATCAAGGCCGAGCACCTTGCCGGTCAACGCCATTTCGGCAATCCCGGCGGGCGCCAGCGCCAGGAACATGGTCGAGACCGGCAGCGCCAGCGTCAGCGCATAGAGGGCGGCGACGACCCCGGTCGCCAGCAGGGCAAAGGGCACGGTCACCAGCGACGAGAGCAGAAGCCGCAGCAGGCGCGTCAGAAATTCGTGTTTGTATTGCGTGCCGATCGAGACCCCGATGGTGACCTGCGCCACCACCAGGATCACATCCGGCACCCGCCCCTCGACCAGCCCCAGCGCTCCGATGATGGCAACGGTGATGATCGAGCCCAGGAACCAGCAGTTGGGCAGGTTGATCAGCCGCAGCGCCAGCCCACCCAGAAACGACGCCCCCATGAGCGCCGCGATGGTCAGCCAGGACATCACCTCGGCCGGCGCGACCTCATGCGGCGCGCCGTGCTCGGCGATGAGGGTTGCCAGAAACGGCGCGACGCACACCGTGAGCCCGACCCGCATGGTCTGCAGCACCATGATCGGCAACGGATCGGCGCCGATGCGAGCCGCGACATTGGCCATCTCGATGACACCGCCCGGCATGGCGGCGAGGAACGCGGTGCGGCTGTCGACCTTGACGAGCCGCATCAGGATCAGCGCGCCCGCGGCGCCCACCGCAATCGAAAGCGCGGCGCCCAGCACGATCATCGGCAGCAGCGTGAGGATCGTCAGCAGCAATGCCGGCGTGAACGAGGTGCCGATGGCGGAGCCAGTCACGAACTGCCCTGCCGCCCGCGCCTGCCAGACCGATCGGACCGGCACGCCCGCAAGCCCGAGTGCGGCGGTCGCGAGCAGCGATCCGGTCATGTAGGGCAGCGGAAAGTGCAGCCATTTGGCCACATAGCCACCGGCGAACCCGACCACGAAGGTTGCGACCAGCGCCACGCCGGTGCGCAACGGGGAACCGGCCCGATCCGCGGTCGCGGCATCGGCGGCTTTGGTGGCGGTTTCGTCGGGAGCAGACATTCGCTTGTCGGATCGCAGTCGACCGACTTATCCTCGACTTTGGCCTCTTAGACCAGTGGGAGCCGCGATGGCAGCCCTTCCGGAAACGCTCGAGGCGCCCCGCCGGTCCACCGCTTCAGAAGCCGGATGGCTGCGCGCGCTTGCCCGCAACGCCTTTCCGTTCCTGGTGCTCGGGGGACTATGGGAGATCGCGGCCCATCTCGGGCTGTTTCCACCCAAGCTGTTTCCGCCGATCGAGGCGATCGCAGCCGCGCTCTACCGGCTCACCGTCTCGGGCATCCTGCCGGTGCATATCGCCGAGACGCTATTGCGCCTCGGCGCCGGCTTCGCATTGGCCGCAGTCGTCGGTGTGACGCTCGGAATTCTGATGGGCCGCTCGCGCCGCGTCGAGGACATCGCGCTGCCGCTCATCAGCATCGGGGCGCCGATCCCCGGCATCGCCTATGCGCCGCTGTTCATGCTGTGGTTCGACCTCGGCAACAAGTCGGCCATCCTGCTGGTCGCTTTCGTGTCCGCGTTCCCGGTCATCTTCAACACCTGGACCGGTGTGAAGGCCGTCAAGGAGATCTGGGTGCGCTCGGCGCAGGTCATGGGCGCGGACGATCGCCGCCTGTTCCGGCAGGTGATCCTGCCGGGGGCGCTGCCCTATATCCTCACCGGCCTTCGGCTCGGCCTCGCGCAGGCCTGGCGCATCCTGGTGGTGGTCGAGCTTCTGGCGGCGGTGCCAAACGGTCTCGGCCTGCTCATCTTCGGTGCGCGCCAGTTCCTCGCCACCGATGTGATGCTGGCCGGCATCGCGGTGATCGGCATCATCGGACTCGCTTTGGAGAAGCTGGTCTTTCAGCGGCTCGAGCAGGCGACCGTCATCCGCTGGGGCATGATGACGTCATGAGCGCCGAGCGCACGCGTTCAATCCTGCGCGGCAGCGTGACGATCCTGCTCGTGGCGGCGCTCTATGAAGCAACCGCCCGCAGCGGTGTGTTTCCGCGCGCCCTGATGCCGACGCTGTCCAAGGTCGCGAGCACGTTTGTCGATCTCGTCGCCGACGGCACGATGTTGCGCCACGCATTTTATACGCTCTACCGGATGCTCTCGGGCTTTGCGCTGGCGGTCGTGGTGGGTCTGCCGCTCGGCATTCTGATGGGCCGATTCCGGGCGGTGGAGAGCTTCTTTCTGCCGCTCACCAGCGCCCTGATGCCGATCCCGTCGCTCGCCTGGGTGCCGGTGTTCATTCTATGGTTTGGGCTCGGCAATACGGTGACCGTGCTGATCGTGTTCTATGCCGCGATGTTTCCGATGGTGCTGAGCGCCTGGACCGGCATGCGCTCGGTCAACCGGCTCTGGCTGCGCGCGGCCGGCGCCATGGGGGCCGACGAGAATGCGCTGTTCTGGAAGGTGATCCTGCCGGGCGCCTCGCCCTTCATCATCACCGGGCTGCGGCAGGCGTTCCTGCGCGCCTGGATCGCCGTGGTCGGCGCCGAGATGATCGCGGCGTCGGACTGGGGATTGGGCTGGGTGATCTTCGACTCGCGCGAATTCCTCAACGTCGACGTGATGCTCGCGTCGGTCGCCGTCATCGGCATTCTGGGCTTCGCGTTCGAGCGCCTGGTGTTCGGCTCGCTCGAGCGCGTGACGGTTCAGCGCTGGGGCATGGTGCGGACCGCGAAGGGATAACGGCGTTCCCACGCGCGCGCGGACTTTTCAAATTCCAGAGGACACCGCCCACCTCTGACACCATTCGTCCGCAGTTTTGCCTCCTCTTGCCGGAACAATGGTGCAGGGCGACTTGATTGCTACAGGAGGCGGGCCATGCCTTATCGCACGGTCGCTGCATTATCGATCATCGCTGTTCTGCTTCCGGTTGTCGCGGCCGCCGCCGACAAGCCGGTTACGCTCGAGGCCCGGCTGGCGCAGCCGGTCATGAAAAGCGGCGAAACGCAGAAGAACTATTTGCGCGTCGCGCTCAACGGCTGCGAGCCCAAGCGCACCAACGAGCGCACGCCGGTCAACGTGGCGTTCGTGATCGATCGGTCCGGCTCGATGGCGGGCCCCCGTATCACGCAGGCGCGCGAGGCCGCCATCATGGCGGTCAACCGGCTCGATCAGAACGACATCGCCTCGGTCGTCATCTTCGACGACAGGGTCGATATCCTCATTCCGTCGCAGCCAGTCAACGACCGCGCCATGTTCGCCGAGCGCATCCGCCAGGTCGCTGTGCGCGGCAACACCGCCATCCACGACGGCGTCATGGAAGGCGCACGCGAGGTGCGCAAGTTCAAGGACGCGAGGCGGCTCAATCGCGTCGTGCTGCTCTCCGACGGCCAGGCCAATGTGGGGCCGCGTCTGCCGGCGGATTTTGCACGACTGGGCCGCGAGCTTCTGGGCGATGGGATCTCCGTCAGCACCATCGGGCTGGGGCTTGGCTACAACGAGGACCTGATGCTGCAGCTCGCGCGCGCGAGCGATGGCAACCACGCCTTCGCGAATGCGCCCAACGACCTGATCCAGATCTTCAACCGCGAATTCGATGACGTGCTCGCCGCCTGCGCCCAGACGGTGTCGATCGACGTCGAGGTCGGCGCGGGCGTCAAGCTGACGCGGGCGCTGAGCCGGGAGGGCAGCCTGCAGGACAACCGCGCGACCTTCAAGATGAACCAGGTCTATGCGGCCACCGAGCACTATGTGCTGCTGGAGCTTGAGGTCGAGGGCGCGACGCCCGCGAACGAGCACGACCTCGGCCGCGTCCATGTGTCCTACACGGTGCCCGAGACCGGCGCGCGCGAAGTCGTCGAGGCGCCGATCCGCGGGCGCTTCAGCGCCTCCGCCGACGAGGTGAAAGGCACCCGCGACCAGACCGTGATGGTGGCGGTGGTCGAGCAGACCGCCCGCGAGCGCGCCCAGGAGGCGGTAAAGCTGCGCGACCAGGGCAAGCACACCGAGGCGGCCAAGCTGTTCCAGCAGAACGTCGAGGAGATCCAAACCATCCAGGGAACGCTCGCCGAGCCGTCAAAGGCTCTGGACGGCCTGCAGCGCCAATACGGCGCCTTCTCCAAGACCGCTCCGGCGGCACCGCCAAGCCAGCTGATGATGGAGCGCAAGCTCCTGCGTCAGATGGATTCCGGCAACAGTACCGGCGGCGCGCGGTATTAGGCCGGGACGAACGCGCGTCCTGCACGCGTTCGCGGCGGCGCATTCCATCAAGGGTGGTTGCGCCGCCGCCGACCGCCCAAGAGGCGGGAGGACGGGGCAGCTCTTACATTGCTCCCGCCGGGCTCCCGCCGGGGTTAGCCACACTGACACCCCATTTCGGGGGCTGATGCTTGATCTCGTCTTGGAGCCACGCAACCGCTTAAGGTGGGGGGAGCGGTTTGCTCGTTGTCCCTGTGAGCGACAAGATCGCAGTCCGCTGGTGGCTCATAAGAAAACACAACCAAAGCACTCAGTCGTTGGGTTGGGGGCGAGTATGGGTATTGTGCGATTGCTGGTGCGCGTCGGAATTTTGGCGCTGTTTGGCCTCGCTGCCGTTGTTGCCATGGCCGTCTTGTTCGGCGTGCAGATACGCTTTGATCAACAGGCCGAGCTGCAAATGAGAGGCCTTGACGGGCCGGAGACCGCGACGATTGTAACGGTTGTCACCGGCTCATCCGCAAAGGCCGGTCAGGAGCTTGCGTCATCAGTGTCGCGTGAAGCGCCTCGGAGCAATGATACGCCCGTCGGCGGCGGGGCGGTCTCCTGGAACGCGACCGCAAGCGTTCGGCCGCTTGTCTTGATGCCCGAGCAGGTGGACGAGCTGATGGGCAGCCCCGCACCGCAAGCGGAGCCCCTCAAGGCTGAGCCCGCCCCCGACCAGGACAGCCGATTCACGTCGGTCAGGATCTTCCGTCCCGGCGCCGAGCCGTCTATACACCGCGTCCCGAAGGAACGCTGACACGGCGCGGCGCTTGAGCAATCCTACGCGCGCGCCCGTTGAATGAGATCCCACGCCACGTTGATCTGCTGCATTCGCAGCGTGCAGCGTTGACGCTCGATGTCGTCGTGCGCCAGATCCGGGTGCCAGACGCGCCGATAGGCGTTGATGACCGTCTTGATCACGTCGAGCGGCGTGTCCTCGCTCACGTTGAGAAAACGAAATGCCTCCGCCACCGAATCGGGCATGGTGCTGTCGCGCGCGCCTGTGTCCAGGAGCTTGCCGAGATCAACTCGAATGGACTCGAGCAGCTCGAGTGCCTCCGGCCACCGCGCGTCTTCCAAGGCATCGGCCAGGGGCCGGGACCGCATGCGGTCGTCAAGCTGCTCGAGCGCATCCGGCGGAGCGCCAAGCTCTTGAAAGGCGATCCTGGCGCGCTTGAGCGCGATCCGGGCATCCGCGAACAGGCGTGCGAGATACTGGACGTTGCGCAGATCGTGATCGGCCTTGATCCTGATCCTGATGACTTCCGTCAAGGCGGAATCGCGACCGAGCCAGGCGTGTGCGAGCAAAGCCTCCCGACTCAGGCCTACGATATCGACCCGCGACCGCAGCCCCATCGACGCGTAGGCGTCATCGATCTGCCGGCTGGCTTCACCGATCTCGTAGATCGCTTGTGCCGCGAATAGGAGCTTGTCGTTGGCGTGCTGTCCGAGCGCCCGCTCGACGTATCGGCTCAGCGGCCCCCTGAAGATCCATGCGGTGATGAACGGCGCCAACAACACAATCACCGACACGACGATGCCGGCTGCATACCAGAGACTTGGCACGCCGCTGCGCGACGCGAACGTCGCCGTCTCGATCGCCGTGACCGCAAGCGCGGCCAGCGCAGCCACCGCGAGCGAAGGATACGGCAGGCGAAGCGGCCCGGCGGGATCGATGGCCCAAGCGAGACCGTCCTCCGACACATCGAGGCGCAGCCGCTCGTGCACGCCCGGATCGGATCTCAACAATCGATCGATCCACCACGGGAGCGCTACGAAGAAGACACTGGCACCGACGAGAAGAGGAAGAACAATCGTGAGCAGTGTCGCAATCGTCAAAAGCCGAGCTGGCATCTCATGCATATACAAGAGCGAGATAAATCGGCGTTTCAGGGATTGATTAGTAGTAGTTCTTCATGATTATCCCGCATGATCAAGCCTCGGTCACGCTCCGGGCTCCTATCGCACACTTGTTCATCCTATCGGGCTGCGCCTTGGCTGGCTTCCGTTAACACTTGTGGCAGGTGTTAACCATAATCGCTCGGACATTGCGCGGTATTACTTTCTCCTCGCTTGAGTTATATTGAGCGTCGGCGGAGCCTATGTTTCAAACTGGAACCTACGGGAACCAGGTAACGTTAAATATCGACGTTAAAAATCATCTCGTCGTGCAGCACCGCTCAACATTGTGCACTAGTTCGTCTGACCAGAAGTCGTAAACCTAGGACGCGAGCATGCTTGCCTCACCATCCGGGCCTCATGTGATACTGCTCGGCAACCACAAAGGTGGCAGTGGCAAGTCGACTCTTGCGATGCACATCGCGATTGCCCTGCTCAAGAGCGGACACCGGGTCACCACCATCGACCTCGATTACGAGCAACGGACGCTCACCCGCTACTTCGAGAACAGGCGCATCTCGGCGATGACCGAGTATCACCCGCTCGACCTGCCCGACCACCATTGCGTCGACGACATGCGAGAGCCCGGGTCGAGATGGACCGACTCCGACCGCATCGATGCCCTGTCAGAGGTGCTGCGAAACTGCGATCAGACGTGCGACTTCATCCTGATCGACACGCCCGGCGGCGGCAGCTCCTTGAACCTGTTCGCGCATGGGCTGGCGGATACCCTCATCACCCCGGTCAATGACAGCTTTCTCGATCTCGACGTCATCTTCAGCATGGGGCCGACGCCCGAGACGATGCTCAAGCCGTCGCGCTATGCGGAAACTGTCACCCGTGCTTTCGAGGCGCGGCGCGCGATCAACCAGCAGGAGCCCGACTGGATCGTCGTGCGCAATCGCATTTCGCCGCTGGCATCGCGCAACGAGCGCGGCGTGGTCGAGGCGCTCGACAAGCTGGCGCGGAACGGCATGTTCAGAACGACCAGCGGCCTGGTGGAGCGGGTGGTCTACCGCGAGTTCTTCCCGCTCGGCCTGACCACATTCGATTCATTCGAGACCTCGCTCCTTGGCGTCAAGCCGAGCATGTCGCACGTGCTCGCCCGCCTGGAAGTGCGACAGCTGATCACGGCGCTCGGCCTGCCGGTCAAACCTGAGGATGTGCCGACGGCGGGTCCCGAGGGACAGGAGCCTCAAGACCTCACCGCTATGGACGGAGATCTGCGACAGCTCGTTCAGCCTGAGCAATGAAACGACAAGAGGCGTGGAAGGCCAACAAGACCATGGAACGTCAAAGAGACTTCAGCAATCTGAACGTGAGCGACCTGGACCCAGCCGCGACCGGGCTTGATCTGGTCGAGCGGACAGCGGAACTGATCCGAGCCACCGAGGAGCATGCGGCCGAGATGGTCGCGCGCGCGGAAGCGGCCGCGGCCCACCTGCAGGAAGAGATGCGGCTCGCCGAGCGCGTGCTTGAAGCGGCAGAGACCAGGCGGCGCATCGCCGAGGGCGAGGTGAAGGAACTCCGGACCAGGCTCGACGAGATTGAGAAAGTCTACCAGGAGCGCATCGACACCCTGACCTCGGACCTGGAGGCCACCAAGGAGCGTGCCCTGAAGGCGGAAGAACGCGCCACCGAGGCCGAGAGCGCGCTCGACCGCATCCAGCACGCCATGCAAGGCATCTTGAACGTGCGCCCGCCGGGCAGCCCGCCTGCGGGGT
>DAIUEP010000219.1:6735-7855 GCA_036845065.1 Xanthobacteraceae bacterium | reverse complement strand
CCGCTATCCCGCCTACAAGGCGCTTGTCGACAATCCACCCGAGCTTGCGCAGGCGTGCGCCGCCGACCGGCGCTTCGCGGCCTGGCTTGGCAACGCGGTCGCCAATCATAAGGCGCCGGGCTACGCCATCGTGACGCTGTCGCTCAAGCCCGAGGGCGGCCCGCCCGGCGACGCCACCGCCGGGCAGATGGACGTCATCGCCGACCTTGCCGATCGCTACTCCTTCGGCGAGATTCGTGTCGGGCACGAGCAGAACCTGGTCTTGCCGCACGTCGAGCAGCGCGACCTGCCCACGCTCTGGCGCGCGCTCGATCGGATCGGCGTGGCAACGCCCAATGTCGGATTCGTCTCCGACATCATCGCGTGCCCGGGCCTCGACTATTGCAGCCTCGCCAACACCCGTTCGATTCCAGTAGCGCAGGAATTGACCCGGCGGTTCCGCGATCTCGATCTCGCGCAGAGCCTTGGGCGGCTGCACATCAACATCTCGGGCTGCATCAACGCCTGCGGTCACCATCATGTCGGCCACATCGGCCTCCTCGGCGTCGAGAAGAACGGCGAGGAGTACTTCCAGGTGACCATCGGCGGGCGGGCGGACGAGAACGCCGTGCTCGGCACGCTGATTGGACCCGCCGTGCCCTATGCCGAGGTGGCGGACGTGGTCGAGGATATCGTGGCGGCTTATCTCGAGCTGCGCGCGCGGCCTGACGAGATCTTTCTCGACACGGTCAGGCGCGTCGGCGTGGAACCGTTCAGGGAGCGTGTCTATGCGACTCGTTAGGGGAGGGCGCATCGTCGCCGATCAGTATGTGCGTGTCCTCACCGACGCGCCGATCCCGGACGGCGTGCCGGTGATCGTCCCGGCGGCGCGCTTCATGGCCGATGCAGCTGAGATTGCCCGGCGCGAGGCGCCGACCGGCATGCTGTGGCCGAACAACCGCCGCATCGCCGAGCTTGCGCCGCACCTCGATCGGCTGGCGCTGGTGACGCTCGAATTTCCGAGCTTCAAGGATGGCCGCGGCTACAGCCAGGCGCGCGTGCTGCGCGAGCAATACGGCTTTCAGGGCGAGCTGCGCGCCATCGGCAACGTGCTGCGCGACCAGTTCCTGTTCCTGTTGCG
>DAIUEP010000219.1:0-6635 GCA_036845065.1 Xanthobacteraceae bacterium | reverse complement strand
GCGCCCCATTTGTTCTGGATCGCGCGTGCCTCATCCTGCGAAAGCGCAGAGGTGGGCGGAAACTTGTCCAGCCAGGCGAACGGCCGGCAGGCCTCGATGATCGCCTTCGAATGCGAGGTGACGCCACATGCCTTCGCGTCGGGCGGAATCCTGGGGTCGAGCGCCGAGCTCCAGGCATTCCTAACGATGTCGATCTGCTCCGACGGCTCGCAGCGGGTCGTGATCGCCCACATCACGTCGGCGAGATTGGACGGATCGACGTCGTCGTCGACCACGACCACCAGCCGGCCCATGTAGCTGTTGGCGGCGGCGATCAACGCCGCGCGCTTGGCGTGTCCATCGTAGCGCTGGCGCAGCGACACGACGGTCATGAGTTGCGCCACGTGCTGCCAGACGCCGACCACGTCGGTGACGCCGGCGGCCTCCAGATTGCTCCAGATGCCGGCGGCGCGGAACGGCAGCCCGAAATGGAAGCGCGGCGGCTTCATCGGCGGCGAGCCGTGCAGGATCGGGTCGTTGCGGTGGTGGAGCGCGGTGACCACCATCGCGGGGCAGGGCCGCTTGTCGGCGGCGTAGTAGCCGGTGAACTCGCCGAACGGCCCCTCCGGCAGCGTCTCCTGGCTCGGCGGCAAAAGCTCGCCCTCGAGGATGATCTCGGCGTGGGCGGGCAGCGGCAGGCTGGTCGCCGGCCCGGCAAACACCTCGATCGGCGCGCCCTTGATGGCGCCGGCGAAATCATATTCCGAGGCGCCCGCCGGCAGATACTCGAAGCCCGCGATGAACAGCGCCGGGTCCTCGCCATTGACCACCGCGACCGGGCAGGCCTTGCCCCGGTCCCAGTATTTCCTGGCGATGATGGCGCCGTGGCGGCCCGGATGATCGAACTGGATCGTCACCTTGGCCTGGCCGTGCACCTGCACGCGGTAGATCGAGGCGTTGATCCAGCCGCCATCGGGATCGCGCATGATCACGATCGAGCCGGTGCCGATATAAGGTCCACCGTCCTTCGAGTGCCAAAAGGGCGCCGGCAGCTTGCCAAGGTCAACCTGGCCGCCGCGATCGGAGTTCTCGAGCACCGGCCCGCCCTTGACCATCACCGGCGCCTGCAGCGTGAGCGTCTGGCGCTTCGCCATCCAGGCCTTGAGCGCGTCGAGCGGCCGCAGTGCCGGATCGAGCCCGAGCGCCAGCGCGGCGCGCTGCGGACTGGTGGTGGCGTTGGTGAAGACCCGGAACCCCGGCGCGAAGCCCTTGATCCGGTCGAACAGGAGCGCCGGGCATTCGGGCAGCCCGGCCGCGACTTCGGTGATGCCGCCAATCTCGTGATGGGGGTCGGCGGCGGCGACGTGCCGCAGCGCTCCCAGCCGTTCGACCGCGGTGATGAAGTCGCGCAGGTCTTTATAGGCCACGTCGCTCCCCTTAAAGCTTGCGATATTACGCTTGTTTGCGCCACCGTGATTGACGGACTATCGAAGATCAAGAGCGATCGGGCGCGGTTAGAGAATTGGGGCAGGATCATGAGCGGTGCGCAGGGCCAGTCGCAGGGGCTTCAGGGTGGCTCGGCCTTGCGAACGGGCGCGGAGTATCTGCGGTCGCTGCAGGATGGGCGGCAGGTCTATCTTGACGGCGAGCGGGTCGGCGATGTGTTGCAGCATCCGGCCTTTCGCGAGGCCGCGCGCTCGATCGCGCGGCTCTACGATATCGCGGCGGCGCCGGAAAACCGCGAGCGCATGACCTTTCCGTCGCCCAAGTCCGGGCGGCCGGTGTTGCGCGCCTACCAGATCCCGAGGACCCATGCTGATCTGCGCGCACGGCGGCTGTTCTCGGAGACCTGGGCGGAAGCGACTTTCGGCCTGATGGGCCGCACGCCCGACCACGTGGCGGGCTTCTTCTGCGGCTATGCGGCGGTGCCGAGCGTGTTCGCGGCGGGAGGGCAGCAGTTCGCCGACAATGTGGTCGCATTCTACGAGCGCATGCGCGACGAGCATCTCTACGTCAGCTATGCGATCGTGCCGCCACAGATCGACCGCAGCAAGCCGGCCCACAGACAGAGCGATCCGACGCTTTATGCCGGCGTGGTGAAGGAGCGCGACGACGGCATCGTGATCGCGGGCGCGCAGCAGCTCGCGACCGCCGGCGTGCTCTCCGACTATATCCACCTGAGCTGCATTCACCCCTTGCAGCCGGGCGACGAGAACTATGCCAATTGCGTGGCGGTGCCGGTCAACGCGCCCGGCCTCAAGCTCTACCCGCGCCGCCCGTTCGCAGGCCATGCGACAAACTCGTTCGATTATCCGTTGAGCAGCCGCTTCGACGAGTCCGACAGCATCGTGGTGTTCGACAACGTGTTCGTGCCCTGGGAGCACGTGTTCATCTATCGCAATCTGGAGGTCACGCGCGATCAGTGGTGGAAGACGCCGTCGCATCTCTATGGCAACCATCAGGCGCAGGTGCGCTATGCCACCAAGCTCCGCTTCATGATCGGGCTCGCCAAGCGCATGAACGAGATGACCGGCAATGAGGCCAATCCGGCCGTGCAGATCATGATGGGAGAGCTGGCGGCGCTGGTCTCGATCGTCGAGACCATGCTGCTGGCGCAGGAGACCGCGGCGCCGATCGAGAATGGCGTGCTGTGGCCCGCGAAGACCGCGCTCTATTCGGTGATGGCGCTGCAGTCGGAAATGAATGGGCGGATGCTGGAGATGATCCGCGAGCTTGCGGGCTCCGCGATGATCACGCTGCCGTCATCGGTCAAGGACTTCGAGAACCCTGCCATCGCGGACGACATCGAGCGCTACATGCGCAGTGCCTCGACCGACGCGAAGAGCCGCATCGCGCTGATGCGGCTTGCCTGGGACTTCATCGGCTCGGAGTTCGGCAGCCGCCATCAGCAATACGAGAAGTTCTATGGCGGCGCCTCGTTCCTGGTGAAGCAGAACGTCTATCGCAACTACGACTTCAAGCGCGCCACCGCCCTGGTCGATGCGGCGCTCAAGCTGCCGCCGGTCGAGATGGAGTAGTTGAGAACCGTAGGGTGGGCAAAGGCGTTGGCATGGGCTTCAACACAAGTAAGAGACTCACGTACGCCGTGCCCACCAGGCTGCGCGACTCGCGTTGATAACGTTGGTGGGCACGGCGCACGATAGGCTTTGATCCATGGCACTGCTGTGCCAACGCCTTTGCCCACCCTACAAGGCTTCGATGTGCGTCAGCCCTTGAACACCGTCTCCGGCCGCGAGAAGAACGAGTAAAGCGCGTCGTAGAACCGCAGGTAGTTCTTCGACGTGCCGGCCGCGTGCGCGATGCCCGGCATCATGACGAACTCCTTGTCCGGGTTCGGCAGCAGCCGGAAGAACTCGAGCAGGTCCTCGTCGCTCGCGATCCCGTCGTACTGGCCGCGCAGGATTGCGGTCGGCACCTTGATCTGCTTGGGGTCGCAAACGGGAAGGTTCTCGCACATGTCGATATAGGTGCCGTTCGGCACTGTCGTCTCGATCGCCAGGATCGCATCGACGTAGGGCTTCATGCGGCTTTGCATCGCGGTTTCCGAATGGTCGCGCGTCATGGTGCTCATCAGGAAGGCCGGATCGATCGGGCGGGTCACGCTCGACTTCCACTGCGCGAGTTTTTCGGCGCGCTTCTTCAAGGTCGGGCTGCCCTTGCCGGTGTACACCATGGCGTCGAGCGCGAGCCGCTTCACCCGGTCCGGGTGATGCTGGGCAAACAGGGCCGCGCGCAAGGCGCCGGACGAGAAGCCGACCAGCATCAGCGGGCCGGTGTTGCGCGTCTTGAGGATGTAGTCGGTCGCGGCCAGGAGATCGGGCACGCCCTGTGCCACCGTCGCGAGATGGTCCGCGGGCTTGTCGGAACGGCCGTAGCCGAGGAAATCCATGCGCCAGATGTCGAAGCCACGGCAGGCGAACCAGTCAGGAATCGACGCATCCGGATCGCCCGGGATCTGCAGGTCGAAGCCCTGCGACCCCATGGACGAGCCATGCACCAGCAGGATCGTCCCTTTCGGCGGCCCCGAGACCGAGCGCTTCTCAGCCATGAACAGCTTCTTGCCGTTTGATTGTGTCCAGTGCTCCTGGCCCGGCACCGAGTGCGTCGTGATGGTCGCGGTCATGGCATCTCCCGTTCTTGTCCTTGGCTGCCGGATACTCCGGCCATGATTGTTGGTTTTGCTGTATCTCGCAGGGCGAGGCGCGGCAAGGGCGGGCGCCAGCCAATCAGATGCCCATGCCCTTGAGCTGGAATTCCGGATAGCGAAGGCCTGACGCTGCGTTGGGCGGAAAGGCATCGCTCAGGCGGCGCAGATCAGCATCCGACAGGGGGACTCTGGTCGTGTTCTCCTTCAGATATTTGCGCGTCTTGCTTCCAGGAATAGGAACGATGTCGTCTCCCTGCTCGAGGATCCAGCTCAACGCGACCTGCGCCATGCTGGCGTTGTGCGCCTGCGCGATGTCCCGGAGCGGGGCGAGCAGTTCGAGATTGCGGCTGAAGTTATCGCCTTGGAAGCGCGGATGCTCGTGGCGGCGGTCCTTTGCGCCCATGGCATCAGGAGCCTGGATCGAGCCGGTGAGAAAGCCGCGCCCGAGCGGGCAGTAGGGAACGAGCCCGATGCCGAGCTCGCGCAGCAGCGGAATGATCTCGTGCTCGAGATCACGGGTCCAAAGTGAATACTCGGTCTGCAGGGCGGAGATCGGGTGCACCCGATGCGCACGGCGGATGGTATTGGGGCCCGCCTCGCACAGTCCGAGATAGCGCACCTTGCCCTGCTCGACGAGACGCGCCATGGCGCCGACCGTGTCCTCGATCGGCACCGTCGGATCGACCCGGTGCTGGTAGTAGAGATCGATGACGTCGATGCCGAGCCGCTTGAGGCTCTCGTCGCAGGCGAGGGGGACATAATCCGGACGCCCGTTGGTGAGCCCGCGTTGGCTGCCGGTGCGCACGTTGCCGAACTTGGTGGCGATGATGGCGCGGTCGCGCCGGTCCTTGATGGCGCGCGCGATCAGCGCTTCGCTCTTGCCGTTGCCGTAGATATCGGATGTATCGAAGAAGTTGATGCCGAGCTCGATCGCGGCTTGGATCGTGCGGATGCACTCCTCGTCGTCGGCGGCGCCATAGTTGCCCGCAAAGCCGGCGCATCCCATGCCGATCGCCGACACCTGCAGGCCCTGCCGGCCCAACTTTCTCAATTCCATCATATCACCAGGAGTTCAAGCGCATCCGCGGGCGTGGTGGGGACGGGCGCTACCGTATTGGTCCGCGCGGAAAATGCAACACGGGCGCTTCACGTCGCCGCATGGGCCGGGGAGACGTTGCTCGCCGCGGCGGTTGGTGGCTAAATCGCTTGACAGGGCCTCGCTGCCAATGGGCCCGTCAATAGGGAAGGACGCTCAGATGACGGCGCAAGCGATCGGACGTTGCTTCCTTGCGATCGCGACGGTCGGAGCTGTCGCCTGCGCCGCTGGTGAAACCGGAGCGCAGGCGATCGCTGACGCCTACCGCGACAAGCAGATGCAGATCGTCGTGCGCTCATCGCCGGGCGGCAGCTACGACCTCTATTCTCGCCTCGTGGCGACCCACATGATGAAATACATCCCCGGCAATCCGACCTTCATCACGCGCTACATGACCGGCGCCGCCGGCATCCAGGCCGTCAACTTTGTCGAGAACATCGCCCCGAAGGACGGTACAGTGATGACCATCGTCAGCAATGGCCTGCCCGCGGACCAGGCGCTCGGCCTGGCGGATGGCCTCAAGGCCGACATGGGCGCGCTCAACTGGATCGGCAACATCACCAGCTCCAACGAGGTGATGGTCGCCTGGCACACCGCGCCGGTCAAAACGATTGCGGATGCCAAGACGACGCCGCTGATCATCGGGGCGGCTGCCGTATCCTCGGTCGGCACCAAGTTCGGCGCCGTCGTCAACAACCTGCTCGGCACCAAGTTCAAGGTCATCTATGGCTATCCGGGCGCGTCCGATCTCAATCTGGCGATGGAACGGGGCGAGACGCAGGGCCGCTCGTCGGGCTTGTGGGCGACCGTGAAGGCAACGACACCGCACTACATCGCCGAGAAGAAGGTGCGCGTGCTGGTGCAGATCGGCCTGAAGCGGGATCCGGATCTGCCGGACGCGCCGCTCTTGATCGAGCTCGCGGAGAACGCCGAGCAGAAGGCGATCCTGGAATTCATAACCAAATGCGCGATCGTCGGGCGTCCCTTCGCGGTCGCATCCGGCGTGCCCAAGGAGCGCGTCGCCATGCTGCGCCAGGCCTTCGAGCGCGCGGTGGTCGACCGCGATTTTCTGGCGGAAGCCGAGCGCATGCGGGCGGAGATCAGCCCGGTCAATGGCGAGGACCTGCAGCAGCTCATCTCCGATATCGTCGGCGCCCCCGCCGACATCCGTGCCAAGGCCAAGAAAGCGATGGAGCTGCGGCCCTCCGACGGGCAGAGCGTTGGCCGCTAAAGCGGATACCGCTGCATGCGAATCAGGGCGGTAGGTGCTGACGGTTTGTCCGCCTCATTCTGAGGAGGGCGCCAGCATATGTGCTTTCGGCTGGCGCAAGCCGTGAGTGGCGCCCGTCTCGAAGAATGGGGCGGCCCCATGGTTCGAGACGCCGCGCACGA
>DAIUEP010000218.1:0-7913 GCA_036845065.1 Xanthobacteraceae bacterium | reverse complement strand
TTCTCTATCAGGGCCGCTCCTACAAGACCTATCGCGGCATGGGCTCGGTCAGCGCTATGGCGCGCGGCTCGGCCGATCGCTACTTCCAACAGGACATCAAGGATTCGCTCAAGCTCGTGCCGGAGGGTGTCGAAGGCCAGGTGCCCTACAAGGGCGCGGCCGCGACGGTGCTGCATCAGCTCACCGGTGGCCTGCGCGCCGCGATGGGCTATGTTGGCGCCAAGACGCTCGCCGAGCTGCACGCCAAGGCCGAGTTCGTGCGCATCTCGGGCGCGGGGCTGCGCGAGAGCCACGTCCACGACGTGACCATCACGCGCGAGAGCCCGAATTATCCGACCAGGGCGTGAGGCTTCGCCGCCGCTGTAGGGTGGGCAAAGGCGCTGGCACTGCCTATCCGAAATGCAAGACCTCTCGTGCGCCGTGCCCACCAAGGAGTCTCGACAATCGGAGCGATCTGTGATGGTGGGCACGGCGCACGAACGGCCTTGCCGAAAGGCCGTGCGCGCGCCTTTGCCCACCCTACATCGCCCGCCGCGCTTGGCCGGGACGACAGCGGGCTACGATGCCGCGACTGCTTTCAATCGTCTGTTCTCCATTCGATCAATCTGGCGCCGTTTCGCCTCGCGTCGGCGCGCGTGCAGGATCCATTCGGTGTAGCCGTTTGGCTGCGCGCGTCCCTTGAAAATGAGATCGCAGGCGGCCGCGAAGGCGGGGCCGTCGAATGATGGCGCCATCGCGCGGTAGTTCGGATCGGCGGCGTTCTGGCGGTCGACGACCTTGGCCATGCGCCTGAGCGTCGCCATCACTTGCGCCTCGGTGACAATGCCGTGGCGCAGCCAGTTGGCGATGTGCTGGCTCGAGATGCGCAGCGTGGCGCGGTCCTCCATCAGCGCGACATCGTGAATGTCGGGCACCTTCGAGCAGCCGACGCCCTGGTCGATCCAGCGCACCACGTAGCCGAGAATCCCTTGCGCGTTGTTGTCGAGCTCCGCTTGGATCTCGTCTCCCGACCAGGCCGGCGTGCCGACCGGGATCGTGAGCATGTCGGCAAGCCGCGCGCGCGGGCGGTGCGCCAGCTCCCGTTGGCGCGCCGCGACGTCGACGTGGTGATAGTGCGTCGCGTGCAGTGTCGCCGCGGTTGGCGACGGCACCCAGGCGGTGGTGGCGCCGGCCAGCGGATGCGCGATCTTCTGCGCGAGCATGTCGGCCATCTTGTCGGGCGCCGCCCACATGCCCTTGCCGATTTGCGCCCGGCCGGGCAGCGCGCAGCCAAGCCCGATGTCGACGTTCCAATCCTCGTAGGCCTTGATCCAGGCCGAGCTCTTCATGTCGGCTTTGCGGATCATCGGGCCTGCTTCCATCGCGGTGTGGATCTCGTCGCCGGTGCGGTCGAGGAAGCCGGTATTGATGAACACCACGCGGTCGGCGGCCGCCCGGATGCAGGCCTTGAGGTTGACGGACGTGCGCCGCTCCTCGTCCATGATGCCCATCTTCAGGGTGTGCCGCGGAAGCCGCAGCATGTCCTCGACGCGTGCGAAGATCGCGTCGGTGAGCCCCACCTCGTCCGGCCCGTGCATCTTCGGCTTGACGATGTAGATTGAGCGGTTGTTGCGCCCGCGCGCCGCGATCAGGGCGGTGACGACGGCGTCGAGCATGCCTTCGGGGATCTCGTCGCCGGCGCCATCGAGGATCGCGTCCGTATACATGTGATGGCCGACATTGCGCACCAGCATCAGGCTCAGTCCGGCGAGCCGCAGCTCGCCACCGTTCGGATCGCGATAGACCCGATCGGCATGGAGGCGGCGCTGGACGATCCGACCATCCTTCTCAAAGCGCGCGACGAGCGAGCCCTGCATCAGGCCGAGCCAGTTCCGGTAGAGCGCGACCTTGTCGTCGGCGTCGACCGCCGCGACGCTGTCCTCGAGATCCATGATCGTGGTGATCGCGGATTCAAGAATGACATCGGCAACACCCGCGCGGTCGCCGCGCCCGATCGGATGGCTGCGATCGATCCTGATCTCGATGTGGAGCCCGTGATTGCGGATCAGTACGGCCGATGGCGCGGCCTCCCCGCCCTGGAAACCCGCGAGCTGCTCGGGCCGGAGGAGGCCGGTGCGCGCGCCATTATTGAGCACGACCAGCAATTGGCCGTTCTCGATCGCATAGGAGAGGGCATCCCTGTGGCTGCCCTGCTGGAGCGGTGCCGCCTGATCGAGGAACGTTCGCGCCCAGGCGATCACGCGCTCGCCGCGGACCGGATTGTACGCCCGCCCGCGTGCGGTGCTGCCCTTCTCCGCGATCGCATCGGTGCCGTAAAGCGCGTCGTAGAGGCTGCCCCAGCGCGCGTTGGCGGCGTTGAGCGCATAGCGCGCGTTCGACAGGGGCACCACCAGCTGCGGCCCCGCGATGCTGGCGATCTCGTCGTCAACGTTGGCAGTGCGGATCGCAAAGTCGGCGGGCTCCGGCAGCAGATAGCCGATCTTGCGCAGGAAGCGTTCATAGGCGACGGGATCGACCGGCGCGCCGGCGCTGGCGCGATGGAAGTCGTCGATGCGGGCCTGCAGCTCGTCGCGCAAGGTGAGGAGCGTATGGTTGCGGGGCCCGAGCTCGCGAATGAGAGCGGCAAGCCCGGTCCAGAACTCCTCGGCCGTGACGCCTGAGCCCGGCAGCGCCTCGGATACGATGAAGTCGTGGAGCCTGCTTGCGACCCGCAGCCCGGCGACTTTGACTCGATGGTCCATCTTGCCCCTCCTGGGCGCTCGGGTTCAGGCGATCGCGGCGCGTGCGTGCTCCTCCACGATGGTGAAGCGCACGGTGCAGCGGGCGCGATGCTGCTCGGACACGTCGCGCCAGGTGCGCTCGGCATCGTCACGCGTGCCAAACGGGCCGATCAGCCGTTCTGTTCCACTGACGATTTGGTCGAAGCCGAGCGACTGGAACTCTCCACCGACGACCCAGAAGCGATGCATGGTCTTTCTCCAAGGTTTGAAGGGTTGCGGTTACTCTGCGGCAGCCGGAAGCTTGGCGGCTTCGAACTGCTCGTTCTCGGTCGAGCCGGCGAGCGCGGTGGTCGAGGCGGTGCCGGCCGAGACCGCAAGGCTGATGAGATCGAAATAGCCGGTGCCGACCTCGCGCTGGTGGCGCGTCGCCGTGTAGCCGCGTGCCTCGGAGGCGAACTCGGCCTCCTGCAGCTCGCAATAGGCGCTCATGCCGCGCGCCGCGTAGTCGCGCGCCAGCTCGTACATGCCGTGATTGAGGCTGTGGAAGCCCGCCAGCGTCACGAACTGGTATTTGTAACCCATGGCGCCGAGCTCGCGCTGGAAGCGCGCGATGGTTGCCTCGTCGATATTGGCGCGCCAGTTGAACGACGGCGAGCAGTTGTAGGCGAGTAGCTTGTTCGGGAACTCGCGGCGGACGGCCTCGGCGAAGGCGCGCGCTTCCTCCAGGTTGGGATGCGAGGTCTCCCACCACAGCATGTCGGCATAACGCGCGAATGAGAGCCCGCGCTTGATGCAATGGGCAAGACCGGTGCCGGGCTTGAGCCGGTAGAAGCCCTCGACGGTGCGCTCGCCGGTGATGTACTCGCGGTCGCGCTCGTCGACGTCGGAGGTGATCAGCTTGGCGCTCTCGGCGTCGGTGCGCGCGATCACGAGGGTCGGCACCCGGCACACGTCGGCGGCCAGCCGCGCCGCGGTCAGGTTGCGCTCGTGCGCGGCAGTTGGAATCAGCACCTTGCCGCCCATGTGGCCGCATTTCTTTTCGGAGGCGAGCTGATCCTCGAAATGCACACCGGCGACGCCTGCCTCGATGTAGTTCTTCATGATCTCGTAGGCGTTGAGCGGGCCGCCGAATCCGGCTTCCGCGTCGGCCACGATCGGCGCGAGCCAGTCGCGCTTGCTGCCGCCTTCGGAATGCTCGATCTGGTCTGCACGCAGAAGCGCCTGGTTGATGCGCCGGCACAGCTCCGGGCCGGAATCCGCCGGGTAGAGGCTCTGGTCCGGATAGGTCGCGCCCGCGGTGTTGCTGTCGGCCGCCACCTGCCAGCCCGACAGGTAGATCGCCTTGAGGCCGGCGCGCACCATCTGCACCGCCTGGTTGCCGGTCATGGCGCCGAGCGAGGGCAGGTAGGGCTCCGATTGCAGCAGCTGCCAGAGCCGGTTGGCGCCGCGCTCGGCGAGCGAATGGCGGACCTGGAACGAGCCCGACAGCCGCAGCACGTCCTCCGGCGAGTACGGGCGCTCGATGCCGTCGAAACGGCCTTTCGGGAGGCCGAGGTCGCTGAAGCTCAGAGTTTCCATGCGGTGTCCTTTCTTACAAATTTGACAAATGGTGTGCGCGCTTGACTCAAGTCTATAACTTCAGTTGGAATGATTTGGGAATATGCGCTGATGGGCAATCGTGCCACATTGTAAAACTATGACACCGGTTCGTGTTTGGATGTCACAAATGTCAAAGACAGGCGCCGACTCTGCCACCAAGCTGTTCATCGGCCCGCGATTCCGGCGCATTCGGCGCCAGCTCGGGCTGTCGCAGACCCAGATGGCCGACGAGCTCGGGGTCTCGCCGAGCTACGTCAACCTGATCGAGCGCAACCAGCGTCCGGTGACCGCGCAGCTCCTGCTCAAGATGGCGCAGGCCTATGACATCGACCTGCGCGACCTGGCGGCGGCTGACAAGGACCGGTTCTTCGCCGAGCTGAACGAGGTGTTCAGCGATCCGCTGTTCCGGCGGATCGAGCTGCCCAAGCAGGAGCTGCGCGACCTGGTCGAGCTGTGTCCGGACGCGGCCAACGCGGTCCAGCGTCTTTATCGCGCCTATGTCGAGGCGCGCCGCGGCGAGAGCCTGGCGGCGGCGCGGCTTGCGGGTCGCGACGAGGCGGCGAGCTTTGAAGCGAACCCGGTCGAGCGCGTCCGCGATCTGATCGAGGCCAGTCGCAATCATTTTCCGGCGCTTGAAACCGCGGCTGAAAGCCTGCGCGACGGGCTCGACGCGCCGAGCCACGAGCTGTTTCGCGCCTTGTGCGAGCGGTTGCGGGAGCGCCACGGAATTCTGGTGCGCACGCTGCCGGTCGACGTCATGCGCGATACGCTGCGACGTTATGTGCACCACCGCCGGCAACTGCTCCTGTCGGAGCTCCTGGACGCGGCCGGCTGTATCTTCCAGGCCGCCTTTCAGCTTGCGCTGGCGGAGGCTTCGCCGCGGATCGACGAAATCATCAGGGCGAGCGGAGAGCTCGACGAGCCGGCGCGGCGCCTCTATCGCATTTCGCTCGCCAACTATTTCGCCGCCGCGGTGATCATGCCGTACGGCCGCTTCCAGGAGACCGCGGAGGCTCTCAGCTACGACATCGCGCTCTTGGCGCATCGCTTCGGTGCGGGCCTGGAGCAGGTCTGTCATCGACTGACCACCTTGCAGCGGCCCAACGCGCGCGGCGTGCCGTTCTTCATGGTGCGGGTCGATCGCGCGGGCAATGTGTCGAAGCGCTTCTCGTCCGGCACGTTTCCGTTCTCGAAGTTCGGCGGCACCTGTCCGCTCTGGAACGTGCACGCGACGTTCGAGACGCCGGACCGCCTGGTGACCCAGATCGTCGAGTTGCCGGACGGCGCGCGTTATTTTTCGATCGCCCAGATCGTGCATCGCGCCATTGCGCCTTATGGGCAGCCGCAGCCGCGCTACGCCATCGGGCTTGGCTGCGAGCTGAAATACGCGCCGCGGCTGGTCTATTCGGCTGGCCTCAATCTCGACAAGGCGGAGCCGACGCCGATCGGCGTCAACTGCCGGCTATGCGAGCGAATGAATTGCGGCCAGCGCGCCGAGCCGCCGCTCACGCGCCCCCTGGTGCTCGACGAGACGATCCGCGGCGTCTCGCCTTTCATGTTCGAGATGGCGCCGCCGGAGTGATGCTTGCTTGTCGCCGCGAATTCCACATGGCATCGTTGCTGATTGTAACGCAATCATGTGGGGGGATCCGCGTGCTCTTGTGGCTCTACGACATTCCAACGGTGGCGCTGATCGCGCTGTTTGCCGTCGTCTTTGTCGGCTTCACGTGGCTCGGTGACGTTCTGATGCGTCCGGTGCTGCGCCGGCTGTTGCACAAGCAGCAGCGCCTCAACGAGATGGTCGGGGTCTCGATCGCGTGCCACTGCGGGTTTTTCGGCATTCTGCTTGGTCTCCTGGCGGTCGCCACCTATCAGAATTTTTCGGATGTCGACCGGGTCGTGACCCGCGAGGCCGGTCTGCTGCGCGCGTTCTATCGCTCGATCCAGAGCTATCCGGAGCCGACGCGCTCGCAGACGCTGCCGCTGATCAAGGAATATGTGCGCTATGTCATCGAGGATGCCTGGCCGGAGCAGCGCAAGGGGCGGGCGGCACCGGGCGGCGTGCCGCGCATGAACGCGGTCCAGAGCAAGCTCTTCGCGTTCGAGCCGCAGACCAAGGGGCAGGAAATCCTGCATGACCGCACGGTTGAGCAGTTCAACCAGATGGCCGACGTCCGCCGCCAGCGCATCCAAGCGGCCGACACCGGCATCGCGCCGGCGATGTGGTACGTGGTCGCGATCGGCGCGCTCATCACCATCGTGCTGTTCTGGCTGTTCGAGATGGAGCCTGCGACCCAGTTCATCCTGGGCGGCCTGCTCGCCTTCTTCTTGAGCACGGTGATCTCGGTGCTGGTCGCCATGGATCATCCCTTCCGCGGCGAGATGAGCATCGGCCCAGACGCCTACCAGGCGATCTACGAGCGGATGACCGATTAGCAAATCGCTCGCAAGAGCGGGTGGCGCATGTGGCGCGCGAGTTTGCGCCTTCGCGCGCCTGGGTCTTGGGTTTTCCTTGGGTTTTCCTTGGGTTTGGTTGCCCTTGGCATCCGGGGCGGCCGGCCGATAAGATGCCGACAGACTGAAGCAAATGTCGCTGGAGGGAGCCCTTGTTCGCCAAGATCAATCACGTTGCCATCGTCAGCGAGCGCTACGCGCTGCTGGCCGCCTTCTACCAGTCGCTGTTCGGGATGAGCACGTCGGAGAAGACCCGCACCAACCGGGCGATCACGGTCGGCGACGGCTATGTCGGCCTCAACATCAATCCGCGCAAGGCCGGCCGGCCGGCCGGGCTCGATCACTTCGGCGTCGAGGTGGAAGACGTCGAGACCGTGCTCGATCGCATCCGCACCAAGTATCCGGGCGCCGATTACGTGCAGCGGCCTTCCACGCGGCCATTCGCCGGCATCACCGCCAACGATCCGGACGGCAACGTATTCGACCTCTCGCAGAAGCAGATGGCCAATCGCGCCGGCGTCTATGTCGACAACGAGAAGGCCGCGCAGCATAACCGCCACATCAGCCACGTTGCCATGCGCACCATGCGGCCGGATGAGATGGCGCGCTTCTATGTCGATGTGCTGCAGCTCTCCGAGCAGAACGCCAAGCCGGGCGACCCCAATCATTATCTCAGCGACGGCAAGATGACGCTGATGATCATGCCCTGGCGGATCAAGAACTATCTCGGCACCTCGATTCTGCCTACCGGCATGGATCACGTCGGTTTCACGGTCGAGAGCGTCGACCAGCTCAAGGAGGACGTCGAGGAGCTCGTCGGCGTCAATCCGGTGCTCAATCCGATTCCGGTCGGCAAGGGCAAGGAGAGCGCCGCGCGGCTCGATCTGCTCAAGCGCCAGTGCCCGATCGGCGAATATTTCCTGTCCGATCCCGACTTCACCATGATCGCGGTGCGCGGGCCGCACTGAGCTGTCAGTGCGGGGGGCCGGGTCGACGACGCGTTCAGCCGAGCTACCGATCTCTCGACGTTCACTGAACGCGAAAAAATTATGCTTGTGCTGTGCGTGAAAGTGGCCTATGTAGAGGCCATCCCGATCCGTGTTTCGAGGGGCGCATTCATGAGGCGTCTTGAAGGCGGGG
>DAIUEP010000217.1:0-7952 GCA_036845065.1 Xanthobacteraceae bacterium | reverse complement strand
CGCATCGCGGACCTGTCGCGCACCCGCGTCAAGTCGCTGATTCTCGCCGGCGAGGTCGCAATCGGCGGGCGCACGATCCGCGATCCCGGCCATCGCGTCAACGTCGGCGAGACGATCGCGATCGCGATCCCGGCCCCGGAGCCTGCGGTGCCGGAAGGCGAGGCCATTCCGCTCAATATCGTTTACGAAGACGACGAGATCATCGTGATCGACAAGCCCAAAGGCCTGGTCGTGCACCCCGCGGCCGGCCATGCCTCGGGCACGCTCGTCAATGCCCTGATCGCCCACTGCGGCGCGAGCCTGTCCGGCATCGGGGGCGTGCGCCGGCCCGGCATCGTGCACCGGCTCGACAAGGATACGACCGGGCTGATGGTGGTAGCCAAGACCGATCGCGCGCATGCGGCGCTCACCCGCCAGTTCGCCGACCACGGCCGCACCGGCGCGATGCGGCGCGGCTACCTCGCCTTTGTGTGGGGCGCTCCGGACCGGCCCCGCGGCACCATTGACAAACCGATCGGCCGCCATCCACACGCCCGCGACAAGATGACGGTGCGTGCCGACGGGCGCGAAGCCGTGACCCATTGGCAGACGCTCGAGACTTTTGCGGGCAGCGACGGCAAGCCGGTCGCGAGCCTGCTTGCCTGCCAACTGGAAACCGGGCGGACCCACCAGATCCGCGTTCACCTCGCCCATATCGGGCACCCCCTGATGGGAGATCCGGTCTACGGCCCGGGCTTCAAGACCAAGGCAGCCCGGCTGCCCAGGGCGGCTGCCGATTTGCTACAAGCCCTTGGACGGCAGGCGCTCCATGCCTATCTATTAACCATTGAACATCCTTCGACTCGCAAAGTGCTGACGTTCCGGATGGAACTGCCGGCCGATCTCGCGTGTTTACGGTCTAGTCTCCACGGCCGCAAACCCGCAGGCCAGGAAAAGACGTAGACGAATCAAAGGTTTGCGAGATCACGACAGGGTCACAGCGACGTGACGCCCTTGTTCTTTGTTTCGCCGCCTTAAATCGTGTATGTTGCACCTGCGAACGCATACCGCGATCGCGCATCGGGCTTCGACGGCTTTGGACAGCGTTGAGGCCGATCGCCCGCCGGTCACCGGGGGCATTATATGGAGGGCGCAATCATGGCCCGCGCAGCAACGTTACCTATCCTCACCGCCGAAAGCGGTCTGTCCCGTTACCTTGAAGAGATCCGGCGGTTCCCCATGCTGGAACCGCAGGAAGAATACATGCTGGCAAAGAGCTGGCGTGAGCATGGCGATCGCGACGCCGCCCACAAGCTGGTAACCAGCCACCTTCGGCTCGTAGCCAAGATTGCCATGGGCTACCGCGGCTACGGCCTGCCGATTTCCGAGGTCATCTCGGAGGGCAACGTCGGCCTGATGCAGGCGGTGAAGCGGTTCGAGCCCGAGAAAGGCTTCCGGCTCGCCACTTACGCAATGTGGTGGATCAAGGCGGCCATCCAGGAATACATCCTGCGATCGTGGTCGCTCGTGAAGATGGGCACCACCGCGAACCAGAAGAAGCTGTTCTTCAACCTGCGCAAGGCGAAGAGCAAGATTTCCGCTCTGGAAGAGGGCGACCTGCGCCCCGACCATGTGAAGCTCATCGCCAAGCGGCTGGGCGTGACCGAGCAGGACGTTGTCGAGATGAACCGCCGCCTCGGTGGCGACGTCTCGCTCAACGCACCGATCCGCGAGGACGGCGATTCCGGCGAGTGGCAGGACTGGCTGGTCGATGAAGGCTCGAGCCAGGAATCACGCCTGGTCGAGAGCGAAGAAAGCGACAATCGACGCAAGGCTCTGGGCGAGGCGCTCACGGTGCTGAACGAGCGCGAGCGGCGCATCTTCGAGGCGCGGCGGCTGGTCGACGAGCCGATCACGCTTGAGGAACTGGCCGAGGAGTTCGGCGTGTCGCGCGAGCGTGTGCGCCAGATCGAGGTTCGCGCCTTTGAGAAGGTGCAGAAGGCGGTCAGGAGCCGCGTGGCCGCGATGGAAGCGCCGCAGGCGCAGCCACAACCGCTGCCAGCCCACTAAGGGCGCTGCCAGCCCACTAAGGGCGAAGACAATCACCGCATCATGCAAGAACGGCGCGGGCGAAAGCCCGCGCCGTTTGATTTGTGAGCGATGCGGCTACGCGCGACCAAGGACGGCTCACTGCCGCCAAGCCCGGAAGGCCTCCGCGAACGCGCGCTCGCCGGGCGTACCTTTTTCAAGCGCCAGGATGGCGCGCCGATTGTTGTTGTAGACAACCGGAATATCGAACCAGGCGCGCTCCTTGAGCAGCTGCACGTTGCGCTCGCGGTCGGCCTCGGTCGACGACAGCCCGATCAGGAAGAAGCCGGTGGTGACCTTGACGGCGAGACCGGACAGTGGCGTACCGCGGCTCTGCTCGGCCTGCTTCATCAGAATGCCCGGCACATTCGAGACGCCGCCCGCGGAGAAATCCTGCGGCAGCCGGAACATGATCTCGACCGTATGGCTTGCCGGCAGATTGGGATCGCTGTTGCGCCGCAGCGACCACGTCATGGCGATCCGGCGCTCGGGAATCTCGACATCCGCGCGGATCGCGACTTCCGCCGGCTGTCCCGGCCCCGGCGACACCGATTCGGTGCGCCAAATCGCCGAGCCAACGAATCGCTTACCCTGCGGATCGGCCGGATCTTCTTCGTAGAGCACGACCCGCTGGGCCACCGCGGCGCCACTTTGGGTGACGGCAGCAGGCTGCGGCTGCTGGGCCGCCGGCTGGCTGCCGGGATCGAATCGCTCGGTGATCTTGACCCGGTTGGCGGGCGAAGACACCGTCGGCTCAGATGCGACCTCGACCGGCGCGGACGACCGCAACGACGCGTAGATCTGCGCGACGGTCGGCCACAACACCAGGAGACTGCCGCCAAGGCCCGCCAGTAGCAGGAGCACCAGCAGGATCTTGGCATAGGAACGCACCGATCGCCTGGACTTACCGCCCGCCCCCTCGCCCAACGGAAGCGGGGGCATGCGGATGCGCGACGGCATCGGCTGCGTCTCGTCGTCGATCGCCGGCTCGAGCATGCGCGGCGCGGGCGCGTCCTGCAGCATGTCGTCCTGGCCGCGCGGCTCCGGCATGTCGAGTGCGCCGCGATCGAACTGGCGCGGCGCGACGTCGGCATAATTCTCCCGCGCCGACTTCGCCGAACGAGCGGTCGCGCCGCCCAGCTCGTTCGTTTCCGACAGCGCATTGCGCAGGCCAGCGAGCCCGGAATCCAACAACGAGCGGCGATCGCCGGCGGCGGTGCGCTCGTTAGAACGCTCGCTGGCAGGACGCTCGCTGGCAGGACGTTCGCTAGCGGGGCGGCCGCGCAACGGATGGCGCTGTGGCTGAGGCGGCGGCTGTGTCTGTACCTTCGCCTGCGGGCTTGCGACCGGCTGATCGAATACCGGGTCGATATACCGCTCGCTGCCGAGCATGGGATTCGGCAGCAGGCTCGCCGACTGTCGCGGAACAGCCACAGGCTTGCGCGCCAGCGAGTCGGCTCGCGACGGCATCGGAGCGCTCTGGCGCTCCTGCGCCGGCGGGCTGGGCGGATCCCACCGCGGCATCTCGGGCGCACGCACGCGGTGAGAAGGCTCCTTCTGCGTCGGCTCGCCCAAATTCTGGCGCGCCGATTCAGCCTCAACCTTGCGGATCGCTTCTTCGAGCGCCAGGCGCTCGCGCGTGACATCCGACTCGGTGAGCGCCGGTGTCACGCCGCGCAACTGCGCGACCAGCGCAGTACGCGCGCGCTCGTACAGCGCACGACGGGCGTCGCCGGTGTTCCGTTCGAGGCCCGCGACAGCGCGGGCGATGAGCGGGTAGTAGTCTGCCATTTTGCTAGCTTACACCCTCACTGCGCCGATTTCCGCATTAGTTTTCAAACGGATTGTGGACCAAAATTGTGTCCTCCCGCTCCGGGCTGGTGGACAACAACGCGACCGAGCACCCCACCAGCTCCTCCACGCGCCGAACATACTTCACGGCCGAGGCCGGAAGCTCGGCCCAGGAGCGTGCCAGAGCAGTCTTGCCCTGCCAACCCTCGACCGTCTCGTAGACCGGCTCGACCCGGGCCTGGGCATGCTCGCTGGCCGGCAGGTAATCGATTTCGCGGCCGTCCAGACGATAGGCCACGCAGACCTTGATCTCCGGCAGGCCGTCCAGGATGTCGAGTTTGGTTAACGCCAAGCCATTGATACCGCTGGTCCGCACCGTCTGGCGCACCAGCACCGCGTCGAACCAGCCGCAACGCCTCGGGCGGCCGGTGACGGTCCCGAATTCGCGTCCACGCTCCCCGAGCAAGCGGCCGATCTCGTTTTTCTGTTCGGTCGGAAACGGACCCTCCCCGACCCGCGTCGTATAGGCCTTGCAGATGCCCAACACATAGTCGATCGCCGAAGGCCCGAGGCCCGAGCCGGTCGCCGCCTGCGCCGCCACCGTGTTGGAGGACGTCACATACGGATAAGTCCCGTGGTCGATGTCGAGCAGCGCGCCTTGCGCACCTTCGAACAGAATCCGCTTGCCCTCGCGGCGCTTGCGGTCAAGCAGCGACCACACCGAATCCATGTAGGGCAGCACGCGCGGCGCGACGCTCTCAAGCTGCTCCTTGATGGCCGAGCCGCTGAGCGGCGCGAGGCCGAGCCCGCGCCGCAGCGCATTGTGATGCGACAGCAGGCGATCAATCTTGCCGTCGAGCGCCGCCAGCTCAGCGAGATCCATCAGTCGAATAGCGCGCCGACCAACCTTGTCCTCATAGGCGGGACCGATGCCGCGGCCAGTGGTGCCGATCCGCGTCGCAGAGCTCGATGTCTCGCGCGCGACATCGAGCTGCTGGTGCAGCGGCAAAATCAATGTCGCGTTCTCGGCGATGCGGAGGCTGTCAGGCGTCACGGAAACCCCCTGCGCGGCAAGCCGATCGATCTCCTCGATCAACGCGCGCGGATCGAGCACGACGCCATTGCCGATCACCGATAACTTGCCCGGCCGCACCACACCGGACGGCAGCAGCGACAGCTTGTAGGTCGTCCCATCGATGACGAGCGTGTGTCCGGCGTTGTGGCCGCCCTGGAACCGCACCACGATGTCGGCCTGCTCCGAGAGCCAGTCGACAATCTTGCCCTTGCCTTCGTCGCCCCATTGGGAGCCGACCACGACCACATTGGCCATGAGCTGTCCTTCCGCCGCGTGGCCAGAAATGATCGCTAATCAACAGTGGATTACCCAAGCTCCGGCCCTCCCGGAATTATCGGAAGCTAATGCCGCAAGCAAGGCGGCAACAGGGGCCAAGCACGACCCTTCGGGCAGCCGACACGCACCGGACCGCCGCCCCTCCCTGGCTTGGTGGATCGAGAAAGCCTGATGAATCAGATCACTAAAAGGCAATCCCGCGGCGATATCGCGGCAACGGCCACCTACCCACCGCTACTTGCGCCCGGCAAACTCGCGGGACCTTTCAACAATCGCAGGAAGCGTGGCCCGCCCTTGAGCACGAAGGTATTCAGTTCCCGCACCCGCACCACGAGGTCGGCTCCACGAGATCAAGCATCTAAATACCGTCGCCGCAGAAGCCACGGGCCGAGAGCCGAGCGAAATCTTAAAACGACAACGGCCGCGCCTGCTGCACCTGCGGCAGCGCCCGCACCTTGGCGAGCAGATCGGGCGGCAGCACGCCATCGATCTCGATCAGCGCGATGGCACTACCACCCGGCGCCTCGCGGCCGACGTGGAAGGTCGCGATATTGATGCCGGCATCGCCGAGCGTCGAGGAGAACTTGCCGATGAAGCCCGGCTTGTCGAGATTGGTGATGTAGATCATGGACGGACCGAACTCGGCGTCCATGCGGATACCCTTGATGTTGACGATGCGCGGGCGTCCGTCGGCATAGACCGTTCCGGACACGTGCCGCGACTGGCGCTCGCTGACGATCGTGACGGTGATCAGGCTCTCATAGTCGCCCGCGGCCGCGCGCGTCATCTCCTCGACCACGATGCCGCGCTCCTTGGCGATGATCGGGGCGGAGACGACATTCACCTCCTGGAGGATGGGCCGCAGCAAACCGGCGATCGCGGCCGAGGTGAGAGCCTTGGTGTTCATGCCGGCAACCAGGCCCTCATAAGCGATCTGCACCTTGGTGATGCCGGTCTCGGTCAGTTGGCCCGCGAACGAGCCGAGCTTCTCGGCGAGCGCCACGAAGGGCTTGAGCTTGGGCGCCTCTTCGGCGGTGATCGAGGGAAAGTTGACCGCGTTGGTGATGGCGCCGGTCAACAGATAGTCCGACATCTGCTCGGCCACCTGCAGGGCCACGTTCTCCTGCGCCTCGGTCGTGGCAGCGCCGAGATGCGGCGTGCACACCACGTTGGGATGGCCGAATAGCGGATTCGTCGTTGCCGGCTCCTCCACGAACACGTCGAACGCCGCGCCCGCGACTTGCCCGGAATCGAGCGCTTGGCGCAGCGCCTGCTCATCGACCAGCCCGCCGCGCGCGCAGTTGATGATGCGCACGCCTTTCTTCATCGTGGCAATGGCGGCGGCGTCGACGATGTTCTTGGTCTTGTCCGTGAGCGGCGTGTGAAGAGTAATAAAGTCGGCGCGCTTGAACAATTCGGCGAGGTCGACCTTCTCGACCCCGAGATCGCGCGCGCGCTCGGGCGACAGAAACGGGTCGTAGGCGACCACCTTCATGCGCAGGCCATGGCCGCGATCGGCCACGATCGAGCCGATGTTGCCGCAACCGATGACGCCCAGCGTCTTGCCGGTGATCTCAACTCCCATGAAGCGGTTCTTCTCCCACTTGCCGGCCTGGGTCGAGGCGTCGGCCTGCGGGATCTGGCGCGCCAGCGCAAGCATGAGCGTGATGGCGTGCTCGGCGGTGGTGATCGAGTTGCCGAACGGCGTGTTCATCACGATCACGCCCTTGGCGGTGGCGGCCGGGATATCGACGTTATCGACCCCGATGCCGGCGCGCCCGACCACCCGCAGCCTCTTGGCCTTCTCGAGCAGCTTCGCCGTCACCTTGGTGGCCGAGCGGATGGCGAGCCCGTCGAAGTCGCCGATCATGTCGGCGAGCTTGTCCTTGTCGGCGCCGAGCTTCGGCAGAAAGACGGTCTCAATGCCGCGATCCTTGAAAATCTGCACCGCCGCGTCAGAGAGCGCGTCTGAGATGAGTACCTTGGGGGCCATGGTTTTACCTGTTATGGTTTTACCCGATTTCGTCAGATGTCTGGGATGCAGATTGGCGGGCGGCCGCGCACCGAATGTATGGGCTCTCGCGCGACGCGCCAGCGGCGGAGGGTCACGCTGCCTTCGGCAGCGACTCCTTGGTCTTGGCGAAGGCCCAGTCGAGCCACTGCGTCAATGCCTCGACGTCGCGCGCCTCGACCGTGGCTCCGCACCAGATGCGCAGACCCGGCGGCGCATCCCGATAGGCATCGATGTCGTAGGCAACGCCTTCCTTCTCGAGCGCGGCGGCGAGTGTCTTGACGAAGGCCGCCTGCGCATCGGGCGCAAGCGCCGCGACCGTGGCGTCCACGACCTTCAGGCAGACCGACGTATTGGATCGGATCGCCGGGTCCTTCGCCAGGAAGTCGATCCACGGCGTGCGCGCCACCCAGTCGGCGATGACTTTGGTGTTGGCATCAGAGCGGGCAATCAGACCCTTGAGGCCACCGATCGATTTGCCCCAGTTGAGCGCATCGAGATAGTCCTCGACGCACAGCATCGAGGGCGTGTTGATGGTCTCGCCTTCGAAGATGCCTTCGATCAGCTTGCCGTTATTGGTGAGGCGGAAAATCTTCGGCAGCGGCCACGCGGGCGTATAGCTGGTGAGGCGCTCGACCGCGCGCGGCGACAGAATGAGCATGCCGTGCGCGGCTTCCCCGCCCAGCGCCTTCTGCCAGGAGAACGTCACCACATCGAGCTTGGCGAAGTCGA
>DAIUEP010000216.1:1207-8026 GCA_036845065.1 Xanthobacteraceae bacterium | reverse complement strand
TGATGGTCGGCACGGCGTCGCTGCCGCACATCCTGATGCGCTACTTCACGACCCCTTCGGTGCGTGAAGCCCGCCAGTCGGTGGGCTGGTCCTTGTTCTTCATCTTCCTGCTCTACTTCTCGGCGCCGGCCTACGCGGCGTTCTCGAAGCTCGAGGTCTATACCAATATCATCGGCCAGGGCTTGGAGAACATCCGGCCGTGGATGTTCACCTGGGGCGAGCTCGGCCTGATCCAGATCTGCGGCAAGAACGCCGCCAGCGTGCAAGCCGTGCTCGAGGCCTGCCGCACAATTGCGGGACATCCCGGCGTGGTCCGGCTGCAGGACTTCGTGATCAATACCGACGTGATCGTGCTCTCGACGCCAGAGATTGCAGGGCTCCCCTATGTGATCTCGGGCCTGGTGGCGGCCGGCGGACTGGCAGCGGCGCTCTCGACCGCCGACGGGCTTCTGCTCGCCATCGCCAACGCACTCAGCCACGACATCTACTACAAGATGATCCAGCCCCTGGAATCGGCGATGCGCACCGTCGTCGTCAGCGTGATCGTCGCGGTCCTGGTCTTCGTCATCTACTGGTTTTTGACCGGGCCAAGCGTCGTCGTCATCAACTGGAGCGGCCTGCCTGAATCGCTCCAGATCGGCGCGATTCCCTGGCGCTGGCTGTTGCTGGGCGGCTTGGTTGCCGTGCTCGCGATCGTCATGCCCCACTGGGGACGCGCGGGTGACGTCGAAAAACGCCTGATTGTGGCGCGCGTGCTGCTGCTGTTCGTGGCGGTGGCGGCGGCGGCAACCGCCTCCACGCGGCCGTCCGACATCCTGGCCATGGTGGGCTGGGCGTTCTCGCTCGCGATGGCTGGCAACTTCCCGGCCCTCGTGATGGGAATCTGGTGGAAGCGCACCACCACCGCGGGAGCGATCTGCGGCATCATCGGCGGCTTCGGACTGTGCCTGATGTACCTGGTCGTGACCCGCTACTTCCCGGGTTTCGGCGTCAGATATCTGGGCATGAGCTCGCTCTACAACCCGATCACCGGCAAGCCGCTGATCGCGGATATTGCTGCCGTCATGGCGGCGCCGAACGCCATGGACATGTTCCCGACGCTGGCGCACCCGCTCGCCAACAAGGTGGGCTGGTTCGATCTCAACAACATCAACTGCGGACTGCTGGGAATGCCCTTCGGCTTCCTGGTGATCTACGTCGTCAGCCTCATGACCAAGGCACCGTCCATGGAAATCCAGGCTTTGATCGACGAGATCCGCAAGCCGCGCGGCCGCACCGTGCTGGAAGAGAAGAACTGACCGGACTATTCGGTCGGCCGGCAGCGGGGTCCCACGGGACCCCGCTTGTTTTTTATGGATGCGGCGCTCCGCACGCTTGTGATTGAATGCGTGTGGCGACGGCAAGGATGCACGCGGGCATGTCCAACCAGATCTTCACATCTTGGTATTTCCACCTGCCGAACTTCCTGCTGGCGGCGCTGATGTACACGCTGCTTGGCCGCGCGCTGCTCGGTCTCATCCTCAATCCGGATTCGACGAACTACATCTGGCGCTTCTTCTGCCGCATCACCGATCCGGTCATCGCGCTGTTTGCGCTGGTGACGCCAAGAGCCGCGGCGCCGGTCGTGCTGTGGCTGTTCTGTGTCGTCTGGCTGTTCTGGATCAGGGTCGCGTTCCTGATCACGTTCGCGTCGCTCGGCGCCTTGCCAAAGCCTGGAGCCTGAGCGTGGAACGGCACTGGTACTATATCGGCATCGCCTTCTTCGGGATGGTCAACGGCCTGTTCAATCCGCTGCTGGCCATTTCCTACACATTCAGCAAGGCCCTCATGTTCGCGCCGCTGCTCGGCAGCGAGGGTCTCATCTTCTACTTCTCATCGCTGATGCTATCGACCGCCACTGTCATCCTCGGTGGCATTCCGGCCGCGATCTATGAGCGGATCGTCGGCGCGAAGGACGACTCGACAGTCGCCTCGCTGTGGATCTGGCTGGCGGCGACCGCAATCCTGACCATTCCGGCAATCGGCAACTTTCTCCGGATCGGCCTGTAGACCGCGACGATTCCGGAAAGCCCGATTGTGGCCGCACTCCCGCGCCACTAATCTGGGGTCACGGCAGCCGGATGCGCCCCAGCCCGCCGCCCGCAAGGATTGCCGCGATGGAACATATGCGCCGCATCGCTTACGAGACGGTGATGCGCGCGTGCGGGTTTGCTTCACTTGCGATCTTCTGCGTCATGGTGGGGATGTCGTTCAATGCACGGCTGGCGTTTCAGGCCGGCGGCTTCCTGACCACCCTGATGTCGGTGATCCTGATCATCAAGGCCTACGAAGCGCGCACCAAACCCTATCGTCGCACCGAGATGTGGCTCTACCTGCCCAAGGAGTTGCGCCCGCCCGAGGCTTACGCGCAATGGGCGAGCTCCACCATCCTGCGCGAGACCTATCTCACTTTCGCCCGCTGGACCGCCGCGATCGCGATCGCGATGTGGGTGCTGGCGCTCGCCTTTTCACTCCTCAGCTTCTAGCGGCAGGGCGGCAAACCGCGTCCGCCAATCGATTCGTATACCTGCCGTCAAACGCGACGACCCCCTTAGCCGTTCGGCGTAAGACCAATTGTCGAGATGCGCACACGCATGCGCCTCTTAAGGAAACATTGAAAATCAAGCGTGCGCTCGCACCTCGACTTTCGATTTACGACCAACGACATACAGACGCCAGCCGATCCCTGCGCCATAGCGTCACAAGGGGCGGACTCAAGAGTGCTTCATCTCGGGCACCCGAGGACGCTCTGGAAATATGTAAGGGGTCTCTCATGGCGACGCTGACACTGAACCGCGAGCTTGCCGAGGGGGTGACGTCGGAGGAACGCCGCGTCATCTTCGCGTCCTCGCTCGGCACTGTCTTCGAATGGTACGACTTCTATCTCTACGCCACGCTGGCACCGTTCTTTGCCGCGCTGTTCTTCCCATCCGGAAATGACACCGCGGCGCTCCTGTCTGCATTTGCGACCTACGCCGCCGGGTTCTTGGTGCGACCGTTCGGGGCCGTTCTCTTCGGCCGCATCGGCGACCTGGTTGGCCGCAAATACACTTTCCTCGTCACCATCATGGTGATGGGTGGCGCGACCTTCGCGGTCGGCCTGCTTCCGACCTTCAGCCAGATCGGCTGGGCGGCACCCGTTCTGCTGGTCACGCTGCGCCTGCTGCAGGGCCTTGCGCTCGGCGGCGAGTATGGCGGCGCGGCGACCTACGTGGCCGAGCACGCGCGGCACGATGGCCGCGGCTATTCCACGAGCTTCATCCAGACCACCGCAACGCTCGGCTTCTTCCTCGCGCTGCTCGTGATCGGGCTCGCGCGCTACTATATCGACCAGGCGACCTTCCTTGACTGGGGCTGGCGCATTCCATTCCTCGTCTCCCTGATCCTGCTGGTGTTCTCGGTCTACATCCGGCTCAAGCTCAACGAGTCGCCGGTGTTCCAGCGCATGAAGGACGAAGGCAAGGGCTCGAAGGCGCCGCTCACCGAGAGCTTCCTGCACTATCCGAACAACAAGTACGTGCTGCTCGCGCTTCTTGGCGCGACCGCGGGCCAGGGCGTGGTGTGGTACACGGGGCAGTTCTACGCCCTGTTCTTCCTGACCATCACGCTCAAGGTCGACTTCATCACCGCCTATGCCCTGATCGGGGTGTCGCTGTTGGTCGGCACGCCGTTCTTCATCTTCTTCGGCTGGCTATCCGACCGCATCGGGCGGCTGAAGATCATTCTGGCGGGCTGTTTGATCGCGGCGGTGACCTATTTCCCGCTGTTCTCCGCGCTCACGCACTATGCCAACCCGGCGCTCGAGACCTTCCAGAAGGCGAACCCGATCGTCGTCACCGCGGACCAGTCGACCTGCAACTTCCACATATTCGTCGGCCCCTGGTCGAAGTTCTCCGATTGCGACCGCGCCCAGGACTTCCTGACCAAGTCGGGCCTGTCGTTCACCAAGCAGGACGCCCCCGGCAAGCCGGTGTCGGTGTCGATCGGCAACACCAAGGTGGAGGGCTGGGATACGGCGAAGTGGACGGCAGCACTGGCGTCTGCCGGCTATCCCAAATCCGCCGATCCAGGCCAGATCGACTACCTCATGGTCGAGCTGATCCTCATCGCCATGGTGCTCTACGTCACCATGGTGTACGGCCCGATCGCGGCGTTCCTGGTCGAGATGTTCCCGACCAAGATCCGCTACACCTCGATGTCGCTGCCCTATCACATCGGCAACGGCTGGTTCGGCGGGATGCTGCCTCTGCTTGCCACCGCGGTGGTCGCGGCCACCGGCAATATCTACGCCGGCCTCTGGTATCCGATCGTCGTGGCGCTGATGACGCTGGTGGTCGGCGCGGTGTTCCTGCGCGAGACAAAGAATGTCGACATCCATACCGGCTCCGGTGTCGACATTCATCACAACGCCTGAGGCACGATCGGCGCCCGTCCTCGGGCGCACCTCTTCGGGCCCCGCGCACGCGCGGGGCCTTTTTTTCTCTTGCGGCCTGGACGCTCGCTCCGTTCGTCCCCGCGCAAGCGGAGACCCAGTGCAACACACGAGGATTCTCAGAAGTGACCCTGGGTTCCCGCCTGCGCGGGAATGAACGGACGTTGATCGCTCGGTGCACACTACCGCGGCTGCGAGCCTTCCTTCTGCCAGCGCAGGCGGCTCTGCTTGAGGCCGAGTGAGACCAGCGTCGCGGCGAGCCGGATCGGCGCGCCGATCCCCTCCACCACCGGCACACCCAACTGCTCGCTCAGCCACTTGGGCTTCATCTGCACCGGGCATTGCGTGATGCCCTGCGGGATGATCACGTCGGCGCGGTCCTCCTCGATCAGCGCGCGCGCCGCCTTGAGGAACGACTCGATCATCTGGTCGCGGTTGTCGGCGATGTGCTGCAGATAGAATCCCGACGCGCGGCGTCCGGCGATGAACTGCTCCATCCCATAGGCGATGCATTGCGCCCGATGACGGTTGATCGAGGCCGGGTGATAGCAAACGACCCCGAAGTGCTCGCCGACCTGCGCCGCGATGTGGAGCGTCGCCTGCAGCGGCCCCACCACCGGAATGTCGACCGCCGAGCGCCCGCCCTCGACCCCGATGTCGAGCATGCCGAGCGGCACCACCGCGTCATAGCCCTCCCGCTCCGCTTGCCGGAACGCGTCGTGGAACATCGGCGCCGCGGCCTGGATCTCGGCGGGCGTAAGCCCGTCGAACGGCCGCGCCGGCACCGAGATGATGCCGACCTCGACCTCGGTCGATGAATAGCCGCGGGCGGCCTCCTCGCGCAGCCGGCGCTGCTCCGCAGGATAGTCCCCGATCACGAATGCAACCCGGATCATCTGATGGCGCCCCCGTTTTGACCGTCCGCGGCATTCCGACATGGCCGAGCGAAACCGGCAAGTGTTGATTGACGTTCCGCGGGTTTTGGCCAACCTTGCGCCCACAAACAGAGGAAACGCCCAGGTGACCCGTCTCTCCAACTCCGGCAACGATCTGCGCACTTTCATGGGCGAGCTCGAGGAGCTTGGCGAGCTTCGCTCCGTCAACGGCGCCGACTGGAAGCTGGAGATCGGCGCGCTGACCGAGATCGGCGCCGAGCAGAACGGACCGGCGCTGCTGTTCGACGAGATCAAGGGCTACCCGAAGGGCTTCCGGCTGCTCTGCAACGTGTTTGCCGGGCAGCGCCGCACCGGCATGACGCTCGGGCTGCCGCGCGAGCTCACGGGCGTGGCGCTGCTCAACACCTGGCGCGCGCGATTGCGCGAGTTCAAGCCGCTGCCGCCCACGACCGTCAAGCATGGCCCGCTCATGGACAACGTGCTCGAGGGCGACGCCGTCGACCTCGACAGGTTCCCGACGCCGCTCTGGCACGAGAAGGACGGCGGCCGCTACATCGGCACCGGCGACGCGGTGATCACGCGCGATCCCGAGACCGGCGTGGTCAATGTCGGCACCTACCGCTGCATGATCCAGGGCAAGAACCGCATCAGCGTGAAGATGAACAAGGGCAAGCACGGCCGGCTCGCCATGCAGAAGTATCACGCCATCGGCAAGCCCTGCCCGATCGCGGTCTCGATCGGACATGCGCCGCAGCTGTTCATGGCGGCGCAGCTGCCGATGCCGCTCGGGGTCGAGGAATACGGCGTCGCCGGCTGGCTCACCGGGGCGCCGGTCGAGGTGATCGTGTCGCCCGCAACCGGCCTGCCGCTGCCCGCCTTCGGCGAGATCGTGCTCGAAGGCGAGATCGCGCCCTACAACGACGGCGAACCGCCCAAGGAAGGCCCGTTCGGCGAGTGGCCGGGCTATTACGCCGACACGACGGTCGGCGAAGTCCCGGTGATGGACGTCAAGCGCATCTATTATCGTAACGATCCGATCATGCTGGGCGCGCCGCCGCTCAAGCCGCCGAACAATTTCATCTCGTTGCCGCTCGGCGCGGCTGTCCTCTGGGACCAGCTCGAGCGCGCCGGCATCCCCGAGGTGAAGGGCGTCTGGGGCTATGTCTACGGCTCGCAGAGCGGGCCGTTCACCGTGGTGGCGATCCGCCAGGCCTATGCGGGCCACGCCAAGCAGGCGCTCCTGGTCGCGACCGGCGCCCGCGCCGGCGCCTATGGCGGCAAGTTCGTGGTGGTGGTTGACGACGACATCGACATCACCAATCTGGGCGACGTGATCTGGGCGGTGTCGACGCGCTGCAACGCGCGCGAGGGCATCGACCTGGTCAAGAATGTGTGGACCTCGCCGGCCGATCCCGCGATCCCGCCGGATGAGCGCTCGCCGCGCGGCTACAC
>DAIUEP010000216.1:0-1107 GCA_036845065.1 Xanthobacteraceae bacterium | reverse complement strand
GCGCAGGACTTCTTCCGCGGCAAGACCATCAACCTGATCGTCGGCAACGCCGCCGGCGGCGGCTACGACATCTACGCGCGCCTCTTGGCGCGCTACATGGGCCGCTACATTCCGGGCGAGCCGAGCTTCGTGGTGCGCAACATGCCGGGCGCCGGCGGCATGGTTCTCTCCAACCACATCTACTCGCAGGTGCCGCGCGACGGCCTCACGCTCGGCATGATGTCGCGCTCCAACCCGATCGAGCCGCTCCTGGGCAACACCTCCGCCAAGTACAAGGCCGAGGAGTTTCTCTGGGTCGGCACCATCTCGAGCTACGAGGACGACGCCTATTGCATCGTCATTCGCGCGGACTCACCGATCAAGTCGGTCGCCGACCTCAAGGGCGGCCAGACGCTGCGGCTGGGCGGGCTCGCGGCCGGCGGCAGCGACACCGACCTGGTGCTGATCGCGCGCGATGTGTTCAAGCTCAACATCCAGCTCATCCGCGGCTATCGGGGCACCCAGGAGCTCAACTTGGCGATCCAGCGCGGCGAGGTCGAAGGCCGCGGCATCGGCTTCTCGTCGATCGCCAACACGTTTGCCGACTGGCATCGCGAGGGCAAGCTGCGCTTCATCCTGCAGTTCGGGCACGAGACGCGCTGGAAGAGCCTGCCGGACGTGCCGACCGCGCGCGAGCTCGCCATTGCACCCGACGACAAGGCACTGCTCGAGCTTGCCGAATTGCCGTTCCTGATGGCGCGCCCGTTCTTCGGCCCGCCGGAGGTGCCGCCCGCGCAGGCCGCGATCCTCAAGAAGGCGTTCATGGAGACGCAGAAGGACCCCGACTACCTGCGCGAGGCGGCGCAGATGCAGCTCGACGTCAGCCCGCGCTCGGGCGACGAGATCGAGGCCGTGCTCAAGCGTATCGCCCAGACGTCACCGGCCGTGGTGGCGCGCTACAAGGAGATTTTGAGCGCGAAGTAGCGGCAGGCGGGCAAAGGCGCCGGCACTGCCCGCCAGATGTTCGTGCATCGCCCATCGCGATGCGCAAGCAATCTTGAAACTGACTAGGCGCCCGGCGGATCCCAACTCGCCAGGGACGCCGATAGTTTCGCTCCCAGTAACGAT
>DAIUEP010000215.1:0-8086 GCA_036845065.1 Xanthobacteraceae bacterium | reverse complement strand
GCCGTGAAGGCGTCGATGTGATCGATGGTCTTCATCTCGACCACGCCGATCTGCTTGCGCTCGATGAAGGTCGGCACCGGAATGACGACCGCGAACTCCTTCGGCTCGCCCTCGTAGTCGCTCGCCATGGTGATCGCGGTGGTGTTGCCGTCACGCGCGAGCACGACTTTGGAGGACTTGTTGAACAATTTCGAATCCGCCTTGGCGACATAGAAGCCGCAGAAGGCGGCCGCGGGCCCGGCGATCGCGGCGAGCGCCGCGACGGCGGCGACGGTGGTCTTCAGGCGTGAGGACAGAATGGTGGTCATCGGAATGCTCCGTGGGTGGCTGGCTTGGTCCAGGTGAAGCGTTCTGCTGGGAGGATCTTGTCGATCAGCAGGGTGAGCGGGGAGAGCGCGATCAGCGCGAAATAGAGCGCCGGCCGCATCTGCATGAAGAAGGCGAGATAGTGGGCGACGAGCGCCACCGAGGCTGCGAACAGGAAGCGGCCAAGCCGCGCGTCCGGCGAGGTGCGCGGATCGGAGATCATGAAGAACGCGAAGATCAGGAGCGAGCCGCTTTGGAGCTGATGGATCGGAATGGCGAGCGGATCGCCGAGCCAGAAGGCGCGCGCGAACAGGAGCGCCGCGTGGCAGCCGAGGAAGAACAGCGCCATGTCGGAGCGGCGCGCCGCATGCAGCACCAGGATCGCGAAGAAGCTGACGAGCGCCACGAACCAGACCGCCGAGCCCCATTGCCCGGGCGAAATCCAGACGTCGTTGGAGGTGAACAGCAGCACCACGATCGCAAGACCGGCCGGATTCCAGATATGCTTGCCGTCGATGCGCAGCACGAACTTGGACCCGATCGCGATCACGCCCGCGACCGCATGCAGCCAGGGCTCATCGGCGCGCAGCAGCAGGCTCAATGACAGCCCGGTGATCAGCGGCGAGCGCAGGTCGATGCTCGGCAGGCCGTAGAGGCGCGAGCATAGAGCCTGGGTCAGCAGCGTGCTGGTGAGCGCGAGCGCGCTGTTGAGCGGCCGTGCGCCGAAGTCGAGCCAGCCGAAATTGAAAACCAGCAATGTTGAGAGAGCCGCGATCTGATAGTGGCGCGCATCCGACCAGATGTCGCGCGGCAACCAGCGTTGCATGCTGATTCCCTCCCGCGTCACCACCCGCGGCGCATGTTACCTCGCAAGATGACGGCAGTGGGGCCGCACCGCGGCAAATCGTGTATCATGACGAAACGTTAATGTTTGCGGGCGGGATCAAAGCAAGCCTGTGCGAGGGAGGTCATCGATGACACTCGGGCGACGCGACTTCTTAACTCTTGCGGCAACAGCCGCTCTCGCTCCGCGTCGTGCCTCCGCGCAGGCCTACCCGTCGCGCCCGGTGCGCATCATCGTGCCGTTCGTGCCGGGTGGCTCGACCGACGTGGTGGCGCGGCTCTTTGGGCAGCGGCTTTATGCAAGTCTCGGCCAGCAGTTCTACATCGAGAATCATGGCGGCGCGGGCGGCAACATCGGCATGGGCATGGCGGCAAGCGCGCCCGCCGACGGTTACACGCTGCTGGTCATCAGCAACAGCTTCATCATCAACCCGAGCCTGTACGCCAAGGTGCCTTACGATGCGGCGACCGACTTTGCGGCGGTCTCGCTGCTGGCGACATCGCCCTACATGCTGTCGGTGCACCCGTCCATTCCGGCACAGAACCTGGCCGAGTTCGTCGCGCTGGTGAAGGCCAATCCCGGCAAATACAGCTACGCCTCCTCGGGCCGCGGCACGCCCGGGCATCTGTCGGGCGAGCTGTTCCGGCTGCCGCTCGGACTTGATCTGGTGCATGTGCCGTTCAACGGCGGCGGCCCGGCGATCCAGGCGACGCTCGCCGGCCACGTGCCGGTGAGCTTCAACGCGCTGCCGACCGGCTCGCCGCATGTGAAGGAAGGCAAGCTGCGCGCGCTCGCGGTGATGAGCCGCAAGCGCAACGCCGCGCTGCCGGACGTGCCGACGCTCGCGGAAGCGGGCTTCCCGGGCGCCGAGGTCGACATCATGATCGGCGTGCTGGTGCGCTCCGGCACGCCGGCGCCAATCGTCGACCTCCTCCACCGCGAGATCGTGAAGATGACGGCGCAGCCGGACTACGCCTCTCGCCTCGCCGCGCTCGGGCTCGAGCCGGTTGCCAATTCGCCGCCGGAGTTCGACGCGATCCTGCGCGCCGAATTGCCGAAATGGGCGAGGGTGATCGGCGAGGCCAAGATCCCGAAGGTCGATTGAACTCAATCCATGCGCATCCTCGATATCCGCGAAACCGCGATCCCGCTCAAATCGACGCTGAAGAACTCGAGCTTCGACTTCACCGAGATGACCACCTCTGTGGTGGCCGTCATCACCGACGTCGTGCGCGAGGGCCGGCCGGTCGCGGGCTTCGCGTTCAATTCCACCGGCCGCTACGCCTGCGGGGCGCAGATGCGCGCGCGCTTCATTCCGCGCATTCTGGCGGCTGAGCCTCAGTCATTGCTGGATGCGACGGGCGAGAACATCGAACCCGCCAAGGTGCTCGCCGTGATGCTGCAGCGGGAGAAGTCCGGCGGGCACAGCGAGCGCTCGATCGCGATCGGCACCATCGAGGTCGCGCTCTGGGACGCGGTCGCCAAGATCGCCGGCAAGCCGCTGCACCGGCTCATCGCCGAGCGCTACAACGGCGGCAAGGTCGCCGAGCGCGTGTTCTGCTATGTCGGCGGCGGCTGGTACCTGCCGGGCCAGACCATTCGCGACCTGCAGGACGAGATGCTGCGCCATCTCGATGCCGGCTACACCATGGTGAAGATGAAGGTCGGCGGCTTGCCGCTTGCGGACGACGTGCGCCGCGTCGAGGCGGTCAAGCTTGTCCTTGGCGACCGCGCCGCGCTCGCGGTCGATGCCAATGCGAAATTCCAGCGCGACGAGGCGCTCGCCTATGCGCGGGCGCTGAGCGCTTTCGGGCTACGCTGGTTCGAGGAGCCGTGCGATCCGCTCGACTTCGCGCTCCTCTCCGAGATCGCGGGCGTCTACGCGCCGCCGCTGGCGACCGGAGAAAATCTCTATTCGACGCAGGACGTCGAGAACCTGGTGCGCTTCGGCGGGCTCAAGCCGGAGCGCCGCGACGTGATCCAGGTCGATCCGCCGCAGGCCTACGGCATCGTGCAATATGCCGCGACCGTCGCGATGCTGGAGCGGCACGGTTGGCCACGGACGGCGCTGTTCCCGCACGGCGGCAACCAGATGTCGCTCGCGATCGCGGGTGGCTTCGGGCTTGGCGGTGCGGAGTCCTATCCGGGCGTGTTCGGCGACTTCGGCGGCTTCGCGGACGACGCCAGGGTCGAGAACGGCCACCTGCGGCTCTCCGACCGGCCCGGCATCGGCTTCGAAGGGCAGGCGGGGCTCTATCGCATCATGCGCGAACTCGCCGCCTGAGCGCCGCGACACCCCTGTTGCGACACCCTTGTTGCGACACCCCTGGCTCGCGGTCGCAAGACCGAATAGGCTGCGCCCCAAAGCGTGGGGCCGGTCGTACAAGCATGGCCGCACAAACAGGGAGGAAGCGATGAAGATGTACTCGATTGCTTTGGCTGCGGGCGTGTTGGCCCTGGGGAGTACCGGCCAGGCCGCAGAGCTCTGGATCATGACCGGCATGGGCCCGTCGACCGGCGTCTATGAGCTTGCCGCCGGGTTCGAGAAGGCGACCAAGAACAAGGTTACGGTGACCTTCGAGACCGGGCCTTCGCTGGAACAGAAGCTGCAATCCAACGCTCCCGCTGACCTGATCGCGGGCGGCCCCGAGCAGATCGAAGACCTGATCAAGAAGGGCAAGGTCGTGGCCGGCACCCACACGCCGTTTGGCCTTGCCGGGCTTGGCGTGTCCGTCAAGGCCGGCGCCCCGCGGCCCGACATCAGCACAGTCGACGCATACAAAGCCGTGCTGCTCGCGGCCAAATCGGTCGGCTACTCGCGCGGCTGCAGCGGCACACACACGGCGGAAGGGATCGAGAAGCTCGGCATCGCCGAGCAGATGAAAGCCAAGATCAAGCTCACCGGCGGCGGGCCGGTGGCCGAATATCTGGCGAAGGGCGACTTCGAGCTCGGCATCCAGCAGACCAACGTGCTCGTCGGCATCCCGGGCACCGACTATGTCGGCCCGCTGCCGGGCGCCCTCAACAAGCCGTGCCCGTTCAGCGTCGGCCTGATGGCGTCCTCCAAGCAGCAGGATCTGGCGCGCGAGATGATCAAATTCATGACCTCGCCGGACGCGATCTCGCTCTTGCAGAAGGGCCACATGGAGCCCGCCAAGCGCAGCTGAGCCTGTTCGCTTTCGACATTCGACGGGAGGACGCCATGCGCGCGCGCATCGCCGCGGCCGGACTGTTGGGAATGCTCGGATCGCTGCCGCAGGGCGGAGCCGTTGCGGCCGATCTCACCATCCTCACCAACCAGGGCGCAACGCCGGGTGTGCGCGAGCTTGCGGCCGCGTTCTCGCAGGCGAGCGGGCATAAGGTGACGGTGATCCAGGAAGCGGGCGCCGCGCTTGAGCGCAGGCTCAATTCGCCGGCGCCCGGCGACCTGCTCACCGCCAATCCCGAGCCGTTCGAGGATCTCGTCAAGAAGGGCAAGGTGGTCGCCGGCACGGTGACGCCGTTCGTGCTGGCGGGCCTCGGCGTCTCGGTGCGCGCTGGCGCGCCCAAGCCCGACATCAGCACGGTCGAGGCCTACAAGGCGACGCTCTTGGCGGCGAAATCGATCGGCTATTCCTATGGCTGCAGCGGCACCCACGTGGCGGAAGGCATCGAAAAGCTCGGGCTGACCGAGCAGTTGAAAGCCAAGACGGTGCGTACCGGAACCGGCGCCGCCGGCGGCCCCGTCACCGATCATCTGGCGAGAGGTGAATTCGAGATTGGCATCCAGCAGACCAACATCATGGTGGGCATGCCGGGGACCGACTATGTCGGGCCCGTGCCCGGCGAGATCAACAAGCCTTGCCAATCCAACGTGGCGCTGTTGACGGCTTCGAAGGAGCCGGAGGCTGCGCGCGCCATGATCGCCTTCATGATTTCGCCGGCGGCCGCGCCGCTCCTGCGAAAAACTCACGTGGAGCCATTCCCGCGCTGAGCGCATCGCTGTCGGCAATCCAATCACCCACCCACGTCGGAGGACGTCATGCTGAAGGAATTGAGTGCGATGATCGTGGTCGCAGCCGCCGGCATCGGAGCTGCTCAACAGACGGCGCAGGCCGCCGAGATCATCATCCTGGCTTCGCAGGGCAACATCTCCGGCGCGCGTGATCTGGCCGCCGGGTTCGAGCGCGCGAGCGGTCACAAGGTGATCGCCCGTCAGGAGCGCAATGTGCTGGACACGGTGAACGCCGGAACGCCGGCCGATATCGTCATCGCCAACCCGCCCGTCATCGACGATCTGATCAAGCAGGGCAAGGTGGTGGGCCGCCGCGTCGATTTCGCACGCGCCGGCATCGGTGTCGCGATCAAGGCGGGCGCACCCAAGCCCGACCTGAGCACGACGGACGCTTTCGTGCGCATGCTGCGCAACGCCAAGTCGATCGGCTATTCGACGGTGGGGTCGGGGCTGATGGCCGCCAACATCATCCAAAAGCTCGGGCTCACCGAGGAGCTCAAGGCGCGCACCAAGTTCCTCGACGGCTTCCCGGCCGCCGAAGCGGTGGCGCGCGGCGAGGTCGAGATCGCGCTGCAGCAGATCAACGTCATCCTGCCGGTCAAGGGCGCCGAGCTCGCCGGCCCGCTGCCGGCGGAGCTGCAGCAATACAATCATTTCGCGGTCGGCGTCCTCGCGGTCTCCAAGGAGCGGGACGTCGCGACCGCGCTGGCGAGCTTCATGGGTGCGCCAGAGAACGAGGCCCTGGTCCGCAAGAGCGGACTGGAGCCGCCCGCGCGCTGACGGCGCACGGACGAGAATCAACAACAGCAACACCGGGAGGAATGCATGAAGACATGGATGAAGGCGGCCCTAGGCGCGCTTGCGCTGCTTGGGGCATCGGTCGGCGGGACACGTGCGGCCGAGATCGTGGTCTATCTCAACCAGGCCACCGAATCCGGAGTGAAGGAGCTTGCGTCCGCGTTCGAGAAGGCGAGCGGGCACAAGGTCACCGTGAGCTTCCAGGGCGGGCCCAATCTCAACCAGAAGATCAATGAAGGCACGACCGGCGACGTGACCTCGCTCGGGCTCGCCCAGTTCGATGATTTCGTCAAGTCCGGCAAGGTCGTGGCCGGCAGCGTCGTCGAATACGCGCGTGTCGGCAATGGTGTCGCGATCAAGACCGGGACGCCCAAGCCCGACATCAGCACGGCGGACGCCTTCAAGCAGGCGATGCTGAATGCCAAGTCGATCGGCCATACCAATGCGGGCACCGGCCCGTTCAACACCCGGCTGTTCCAGAAGCTCGGCATCTACGATCAGATCAAGAGCAAGATCACGATCGTCGAGGGCCGGCTGGTGGCGGCGGCGGTGGCGGCCGGTGACATCGAGATCGGCATTCAGCAGACCAACGTCATTCAGCCGTTTCCGGGGACCGACTATCTCGGGCCGCTGCCGGCCGAGCTGATGGAATACGGACGCGTCGGCGCCGGCGTGCTCACCGCCTCGAAGCAGCCGGAGGTGGCCGCCGCCTTCATCAAGTTCATGGCCGATCCGGCGAATGCGCCGCTCCTGCGCAAAGCCGCGATGGAGCCGCCGATGCGCTGACGCGCCCTCGTCGTCCCGGACGGCAAGCGTAGCGAGCCGATCCGGGACCCAATCATTCCGAGTGCGTGGAGTTATGGGTCCCAGCTCTCCCCCGGATCAAGCCCGGGGTCGGCCGGGACGACAGAGTGACGTTTACTCCGCCGCCTGCTACTCCGCCGCCTGCGGCGTCGTCTCGACGTCGATGAAGCCGCCGGACTGGCGCCGCCACAGCGCCGCATAGTGGCCGTTGAGCTTGAGCAGGGCCTCGTGCGTGCCCTGCTCGACGAGGCGGCCGTGATCGAGCACCACCAGCCGATCCATGCGGGCGATGGTCGAGAGCCGGTGCGCGATCGCGATCACGGTCTTGCCCGCCATCAGCGTGCCGAGGCTCTGCTGGATCGCGGCTTCTACCTCGCTGTCGAGCGCGGAGGTGGCCTCGTCGAGCACCAGGATCGGCGCGTCCTTGAGGATCACGCGCGCGATCGCGATGCGCTGGCGCTGGCCGCCCGAGAGCTTGACGCCCCGCTCGCCGACCTGGGCGGCGTAGCCGCGCCGGCCCTTCCAGTCCTCGAGCTCGCCGATGAACTCGTGCGCATGCGCGAGCTTCGCGGCGGCCTCGACCTCGGCGTCGCTGGCGCTCGGCCGCCCGTAGCGGATGTTGTCGCCGATCGAGCGGTGCAGCAATGACGTGTCCTGCGTCACCACCGAGATCTGCGCGCGCAGGCTCTCCTGTGTGACCCTGGCGATGTCCTGGCCGTCGATCAGGATGCGGCCTTCCTCGAGGTCGAAGAAGCGCAGCAAGAGATTGACCACGGTCGACTTGCCGGCGCCGGAGCGGCCGACCAGCCCGATCTTCTCGCCCGGCTGCACGGTGAGCGTGAAGCCTTTGAGCACTCCGATTTCGCGACCATAGCCGAAGCGCACGTCCTCGAAGGCGATCTCGCCGCGCGGGACCGCGAGCACAGCCGCGTCCGGCCGATCGGTGAGCGCGATCGGCCGTGCGATCGTCATCATGCCTTCCTGCACGACGCCGACGTTCTCGAAGATGTTGGTCACCTGCCAGGCCACCCAGCCCGAGATGTTGACGATCTGCCAGCACAGCGGCAGCGCCATGGCGACGACGCCAACACTGACCTGGCCACGCGTCCATAGAAACAGCGCGAGTGCCGCCGTGCCCGTCACCATCATGGCGTTGAGCGTCGACAGCGTGAGCCCGAACAGCGTGTTCAGCCGCAACGAGGCGTGGAACATGCCGGTGTGCTCGTCCACCGCCTCGCGCACATAGGCGTCCTCCTCCCGCGCGCGCGCAAACAGCTTGACAGTGAGGATGTTGGTGTAGCTGTCGACGACGCGGCCGGTGAGCATCGAGCGCGCCTCCG
>DAIUEP010000214.1:0-8130 GCA_036845065.1 Xanthobacteraceae bacterium | reverse complement strand
TGCTGGCCCTTGCGCGTCGGCATCAGGTAGCCGTCGGCGCTGAGGAAGTAGTTATCCTTGCCGATGACCACGTGATTATTATTCTCGCCGCACTCATCCTCGTTCCAGATGACCTTGCCCTGCTCGCGGATGTATTTCTTGGTGATCGTCCACGGCCGCGTGAAGGCATTGTCGATGACGGTGATCTCGTTGAGCAGCGTATCCTTGGCGGTCTTGTCGAGTTGGATGCGCTCCTTGACCACGGTCTGGTTGTCGCGGTGAAGCGGGATGCCGGTCGCTTCGAGATTGCGCGGGCCCTTGAAGTTGCGAGTCTCGACCTCGAGCAGGTCGTAGCGGCCGTCGCCGTCCAGGTCGCGCCAGTTGCCGATCGAGTAGCCGATCATGGCCGGCTCCTGGTCGGTCGGGAAGCTGCGGCCGTCGGTATAGATGCGGCGCGGCATGTAGCTTTCGAAGATCACGTAGGTGAGCTTCGGCTGGATGACGAACTCGATCGGCCGGATCACAGTCATCACCCGCGGCATGCCGTTGGTGCTGCAGGTGACGCGCGAGTTCTCGCCCTGGCCACCTTTCGCCTGGTCGGCGAGGCTCGCCTCGAAGATCGTTTGATACTCGGGCGTGAGCGGTGGGTTCTGGTCGCGCCCCGGCCGCTTGGTCTGATCCCACTGGATGCCGGCGCCCGGCGGCCGTTTCCACTGGCCCGACCAGTCGGGATATTTCGAGGCGTCCTGCGCCTGGGCGGTCACGGTCGCGAGGGCAAGCGCCGCCACGGCAGCGATGATGATGTTGCGGTTGAGCATGATTGTTCTCCTTATTGCGTCCAGTGCGCCGAGGCTGCGCGGGGTCAGTTCTGGCCCTGCTTGAAATATTTCAGGTCTGGCGGTGCTTGATCCTTGCGCACCGGCATCAGGAAGCCGTCGGCGCTGACATAATAGTTGTCCTTGCCGATCTGAACGTGGCGGTTGTTCTCGGTGCAATTGTATTCGAACCAGATCGGGTTCCGGTCGCGGACGTATTTCTTGGTCACCGTCCACGGGCGGGTGAGCGCGTTGTCGATGGTGGTGACGTTGTCGATCAGGAGGTCGCGATTGGCCTTGTCGAGATAGATGCGCTCCTTCACGACGGTCGCATTGTCTGTGTGCACCGGCAGGCCGCTGGCGTCGAAGGAGCGGGGGCCTTTCATGCCGCGGGTCTCCACTTCGAGCACGTCGTATTTGCCGTCGCCGTCCTCATCGACCCACTTGCCGATCGAGTAGCCGAGGAACGACGGCTCGGCCTCCTTCGGCCAGTCGCGTCCGTCGGTATAGATGCGGCGCACCTGATTGGAATATTCGATGATGATGTAGGTCGCTTCCGGCAGGATGATGATGTCCATCGGAAACACCACCGTCATGGCGCGGGGCATGCCGGGCGGGATGCAGGTGAAGGTCGGGTCGCCGCCCTGGCCGCCGGCGCGCTGGTCGGCGATGCTCGCTTCGAACACCTTCTGATACTCCGGCGTGAGCGGCGCCTGCTGCGCGGGGCCGAGCGGCTTGGTCGGATCCCATTGGATGCCGACGCCCGGCGGCCTGCGCCATTGGCCGCGCCACTCGGGATATTTCGAGTCATCGGCCGCGGCGGCTGTCGCCACGCCAATGAGCGCGGCCAGCACGCTTGCGATCAGCGAGCGCTGCAACAGCATGGCATCCTCCACGGTTCTCCGATCCGACGGCTCACTTGCGCGCCTGATTGAAGTAGCGCAGGTCCGGGGGCTGCTGGTCCTTGCGGGTCGGCATCAGCAAGCCGTCCGCGCTCACCATGTAGTCATCCTTGCCGATGGCGACATGGGTGTTGTTCTCTGCGCAGAGCGACTCGCGCCAGATCGGGAAGCGGGTCCGTTCGCGCTGATACTTTCTGGTGACCGTCCAGGGGCGGGTGAGCGCGTTGTCGATCACAGTGATCTCGTCGTACAGCAAATCCGGATTGGACTTGTCGAGGTAGATCTTCTCCCTGATGACGGTCTTGTTGTCGACATGGAACGGCAGGCCGGTGCTGTCGTAGGAGCGGGGGCCCTTGAGGAAGCGGGTCTCGGCGATGAGCGTGTCATAGCGGCCGTCGCCGTCGGTGTCCTCCCACTGGCCGATGGTATAGCCGCGGAAGCTCGGCTCGACGTTGTCGGTCCAGGGGCGGCCGTCGGTGTGGATGCGGCGCGAGTCGTGGATGTGCTCGATCAGGATATGCGTGGTGTCGGGCGTGACCACGATCTCCATCGGCTCGTACACGTTCATGATCCGCGGCATGCCGGGCGAGAGGCACGTGTAGGTCGGGTCGGTGCCCTGTCCGCCCGCCTCCTGGTCCTTCACGTTCGCCTCGTAGATGGCGCGGTATTCCGGCGTCAGCGGCGCGTTCTTGTAGGTGCGGTCCTGCTGGTCCCAGCGCGGCGCGCCGACCCGGTTCCATACGCCCTTGAGATCGGGATATTTGGATGGATCATCCGCGTTGGCATCGACGGTCGCCATCGCGAGCATCGCCGCCACGGCGGCCAGTCCCAGCAAGCCTCGCATGTCGGTCCTCCCATGGTGATGACGTGACCCGTCATCGTTCTTGATCGATCCGTTCACACGCAAACGTCTTGTCGCGCCCGCGCGCCGCATGAGCATCAGCGCGGGAAATAGCGCAGGTCCGGCGGCGGCTGGCCCGGCCGCGTCGGTGTGAGGTTGCCGTCCGGTCCGACCACATACATCTCGTCGCCGATTGCGACATGCGCAGTGTTGTCGGCGCAGACGGACTCGCGGTGGACCAGAACGGGCGTGCGGTCGCGCCGATAGCTCTTGGTCACGGTCCAGGGGCGCGTGAGCGCGCTGTCGGTCACGGTGATCTCGTCGATGAGGATGTCCGGATTGGACTTGTCGAGCGAGATCCGCTCGCGGACGACCGTCTTGTTGTCCTCGTGCAGCGGCAGGCCGGAGCCATCAAAGTAGCGCGGGCCCTGGAAGTGGCGGGTTTCGGCGACGAGCGTGTCGAAGCGGCCGTCGCCGTCGGTGTCCTGCCATTGTCCGATGCTGAGCCCGCGAAAACTCGGATCGACCTCGCCTGGCCAGGGGCGGCCGTCGGTATGGATGCGGCGCGAATCGTGGATGTGCTCGATCAGAATATGTGTGGTGTCGGGTGTGACGATGATCTCCATCGGCTGGTAGGCCTGCATGATCCGCGGCATGCCGGGCGACTGGCAGGTCAGCATCGGGTCGGCGATCATGTTGCCGGCCTCGGTCTTGCGGATCTTCTCATAGATCGCCCGGTACTCCGGTGTCAGCGGCGCGTCGCGGTTGCTGGCGCCGTCGAAGCGGTCGGGGCCGATGCGACGCCATTGACCGCTGAGGTCGGGATACTTGGCCTCATCGAACGCGTGCGCGGCGCTCGCCAAACCCAGCATCATGCAAAGCATCGCCGCGAGCGCGATGAGCGCGGCCGTCCTGCGCGAAACCATGGTTGTTGCTCCCATTACGACTACCCTGTGCGGTTCGGCCGCAGCGTCACCGCTGCGGCTCGAAATGGCGCAGGTCGGGCGGCGTCTGGCCCTTCTTCGCCGGCATGAGGTAGCCGTCGGCGCTGAGGAAATAGCTCTCCTTGCCGATGGCGATGTGATTGTTGTTCTCCGAGCACAGGTATTCGCGCCAGAATGGATATTGCTCGGGGGCGCGGCTGTAGCTCTTCATCACCGTCCACGGCCGCGTGAGCGCGTTGTCGATCACGGTCACTTCGTTGCGCAGGATGTTGCGGTCGGCCTTGTCGAGGTAGATGCGCTCCTTGACCACCGTCTTGTTGTCCGCATGCAGCGGCAGGCCGGTGGCGTCATAGGCGCGCCGGCCCTTGATATGGCGGGTCTCGATCTCGAGCGCGTCGAACTTGCCGTCGCCGTTGTCGTCGACCCATTTGCCGATCGAATAGCCCGCATAGGCGGGCTCGATCTCCTTCGGCCAGTCGCGGCCGTCGGTGTGGATGCGGCGATGGGCGTCATGGATGTGATCGATCATGATGAAGGTGACCTTCGGCAGGATCACGATCTCGACCGGCTCATAGGCGGTCATCATCGGCGGCATGCCGGGCGGCCGACAGCTATAGCCCGGCCAGAGCCCTTCGCCGCCGGCGGCGAGATCGCGCAGATTGTCCTCAAACACCTTCTTGTATTCTTCCGTCAGCGGCGCTTCCTGGCCCCAGCCGCGCGGCTTGTTGGGGTCGAAGGCCGGCTGGCCGGGCGGCGAGATGCGCCGCCATTGGCCCTTGAAGTCGGGATATTGGGCGTCATCGAACGCGCTCGCGCTGACGGTTGTCACGCCGATGATGGCCGCCAATCCGATCGCGGCGACCAGAATTCGGTTCCGCATGACTAACCTCCCTTGCTTCTCCTGTTTCATCGTCTTGGTTCCGGCGTCATTTTTGCGCTTGATTGAAATGTCGCAGATCTGGCGGCGACTGGCCCTTGCGCGCCGGCATCAGGTGGCCGTCCGCGCTCCGCAGGTAGTTGTCCTTGCCGATGAAGACGTGCTCGTTGAGCTCGGCGCAGGGATATTCGTGCCAGACCGTCGTGGGCTCGCGGCTGTAGCTCCTCGTCACCGTCCAAGGTCGCGTCAATGCGTTGTCGATGGTGGTGACCTCGTTGCGCAGGACTCCCTCCTTGGCCTTGTCGAGAAAGAGGCGCTCCTTCACGATGGTCTGGTTGTCCTTGTGCAGCGGCATGCTGCCCTCGAACGTGCGCGGGCCCTTCATGCCGCGGGTCTCGACCATGAGCGTGTCGAAGCGCCCGTCGCCGTCGTCGTCGATCCATTGGCCGATGGAGTAGCCCCCGAACGTCGGCTTGATCGGATCGGGCCAGGGACGGCCGTCGGTGTAGATGCGGCGGAACAGGCTCATGTACTCGATGTGGATGTAGGTCACCTCCGGCCGCACGATGATTTCCATCGGCTCGTAGACGATCATCGCGCGCGGCATGCCGGGCGGCATGCAGGTCGGGGTGGTGTTGTTGCCATGGCCGCCGGCGGCGTAATCGCGCACGCCCGCTTCGTAGATCGCCTGGTATTCGGCCGTGAACGGCGCCTGCTGGCCGCGCCCCGGCGGCTTGTTCGGGTCCCACTGGCCGCCGGTCTGCGGCAGCCTGGTCCACTGGCCCTTGAGGTCGGGATAGCGCGTCTCGTCGAATGCAAGCGCGGACGCAAGGGGCAGGACCGCGACGGCGATCGACGCAAACAGCCCGACCAGGCGATGCTGAGTCATGGCGTCCCTCCTGAACGGCGATGGGCGCTGTGGCCGCTCCGCCGTTTCAATTGTTGATCGAATCTATCACAGCCCCGGGCCGCACGCCACGCGCACGGGCTCCGTCAACGCAGGCCTGGCCGAGCAAACCCGCGGTAATCGGCTTGTCCGGACCGGTCGCCGGGGGTAGCCTGCCGCCATTCCGACGAGAACAAGTCGCGGCTGATTGCGACAGGGAGGCTGCCCCATGGCGGATGATCTCAAGATCAAAGTGAACGGGCGCGAGGTGTCCGTGAGTGCGAGCCCGGATACGCCGCTCCTGTACGTGCTGATGAACGAGCTGCGGCTCAAAGGGCCGCGCTTCGGCTGCGGGCTCGCGCAATGCGGCTCCTGCTCGGTGCTGGCCGATGGGGTCGAGATCCGCTCCTGCGTGACGCCGGTTTCCAACGTCGCCGGCAAGTCGCTCACCACGCTCGAAGGGCTGCCGGCGCTCTATGCGCAGCAGAAGGGGCTGCCGCAGGCGCCGGCGCTGCATCCGCTGCAGGAAGCCTTCATCGACGAGCAGTCGCTCCATTGCGGCTATTGCTACAACGGCATGACCATCAAGGGCGCCGAGCTCTTGTCGCAGAATCCCAAGCCCACCGATGCGCAGATCCGCGCCCACATGAACGGGCACCTGTGCCGTTGCGGCACCTATCCGCGCGTCATGAAGGCCATCAAGGTGGCATCCGCCAAGATCGCGGGAGAGACGCGATGACCACACACACCGAGATCGATCTGCCGTTCTCGCGCCGCGACCTCATCAAGGGCGGCGGCGCCCTCATTATCGGCTTCAGCCTGTCCGGGCTCCCCGGACCGGCATCCGCCGCGCGCGGCGATGTCGCGGGTCCGCCCGATCCGAGCACGGTCGATACCTGGATCGCGATCCATGCCGACAACACCGCGTCGGTGTATTTCGGCAAGTGCGAGCTCGGCCAGGGCAACACCACCGGCCTTCTGCAGATCGTCGGCGAAGAGCTCGACCTCGACATGAGCCAGCTCAAGGCCGTGCGGCTCGACACCAACATCACGCCGGACCAGGGCGCGACCTCCTCGAGCTCCTCGATCCATCGTGGCGGGCCGCAGCTGCGCGCCGCGGCGGCCGAAGCGCGCCAGGCACTGATGCAGCGCGCGGCGGTGCGGCTCGGCGTCCAGATGGGCAGCCTCGCGGTCTCCAAGGGCGTCGTCTTTGTCGACGGCGATGCCGGCGGCCGCACGGTCAAGTACGGCGACCTCCTCGGCGATAAGGCGTTCAATGTGAAGTTCACCGGCACCGCGCCGCAGAAGCCGGTCGGCCGCTACGCGCTGGTCGGCACGCGGGTGGCGCGCGTCGACATCCCCGACAAGGTCGCGGGCCGATACGAGCATGTGCAACATCTGCGCGTGCCCAACATGCTGCACGGCCGGGTCGTGCTGCCGCGCGGCCAGCGCGCCTTCGGCGCCGGCGCCAAGCCGCTCTCCGTCGACGAGAGCTCGATCAAGGACATCCCGACCGCGCGTGTGGTGCGCAAGGGTGACTTCATCGGGGTCGTCGCCGAGCAGGAATGGGATGCGATCAAAGCGGCGCGGGCCCTCAAGGTGACCTGGCAGGAGACCCCGGCGCTCCCGGGCAATGCCGACCTGTTCACCAAGATGCGCGCCGAGAAATCGACCGACACGGTGATCGCCGACTGGGGCGACGCCAACAAGGGCTTCGAGCAGGCCGTGCATGTGCGCTCGTCGGCCTATCGCTGCCCCTATCAGGGGCATCTGCCGTTCGCGCCCAACTGCGCGCTGGCGGACGTGACGGCGGATCGCGCGCTGATCCAGTCGTCGACGCAGGACGTCTACAACGCGCGCGCCATGCTCTCGACCGTGCTCGGCATGCCGGCCGAGAAGATCCGCGTGCAATACTACGAAGGCTCCGGCACCTTCGGGCGCAGCTGCTACGAGGATGCCGCTCAGGCCGCCGCGATCATGTCGCAGGCGGCAGGCCGCCCGGTGCGCGTGCAGTACATGCGCTGGGACGAGCACGGCTGGGACAACTACGGCCCAGCGCATCTCGCCGAGGTGCGCGCCGGCGTCGATGCCAACGGCAAGCTCGTAGCCTATGAGTACCATGGCTGGCAGCACGGCTGGACCGTCACCTCCTCGGTGCTCGACATCGCGATGCAGAAGTCGGGCGTCGAGCGGGCCTCGGGCTCGGCCTCGATCACGGTCAATCCGATGAGCACCGGCTCGATGTACCAGGTCGCCAACCGGCGCGTGATCAGCCACGCCATTCCGATGGCGGGCTATCTACGCGGGGCGGCGTTGCGCTCGCCGCTCGATCTCTCGTTCGCATTCGCGTCCGAGCAGACGATCGACGAGCTTGCGACCGCGATCAAGATGGACCCGCTCGAGTTCCGGCGGAAGAACATCGGCGACAAGCGCTGGCTCGGCGTGCTCAATGCGGCGGCGGAGGCCGCCAAGTGGCAGCCGCGGGTGATGGGCTCCTTGCTCTCGAACGCCGAGGTGGTGACCGGCCGCGGCATCGGGCTCGGCACCCACCACGTGTCCTATGGCGCCGCCGTCGTCGACATCGAGGTCAACAGGCGCACCGGCAACATCGTGGCGCTGCGCGTCTTTGCCGCGATGGACTGCGGGCTCACCGTCAATCCCGCGCTGGTCGAGAACCAGATCGAGGGCCAGGTGATCCAGTCGGTGAGCCGTACGCTCAAGGAGGAGGTGCTGTTCGACAAGACCGGCGTCACCAGCCTCGACTGGGTTTCCTATCCGATCCTGCGCTTCGCCGAGCATCCGGAGGTGACTCCGGTCGTGGTGCAGCGCCTGGAGGAGCCCTCGACCGGCGCTGGCGAGGAGGTGATGGGCGCGACCGCGGCCGCG
>DAIUEP010000213.1:5722-8141 GCA_036845065.1 Xanthobacteraceae bacterium | reverse complement strand
GCGGCAATAACAACAAAGCTGTCTGGTACGTGGTCGGCGGCGCCGCCGTCGCCATCGTGGGCTGGATGATCGGCACGCGGGTGTTCAACACTCCCGACCCGGTTACGCGTCCGCTGCCGCAGGTCACGCCGCCGCTCGAGCAGATCTCGCTGCCGCCGTCCGGGCAGAACCCGCCGCCCGCCCGCGGCCAGGGCAAGCAAGGCAAGCAAGGCAACCAAGGTAATCAGGGCAATCAAGCCAAGGGTGGCACCGCCAACCTGCGCAACGGCTTCCATCTGCCGCCGCCGGGCGAGACCCGTTTCGTGCAGGACGAGGTCATGCTCGACATTCCCTCGAGCGTGCCGACCGCCATGCTCGATGCGATCGCGGCGCGCCATCGCATGACCAGGCTCGAAACCCGGACCTTCCGGCTCACCGGACGCACGCTGCATCGCTGGCGCCTTGATGGCGGCGGCACCGTGCCGGACATGATCCGCGGCATGACGGGCGAGCAGCAGATCGCGGGTGCGCAGCCGCTCTATGTCTACGAGCTCAGCCAGGACACCACCGCGCTGGTGAACGGCGATCAATATGCGCCCGACAAGCTCGGCCTGCCGGACGCGCATCGGCTCGCGACCGGCAATCGCGTCCTGGTCGCGGTGATCGATTCCGGCGTCGACGCCACCCATCCCGATCTCGCCGACGCATTGGTGGCCAATCTCGATGCCGCCGTCGACACCACGCCGCACGCGCATGGCACCGGCATGGCGGGCGCGATCGCGGCGCATCGCACCATGCTCGGCACCGCTCCGCGGGTGGGACTGCTCACCGTGCGAGCGTTCAGCACGCGGCCGAACAGCGCGGACGGCACCACGTTCAACATCATCAAGGGGCTCGATTGGGCGGTCGAGCGCGGCGCCCGCGTCATCAATATGAGCTTCGCGGGGCCTGCCGATCCGCGCCTGCGCGATGCGATCGCGCGGGTGGCGAAGAAGGGCGTCGTCATGGTCGCGGCCGCCGGCAATGCCGGTCCGCAGTCGCCGCCGCTCTATCCGGCCGCCGATCCCAACGTGATTGCGGTGACCGCGACCGACGCCGATGACAAGCTGTTCCCGGGTGCTAATCGCGGCAACCACATCGCGGTGGCGGCGCCCGGCGTCGATATCCTGGCGCCCAGCACCGGCGGAACCTATCAGTTCACCACCGGCACCTCGGTCGCCGCCGCGCAGGTCTCTGGTGTTGCGGCGCTCCTGATCGAGCGCAATCCCTCGCTCACGCCCGCCGATGTCCGTCGGATTCTCACCCGCACCGCCAAGCCGATCGCCCCGAAGGGAAACGAGCGCGACTTCGGCTCCGGGCTTGTCGATGCCTATCAGGCAGTCGCATCGGCCAGAACATCGGCGTCGGCTGCTTCCGCGGCCGCGAAGACCAAGACGAAATAGCGAAAGTCGCAGCCCGTCAGCGCGGCGCGGTATGCAATCTGCGCAGTCGTTCCAGGACGCGTGGCGGCGCCGCATAGGTGCGCGCGACCACCTCCTGCAACTCGTCACCGTTGCGCGGCTCGGCTGGTCCGAGCGACAGCCGCGCGCTCTCGGCGATGAATCCTGGATCCGCGAACGTGTCCATGAGCGCCTTGCGCATGGCGGCGAGCCGGTCGGCCGGCACGCCCGGCGGCATCACCAGCGGACGGCCGAGCGCGAGCGGCGCGAACGCGGCGTCGATCAGGATGCGGTCGTCCTCGCTTGCGGCCGCCTCGCGCGCGGTGGCGACGGCCGCGAGCTCTTGGCGCGCGACCTCTTGGCGCTTATCCGGCCCGTACTGCATGAGCGCCTTGATCTTCTTCTGCGGCAGCCAGTCGGATTTGGTGGCCTGCAGGGCCGAATAGATCACGCTGGTGTAGCCCTCAAGCTCGCCGCGCTCGAGGCCGTAGAAGGCGTCGGTCAGGGCCGGATAGCCGGTCTTGATCTTGAGCTTCATGCCGAACACGTCGTTGAACAGGCGGGCGTGGAACGCGGGCGTCGAGTTGGCGCCGGCCGCCCCGACAGTGATCTCGCGCCTGCGCGCATCCGCGAGCGTGTCGACCGGCACCGAGTGCCAAAGCACGAACAGCCCGGTCTCGACGCTCGGCGTACCGAGCCAGTTGAAGCGCGTCGCGTCGAAGCGTGCCTCGCGCGCGCCGAGCAGCGGCTCGAACGGCGATTGGCTCTGCAACAGCCCGATATGGCTGCCGTCGGTCTCGGCGCCGCTGAACAGCGCGTTGGCGGCGGCGAGCCCGCCGCCGCCCGCCATGTTGCGCACCACGACGATCGGATTGCCCGGTAGGTGCCTGTTGAGGAACCGCGCCACCGTGCGCGCCAGCGTGTCATAGCCGCCGCCCGCGCCCGCGCTCACGGTGAGCGTGACGGTCTTGTCGCGATAGAAGTCGGCGACGGATTGGGCG
>DAIUEP010000213.1:0-5622 GCA_036845065.1 Xanthobacteraceae bacterium | reverse complement strand
TCGCGTCATAGCCGCCGCCGAACACCTCGGTGAGGAAGCGCTGCTGCGCGGCCCAGCCGGCGTCGGCCTGCGGCTTGCGATAGCGGCCCGGCATGGTGTCGTTGAGCCAGCCGTGCGGGGCGTCCTTGTAGACGTGGATGTCGTAGCTCTTCTTGTGCGCTTCGAGGCTGTCGCGGAAGCGCCGCACGTCGTCGAGCGAGATGATGTGATCGGTCTCGCCGAAGGCGCCGAACACTGGGCAGGGCAGCGCTGCGATGATGTCGTCGAGCGGCTTCGGCTGCAGCTTGGTGACCTCCCATTCGCGCTTGCTGGCTGCGCCGTACCACACCACGGCGGCGCTGATCGCCACCTCGGCCGCGAACACGAGCGGATGCCGGCCGGTCTGGCAATAGCCGCAGACCGCAACGCGCGTCGGGTCGGCGATCGTCTGTTTCTTCATGGCGGCGAGCGCCACTTTCATCAGCTCGTTCGATTCAGGATCGGCCATGTCGTAGCGGCTGTCGCCGGCATTGAGGATGCGCTGGTCGCCATGGCGGAAGAAGAAGTTCGGCGCCAGCACCGCAAAGCCGTCACGCGCCGAGCGCATCGCCTGGTCGCGCGTATGCTTCACCAGGCCATAGCGCTCGTGCATCAGGATGACGGTCGGGAACGGCCCGCCGCCGGTCGGATAGGCGAGGAACGCCGGCATCCCGTTGTCGCAGACGATGTCCTGCGTGCTGATGTCGGCATGGCGTGCCGCGATGGTCATCGGTTCCTCCGCTATCCTATGGTCTCGCAACGACCGTTGTCATCATCAACTCCACCGCCTCATCCACCGTCATCACCCGGCCCATGCGCGGGAACACGCGCTCCATGAAGAACGCGTTGTTGTCGCCGCGCGTCGAGTAGCAGGCGTCGCGCACCACCACGATGCCGAGGTCCATGTCGCGCGCCGCAAACACGGTCGCCGCGATGCCGACGTCGGTCGAGCCACCCGCGATCACGATGGTGTCGATGCCGCGCACGCGCAGTTGCAGCGCGAGATTGGTCTCGAAGAACGAGCTCCAGCGATTCTTCGGCACCAGGACGTCGCCCGGCGCAGGCGCCAGCTCGACCGCGATCTCGGCGTCCTTCGAGTTCTTGCGGATGTGCGGCACGATCGGCGTGTCGCCGATCGGTCGAAGCTCCATGTCGGTGTCGGTCAGCCGCTCGACCACGTCGGAGCCGTCGGGGGCATGCGACCCGGACGGATAGAAGGTGGCGAGCCCGGCCCGCCGCGCGCCGGCAAGCAGCCGCTGCAGGTTGGGCAGAATATTGCGCTCGGCGAGAAACGCTCGCTTTTTCGGATCATCCGGATGCAGATAGCCGTTGAGCGCGTCGAACAGGATCAGCCCGGCATGGTCCTTGTCGAGCGTCTTCTTGAGCCGCGCAATCCTCGCCATCCCGTCTTCACCCACGCTGATTGCGGCCGCCGGACAAGGGGGACAGTCCCCCGCCTGCCGCGCATATCCTACAGCGTATCTCACTGGCAAGCGGGAGGACAGGCGCGGCAGGTTTATCCGGCTTGCGGCCGGCGCACCATCATGGGGATTTTCGCTGCGGGCAGCTGGTTGTGCACGGCACTTCGACGCGCGCTTCGGCCCGCCCGCTGAAGGCGGCGATCGTCTCCTTGAAGCAGCGCCCGCCCTCATTGACGACGCGAATGAGCTTCGCTGAGCTTTCCCAGCCTTGGCATACGATATGGCTGTTAGCCTGCGCAACGCGAGTGCCGGCCGCAGCTGCCGGCGCTTCTTCGGCGAATGCGGGCGTCGTCAGAAAATCGTGCGCCGTGTTCATCTGTTGCAGCTCATTGAAATCGATCCACTCGAGGATCGACCGTCCGCCGGTCAGCGAAACCTGAATCGAGATGTCGCCTGTCGTCGGACAGGCCCCGATGTTGACCTTCGCGTCGCGGGCGGCGCTGATTTCCTTGTATTCGATGTTGCAAGCGCCATTCTTTACCCAAAGATTGTATTGTTGCAGCCGGTGCGAGACCTGCGAGTAGGGGATGCCATGCTTCCAGGCATAGTAGAGGTTGAGAGCGGTCGGTGTCGCCCCCATGACGGGCACGGCAATCACCACGAGTCTGATCAGCCAGTACCAGCGGCGGAAGGCGCTGCTTGACGTGGCTTCCGTCACCAAGCCCGTAACCTGCTCTGGCACGCTCATGTCTACCTCCTCACCTCGTCGCGAACCTAGGGAACGCTCGGTCGCAGCGCTACTATTTTGCTAACGTGGCTGAACCGGGGCTTAATGGCCCCGCTTCCGAAGCTCGTAAGTCGTCGCAGTCACAAGCCAATGATTTCAATGCCGCTTTTTGATCTGACGGTCCGAGCCGAGATCGCCGCACGTGGGAGCCGTTGGTTGCGCGCCCATCCTAGCAACCGTAAGCGGCCAAAGGAAATGCTCGCGCTGCTGTTGCGCTCGGTGTTCCTGGTTGCGGTCGCATTGCTTTCAGCGCCCAATGTGCGTGCGGCCGAGCCCTTCTACAAAGGCAAGCGCCTGACGCTGCTGATCGGCGCGTCGAGCGGCGGGCCGACCGACATCGAGGGTCGCCTGTTGGCGAAATATCTCGGCCGGCACATCGATGGCCAGCCTGCCGTGCTGGTGCAGAACAAGGACGGCGCCGGCGGCGTAGTGGGCGCGACCTTCCTGGGCGAGGTGGCGCCGCGCGACGGCAGCATGCTCGGCTATTTCAGCGGCACGGCCTGGAATTCGTCAGTGAGCCGGAGCGCTGGCGGGTCGATCTGCGCGGCTTCGAGTTCGTGGCGTTCCAGTCCGGCACCACCATCCATTTCATGCGCGCCGATGTGGCGCCCGGCATGAAGGTGCCGTCCGACATCGCCAAGGCGCAAGGCCTGGTGGTGGGCAGGCTCGCCGTCGACAACCCGAAGGACGTGCGGCTGCGGCTCGGCCTCGACATGCTGGGCGTGCCGCATCGCTACGTCACCGGCTATCGCGGCAGCATGCAGGCGCGTCTCGCGTTTGCGCGCGGCGAGATCCATATGTTCTCGGATTCGCCACCGACCTATCGCACCGCGGTCGAGCCCACGCTGGTGAAGAGCGGCGAAGTGCTGCCGGTCTGGTACGACACCGGCGGCGAGGGCGATTCCTCTCGCGCGGTGGCATCGCTGCAAGGGCTCGCGATCCCGTCCTTCGTGGCGCTGCACCGCGAGGTCAAAGGGGCGCCGCCGGCGGGCCCGCAGTGGGAGGCGTTCCGCACCATCCACAACGTCAACTCGACGCTGCAGCGGCTGGTCGCGCTGCCGCCGGGCGCGCCACCGGAGGCAGCCGCGGCGCTGCGTGATGCGATCGCGCGGCTCAATCGCGATCAGGATTTTGCGGCGGAATCGATCAGGACGATTGCGTTCGCGCCCGACTACGAGACCGGTCCCGCCATCGCGGCGCGCGTGCGCGCGCTGCTTGTTGCGTCGCCCGAGGTGCGTGCCTTCGTGGCGGACTACATCAAGGCCGCGCAGAAGAAATAACTTGTCTCTCCGGTCGCCCCCGCGAAAGCGGGGACCCATACGCCGCAGCCCGTAGCCCGGATGGAGCGCAGCGAAATCCGGGAACGACGGTGCAGGTTGCTCGGTCGCTCCCGCATTCCGCTTCGCTCCATGCAGGCTACAAGTGCGCCTATCTTGGCGCCTATGCGCGGAAGCGGGGACCCAGTACGACAGACTGAGAAATTGGTGCAAGTGGCCCTGGGTTCCCGCTTCCGCCGGAACGAACGGAAGGATGCGGATCGACTCGAACGGAAAGTGGTCGAGTTGGAATATGCTCTAAGATAATGGGACAGCAAGGGAGTGTTCTGATGTCTGCCTCGCGCCGTGTTGCCGTGTTGCTCGGCCTTTGTCTGTGTGCTGCCGCTGGTCCGGCCCTCGCCCAGGAGCCCTTCTACAAAGGCAAGCGCCTCACCGTGCTGGTCAACTTCGATGCCGGCTCCGCGACCGACATCGAGGGCCGCGTGTTCGCGCGCCATTTCGCCAAGCACATCGACGGGCAGCCGCAGGTGATCGTGCAGAACGTGGCGGGTGCGGGCGGCAACAACGGCACGCAATATCTCGGCGAGGTCGCCCCCAAGGACGGCACCACGTTTGGCTACCTCACCGGCAGCGCCTGGAACTTCGCCAGCCAGCCGCAGCTCTTTCGCGCCGATTTCCGGGACTATGAGTTCATCGGCTTCCAGGGCGGGACGGTCGTCTACTACGTGCGCACCGACGTGCCGCCCGGCATCAAGCAGCCGGCCGATATCCTCAAGGCGCAGGGCCTGGTGTCGGGCGGCATTGCCGCCACCACCGGCCGCGATCTCGCCATCCGCCTCGTGCTCGACATCCTGGGCGTGCCGTTCCGCCACGTCAGCGGCTATCGCAGCGGCGAGCGCGTGCGGCTCGCGCTGCAACGGAGCGAAGTGCATTTCTACGCCGACACGACGCCCGGCTATCGCGGCTCGGTCGAGCCGACGCTCGTGAAAGAGGGCAGCGTGATCCCGCTGTTTGTCGATCCGATGTGGGATGGCCGCACGTTCACCAATTCAAAACAGGTCGAGGGCCTGCCGATCGAGCCCTATCAGGACTTCTACAAGCGCGTGAAAGGCTCAACGCCCACGGGCGTGAAATGGGAATCCTATCTGTCGCTGGTCACGCTGAACGGAACGATGCAGCGGCTGTTCGCGCTGCCACCGGGCGCCCCGCCGGCCGCGGTCGCGGCGCTGCGGGCGGCGCTCATTCGCCTTGGCAACGACAGGGCCTATGCGGAGGACGCCGTCAAGACGATGGGTTACGTGCCGGAATACGAGGCCGGACCCGACACCCATCAGACGGTGCGCGCGGCGCTCACGGTGCGGCCCGAGGTGCGGAGCTTCGTCGCCGAGTACATCAAGGCCGGCAATTGAGCCGCGAGGCTGCGTCCTCTGCTGTGGCGCATGTTCGGATCGGTCCCACCGGCCACTGCCGCCTTGTCGGACGGCCGTCGAGGCGCCATTATCCGAGCCAGCTCGGGGAGCATCCGGGCCGGGCGTTTCCCCAACGCCCGAGCGCTTTAAGGTTTCGGATCCCTGGTGATGGCCGTCACGGCACAGAAATGGAGCATGGAATGAAAGCTGCGCGACTGTTGATCGGCGTCATTGCCGTTGTGTTGAGCGTTGAGATGGCGGCCGCCCAGCAGAACGACCCGCGCATGCCGGAAGGTCCGAACCGGGACCTCGTCATCCGTGTCTGCGGCGGCTGCCATGCTCTCAGCAATCTCTACAGCACCGTCGGGCGCACCCGCGAGGGCTGGAGCCGGGTGCTCGAGGACATGACGCGTTACGGCATGAACGTGACCGCGCAGGAGCGCGCGTTCATTCTGGAGTATCTGTCGACCAGCTTGGCGCCGTAGCCGGCGCGGCGGACCGGCGCCGTAGTTCACCATCAGCGAAATAGCTCTTGACTTCACTTGCAGCGTAATTATCCTGAGCCCATCCCGATCCGTGTTGCGAGGGGCGCCTTCCGGAGGCGTTCGTAAGGCGGGGAACGGGAGCGGCACCTGCGGGAAGGGGAAGACGCAATCCGACCCACGGGCGACGCTCGGAGCAAACCGGCAGGGACAAATAGCTCCTGTCCG
>DAIUEP010000212.1:6044-8183 GCA_036845065.1 Xanthobacteraceae bacterium | reverse complement strand
GGGGGAGGGAACCGTGTGGCGCGCACCTTTGCAACTGCCACAAACGTGCCCGCGGATGGATAGGCAACTTCACCCTCACCGCTTCTCGCCGATCAGCGCGAACCATTCGTCCTCGGTGAGGACGGTAACGCCCAACTTCGTGGCATCCTTGAGCTTCGAGCCCGCGCCGGGACCCGCGACCACATAGTCGGTCTTCTTCGAGACCGAGCCCGCGGTCTTGGCGCCGAAGCGCTCGGCCATCGCCTTGGCCTCGTCGCGCGTCATCTTCTCGAGCGAGCCGGTGAACACGACGGTCTTGCCGGCAACCACCGAATCGGCACGTGGACGTTCGGCGTCGAGAATACGCACCTCTTTGGTCAGCCGATCGACAATGCCGCTATTATGCTTCTCACCGAAATAAGCGGCGAGGCTATCGATGACCGTGTCGCCAATCTGGTCGAGGTTGTCCATCTCCTCCCGCGTCTCCTGGTCGCCGTCCACAAGCTTGCGTGCGGCGGCATGGAACGCCGCCCAGGAGCCGTAGCCGCGCGCGAGCACGCGCGCCGTGGTGTCGCCGACGTGGCGCATCCCGAGCGCATAGATGAAACGCTCAAGCGAAATCTCGCGCCGCGCCGCGATAGCGGCGAACAGGTTGCGCACCGACACTTCGCCGAAGCCTTCGAGCTCCTGCAGCTTGATCTTGGCGTTGCGGGCTTCGAGCGTGAAGATCTCGGCCGGTTCCTTCACCCAACCCTGCTCGAAGAACAGTTGAATTTGCTTCTCACCCAGCCCCTCGATGTCGAAGGCGCGGCGAGACACGAAATGCAGAAGGTGGTTGATCCTCTGATAGGGACAGGCGAACTCGCCGGTGCAGCGCGAGCGCGCGCCCTCCTCCCCGCCCGCAATCTCCTCGCGCACCACATCGGTCTTGAGCGGGCACGGGCATGTCTTCGGAAAGTGGTACGGCTTGGGTCCGCGCGGCCGCTCCGTGACGACACCAAGCACCTGCGGAATGACATCGCCCGCCCGCTGGATGGTCACGGTGTCGCCAATGCGCACGTCGAGGCGTGCGATCTCCTCCTCGTTGTGCAGCGTGGCGTTCTGCACCACCACGCCGCCGACGCTGACCGGCTCGAGCTTGGCGACTGGCGTGAGCGCGCCGGTGCGCCCAACCTGGATCTCGATGTCGCGCACCACGGTGGTGGCCTTCTCGGCCGGGAATTTGTGCGCGATCGCCCAGCGCGGGCTGCGTGAGACAAAGCCGAGCCGCTCCTGCCAGTCTATGCGATCGACCTTGTAGACGACCCCATCGATATCGTAGTCGAGCTTCGCGCGCTTGAGCTCGATGTCGTGGTGGAACACCAAGAGCTCATCCAGCGACCGGCAGGGCTTGCACAGTGGATTGATCTTGAAGCCGCTCGCGGCCAGCCACTTGAGCATGCCCAACTGGGTGTCGGCCGGCATTGCGCTCATCTGGCCCCAGGCATAGGCAAAAAAGTGCAGCGATCGCGACGCGGTGATCGCCGCATCCTTCTGGCGCAGCGAGCCGGCGGCCGAATTGCGCGGATTGGCGAACACCGGCTCGCCCTCCGCCGCCTGGCGCTTGTTGAGCTCGAGGAAGTCGGCCTTGGTCATGTAGACCTCGCCGCGGATCTCGCAGGCCGCCGGCGGATTCCGACCTTTGAGCTGGTGCGGGATTTCCTTGATCGTCCTGATATTGGCGGTGACGTCCTCGCCCTCTTCGCCGTCGCCGCGGGTGGCGGCCCGCACGAGTAAGCCGTCCTCAAAGCGCAGCGACATCGACAGCCCGTCGATCTTCGGCTCGGCGGTGAATGCCAGCGCCTCATCCTCGCGCAGGTTGAGGAAGCGCCGAATGCGACCAACAAAATCCGCCACGTCCTCCGTGCTGAAGGCGTTCTGCAGCGACAACATCGGCACGGCGTGCCGGACCTTGGCAAAGCCGCGCGCCGGAGCAGCACCAACCTTGCGCGTCAGGCTCTCCAGCGTCCGCAGGTCCGGGAAGCGCTCCTCGATCGCCTCGTAGCGGCGGCGCAATGCATCGTAGGCCGCGTCCGATACGGTCGGTGCGTCCTTCTGATAGTAGGCCTCGTCGTGGGTCTTGATCTCGGCCTCGAGCCGCGCGTGCTCGGCCTTGGCCTC
>DAIUEP010000212.1:0-5944 GCA_036845065.1 Xanthobacteraceae bacterium | reverse complement strand
ACCGCCATGTCGTCCGACGCCATCCAAGTCGCCAGCCGCCGCAAGTTCCTGCAGTTCCTGGCCGCGAGCCCGCTGCTCGCCGCCTCCGACCTCGCCGCCTTTGCGGCCGAGCGCCCGGGGCTCCTCCCCGACCCGATGGTGTGGGCGCCGCGCGCGCTGGACAAGCTCATTTCAAACCCTAAGGAGGCCATCAACGTCTTCGACTTCGAGCCGGTGATGCAGAAGAACGTGCCGCCGGCGCATTTCGGCTACATGGCCTCAGGCATCGACGACGAAACGACCTTGCGCGCCAACCGCGAGGGTTTCCAGAAATTCGTGCTGCGGCCGCGCCGCCTGGTCGATGTCAGCAAGGTCGACACCAGCATCGAGCTGTTCGGCCAGAAGTACGACTCGCCCATCATCATCTCGCCGACCGGCGGGCACAAAGGCTATCACGCCGACGGCGAGAGCGGCGTCGCGCGCGCCGCCAAGGTCGGCAACCACCTGCAGATCCTGTCCACCCAGGCGACCACCTCGGTCGAGGACACGACCGCGGCGCGCGGGGCGCCGATCTGGTTCCAGCTCTACGCCACCAACAAGTTCGAAGTGGCCGCCCACCACGTCAAGCGCGCCGAGCGCGCCGGCTGCGTCGCGGTGGCAGTGACCGTCGACCGCAACGGCGGGCGCAACCAGGAAGCGCTGTTCCGGCTGCAGCGCACCGACACCCGCACCTGCCGCGACTGCCACGACAACAGCAGCCTCGCTGCGGCCCAGAAAAACAAGCCTGCCTATGAGGGAGTCGACCTGTCGGGCCTCAACAATATCCAGTCCTCGTCAATGAGCTGGGACTACATCAAGCGGCTGCGCGAGCAGACCAAGATGAAGATGGTGCTCAAGGGCATCATCACCTGGGAGGACGCCAAGCTCGCGGCCGAGGCCGGCATCGATGCCATCATCGTGTCAAACCACGGCGGACGCAGCGAGGACGGCGGACCCTCCACGATCGAGTCGCTGCCGGAGATCATCCAGGTCGCCGGCTCGATGCCGGTGCTGATCGATTCCGGCTTCCGCCGCGGCTCCGATGTGGTCAAGGCGCTGTGCATAGGCGCGAAGGCGGTCTGCGTCGGCCGGCCCTATCTCTGGGGCCTCGGCGCCTTCGGCCAGGCCGGCGTCGAGCGGGTGCTCGAAATCCTGCGCACTGAAACGCGCGCGCAGATCCAGCAGATGGGCGCGCCCTCGATCAAGCACCTCACCCCGGCGATGGTGCGCAAGGCTTGAGCGAAGCGACCGTGATTCCGGGCCGCGGGCGCGTCGGCCCGCGCGCCTGGAATAACCTGCGTCCAGATTAGTACGACAAACTTCGGAAGCGGGACCCTACCCGCTCGCCATTCCACTCTCGGGAGGAGTCTACCATGCCCATCCATGATCAAGCCACCAGCCGCCGCCGGTTCCTGCAATTTCTGGCCGCGAGCCCGCTGCTCGCCGGCTCGGACCTCGCGGCCATCGCGGCCGAAAGGCCCTCGCTCCTGCCCGACCCCATGCTGTGGGGGCCGCGCACCCTCGAGAAGCTGATTGCCTCGCCGAAGGAAGCCATCAACGTATTCGACTTCGAGCTGGTGGCGGCGAAGAACATCCCGCCTGCGCATTTCGCCTACATGGCGTCGGGCATCGACGACGAGGTCACCTTGCGCGCCAACCGCGAGGGCTTCCTGAAATTCCAGCTGCGTCCGCGCCGTCTCGTCGACGTCAGCAAGGTCGACATGTCGACCGACATCCTCGGCGTGAAATACGACAGCCCGATCATCATCGCGCCCTCGGGCGGCCACTACGCCTATCACGCCGAGGGGGAACCGGCCGTCGCACGCGCCGCCAAGGTCGGCGACCACCTGCAGATCCTCTCGACCAACTCGACGACCTCGATCAAGGACGTGATCGCCGCCCGCGGCAAGCCGATCTGGTACCAGCTTTACGCGACCAACAGGTTCGAGGTCGCCAAGCACCACGTCGAGAGCGCGGAGCAACAGGGCGCCATCGCGGTTGCGGTGACGATCGACAGCAGCGGCGGCCGCAACCAGGAGACCTTGCGCCGCCTGGCGAGGACCGACACGCGCGACTGCACGGAGTGCCATGACCGCTCAAGCCTCACGGCCAACTACAGGCGCCGGCCGATGTACCAGGGCGTGGATCTATCGGGGCTCAACGAGATTGCGGCAACCGCGTTGACCTGGGAGAAGCTCAAGCGCATCCGCGACCTCACCAAGATGAAGATGGTGCTCAAGGGCATCCTCGCCTGGGAGGATGCCAAGCTCGCCGCCGAGAACGGCTACGACGGAATCATCGTCTCGAATCACGGCGGCCGCGCCGGCGATCTTGGCCGATCGAGCATCGATGCGCTGCCGGAGATCATCGAGGCGGCAGGCTCGATGCCGGTCCTGATCGATTCCGGCTTCCGCCGCGGCACCGACATCGCCAAGGCGCTCTGCATGGGCGCCAAGGGCGTGGCGGTCGGCCGGCCCTATCTGTGGGGGCTCGGCGCCTTCGGGCAGGCGGGCGTGGAAGGCGTCCTTGCAATCCTACGCACCGAGCTGCGCGGCGCCATGCAGCAGGTCGGCGCGCCCACGATCAAGCACCTCGTGCCCGCAATGGTGCGCCGGGCGTAAAGTTGCCTGACATGAATGGATTGCACTTGCGCGCAGCATCCTTGATCGCTCTGGCGGCGACCGTCCTGCTCGTTGGCAGCGCCGCCGCGCAAGTCACCGTGCTTAGGGGCGCGACGTTGATCGACGGCAGCGGCGCGGCGCCGCAGAGCAACGTCACGATCGTAATGGAGAACGGCCGCATCCGCGACCTTGGTACTGGCGTGGCGGTGCCCGCTGGCGCGACCGTGATCGAGCTTGCCGGCAAGGTCGTGGTGCCGGGCATCATCAACGGCCACGGCCATGTCGGCCCTGCCCCGCGCGACCGGCAGCTTCGGCAATACGCGCTCTATGGTGTCACCACCACGACCAGCATGGCGGCCGACCCCGACGACATCGTCGAGTTCAAGGCCAAGCAGAAGGCCGGCGACCTGCGTGGCGCGCGTATTCTCACCGTCAGGTATCGCTTCACGACCCTTCCCGGCAATGGTTCCGACTACAAGACCCCCGAAGCGGCGCGCCAGCATGTCGACGAGATCGCAACCCGCGGCGCCGACTTCATCAAGGTCTGGCTCGACCCCCAGGGCGGCCGCATCCCCAAGCTGTCGCGCGAATTCGTGGCGGCGGTGCTCGATCAGGCGCGCAAGCACCGCAAGCTCACGATGGCGCACGTCGTGGAGCTCGCCGACGCCCGCATGGCGGTCGACGAGGGCGTCAACATGCTGATGCACAACGTGCGCGACCAGGACATCCCGGCGGATTTCCTGGCGACGCTGAAGGCCCGCAATGTGTCTGTCACCTCGACACTCGCCCGCGAGGAAGGCATGTTCCGCGCCGGCGGCGGCACGGCCGACGATCCGTTCTTCATCAAGGGGCTTACGCCTGAGCAGCTCGCCGGTCTCGACAAGAAGCTCGACACGCTGACCAAGGATCCAGAACGCGCGGCATCGATGCGCGCATTCGAGCAGGACAAGGTCAACGTCAAGAGACTGTCCGACGCCGGCGTTCGCCTCGGCTTCGGCACCGATTCCGGCGGCGCCTCGGAGCGCTACTTCATCCAGGGCTTTTTCGAGCATCGCCAGATGGAGCTCCTGGTGCAGGCGGGACTGACGCCGATGCAGGTCATTCAATCGTTCTCCAAGAATAACTCCGAGATGTTCGGCATCGACAAGGACTTCGGCACGCTGGCCAAGGGCAAGGCCGCCGACCTCCTCGTGCTGACAAGAAATCCGCTCGACGACATCGCCAACATGCGCACCTTCGAGGCGGTGTATCTCGGCGGCAAGAAGTTCGAATAGACAAACGCATAAACGCGTTGATCGGTTGCGACGGGAGGAAACGGTGGCACGGATCGGTTGGACTTGGTCGTATTGTATCTTGATGTGCGCAAGCCTTGCGGCAGTCGCCATGGGCACAGCTCTCATGCCGACACCAGGCGTGGCGCAACCGGCGACGCCCTCCGCGTCGTATGATCCGTCGCTGCGCTCGCTGCAATATTATCGCTACAAGCGCGTGGCCGAGAGCGGGCCCGAGCGTGGCCGGGAGCTCTATTATTTCAAGTGCTGGCAGTGCCACAACGAGTTCCAGAAGACCGCGCCGCAGCTCAAGGGGCTGTACGAAGGCGGTCGGCAGGTCGCCGGCGAGACCGTGACGGATGCGGTCCTCGCCAACAAGATCCGCAGCGGCGGGCCCGCCATGCCGGCGTTCCGCCACGAGCTCAACGACGCCGACGTCAACGACATCGTCAGCTTCCTGCGCGAGAAGTGCTGCTGGAACCCGGAAGACCCGCCGCGCAATCCAAAATATGTGTCTGCGCCGGTGCCGACGGTCGAGCCGGACAAAGGCAATGTGCGCGGCGGCCCCTGGGGTTTCGTGCGATCGGCGGGCGGCGCGGCCGCGAAAGCGCTACGCGGCGGCGTCGAAGGCGTCTCCGAGGGGCGCCCACTCGAAGGCATCATGGTGCAGCTGCGCGGGACGCAGTCGAATATCACGACCACCGTCTACACCGACGAGACCGGACGGTTTGAATTCCCCAAGCTGCGCGCCGGCGCTTACATGCTGCGAATTGCGCGAGCGCTCGAATTCAAGCCCTATCAGCGCAACGGGGTCGCCCTTCAGGACGGCGCGCCGAAGCTCGACGACATCGTTCTCGAGCGCGTCTCGAACGGCGAGTTCGTGCCGGCCACGCCCGATATCGAAGCGCAGCTCGCGGGCGCGGAGCTGGTCTGGAATCTCGACGGCACCGCGCAGGAGAAACGCACGTTCAGCTACGGGTGCGGCTCCGGCTGCCACACCTACGGGCAGATCCTGCGCAACCGCTTCGACGAGGCGGGCTGGCGCGCCATGGTCACCAAGATGACCCACTGGACCGGGTCGCTGCTGCTGCACGAGGCCAAGCCCAACCGGATCCCGCCGGAGGAGCAGGACGTCATCGTAAAATGGCTCACCAAGGTGCGCGGGCCGAACGCCAAGGACATGGACTACCATCTCCTGCCGGGACCACGCGGACCCGCCACCAAGGTGGTCATCACGGAATATGCGCTGCCGCGCCTGTTGACGGCACCGCACGATCCGGTCGCGGATTCACAAGGCAACATCTGGTTCAACAGCCACCGCACCGCGTACATCTCAAAGCTCGATCCGCGCACCGGCACGGTCGAGGATTTCAAGATTCCCTCGACGGCGGGCGCCAATCCGGGCCAGCACTGGATCACCGTCGACAAGAACGACATGGTCTGGTTCTCGGAGAACTGGTCGCACAAGCTCGGCCGGCTCGATCCCAAGACAGGCGACGTCAAGCATGTGCAGTTCCCCCACTTCGGGCGGCCGATCAATGCGCCGGGCCTCGGCAACCTGGCGCTCTCGCCTGACGGCTTCATCTGGTACGCGCGCGGCAAGGCGATCAACAAGGTCGATCCCAACACCGCGCAGGTGGTCGGCAAGTTCCTGCTCAAGACCGTGACATCGGCCTATGGCAACGAGCTCAGTGCCGATGGACGCTACTTTGCCGGCGGCTCCTGGCCGGAGGACTGGGTCACCTTCCTCGACATCGCGAGCGGCGAAACGGTGGAGTTGCAGACCCGCACGCCCCGGGCGGCGCCCAAGCGCGGTGGCTTCGATCCCGACGGCAACGCCTGGTTCGGCGGCGCGGGCGGCTATCTGGTGAAATACGACGCCAAGACGAAACAACTGGTTGAATATCCGCCGCCGACCGCGGGCGTGTCGTTCTACGAATGCCTGCCGGACAAGAACGGAGAGATCTGGGCCGGCGAGATGTATGCGGGCCGGATCGTCCGCTTCAATCCCAAGGCCAACCGCTGGACCGAGTA
>DAIUEP010000211.1:0-8205 GCA_036845065.1 Xanthobacteraceae bacterium | reverse complement strand
AGCTCGAACGGCTCCTCGCGCAGCCGTTGATAGGCGGAGAGCCCGTTGTCGTAGGAGATGACCTCATAGCCTGCATTTTGCAGCGCCTTCACCAGGAAGCGGCGCATGTCGGTATCATCTTCGGCTAGAAGGATTTTTGACATCTATTCGCCGACAACCGCGGATGGCGGTGCCCCAAGTGGTCCCTTGCTTTCCATTAGCCGCATTCCCGGTAAACAACGAGTGAACCCGAGCGAAGTTCTTGAGCCCGAGCGAAGTTATTGGCAGCCGCCCAGTGGCCATGGACAATAGTATGTCTACGGGCATATTGAAGCCAAAATATGCCATGCCAGTATCCTGGACGCTGTCGTCAGTTCAAGGCATCCCCCATCCCATGCACGACGCAAGAGACGAGCTCGATCCGCCCTTCGACATTCTCGAGCCAGGCAAGTGGCGCGGTCCGGCGGTGTTCAATTCGCCCCATAGTGGCAGCATCTATCCGCGCGCGTTCCTGAGCGCATCCCGCCTGGACGTCGCGACGCTGCGCCGCTCCGAGGATTCCTTCGTCGATCAGCTTGTCCATGGCGTTGTCGCGCGTGGTTACCCCCTGATGCGGGCGCATTTTCCACGCTGCTATGTCGACGTTAACCGTGAGCCCTATGAGCTTGATCCCCGCATGTTCGAGGGCCGACTGCCCTCCTTTGCCAATACCCGCTCGATGCGGGTGGCAGGCGGGCTCGGCACCGTGGCGCGGGTGGTCGGCGATGCGCAGGAGATCTACGCGCAGCGGCTTCCGGTCGATGATGCGATCCGGCGCATCGAAAGCCTGTACAAGCCTTACCACCGCTCCCTGCGGCGCCTGTTCACACGCGTGCATCGTGACTTCGGCGCGGCCGTCCTGATCGACTGCCATTCGATGCCGTCAGCCGCCGGGGCGAAAGACGACCGGCCGCGGGCCGACGTGGTGCTGGGTGATCGCTACGGAACGAGCTGCGCGGCGGTGGTCGTGGAGATGGTCGAGGCAACTTTGCGAGGGCTCGGCTATCTGGTGAGTCGCAACAAGCCATATGCGGGCGGCTTCATCACCGAGCACTATGGCAATCCAGCCGTCGGCCTGCATGCGATCCAGCTTGAGATCAACCGGGCGCTCTATATGGATGAGCGGCGCTATGAAAAGTCAGCCGCGTTTGCGGGCGTCTCCGCTGACCTGGAGATGTTGGCGGAACGGCTCGCCGACATCCCGATCTACGAGCTGCGGCCTTATCGCGCCGCCGCCGAGTAGCCATTCCGATGCCGGAGCGATGCTAAAAAGAGAACTGGGCCGCTCGCTGGTGGCAAGCGGCCCGAAGTCTAGGGAGGAAACGCCAGAGAGATCGCAGTATCGTCGGAAGTACGCCGAGATCGATACCGCATCGCAACAATCTACCAGTGCACCGCACAATCAGGCAAGCCCACAGATTGGGCAGGCTGAATAAAAAGGCTTTCATTACAAAAAGGCAAGAAAATGGGCCGCTTGCCATAAGAAAGGGGCCGCTTGCTAGTGGCAAGCGGCCCAAGTCTAGGGAGGAAACGCCCAAGGAGGGCAGCGGCAGCGATAAACGCTACCGCACCGCAATATATGATCGGTTTTCGCCGAAATGCAAGGGACGCTGACCTAATTCTCTATGCGAATCTGCAGATGTGCCCTTCCCAGAGCGGCTATCGGTTTCATTTGCAACCATATCGGCTTGACGAATAAATTATAAAAATCAATGGCTTAAGGAAACGAGCCGCGGTATGCATAGGGGTAGCCGCGAGGCGCGGGGGAGGGCGGCGAACCGCCGCAGAGGGGCGGCCTGGACATGACGGCGATCGACTTCGCGGCCTTTGTAGATGAGCTGGCTACGGTCTCCGGCGAGACCATCCTGCCGTTTTTCCGCACCATGCTCAGCGTGGAGAACAAGGGCGGCCTTGGCGGCTTCGACCCGGTAACAGCGGCCGATCGGGCAGCCGAAACCGCCATGCGTGCCCTCATTCGCAGGACTTTCCCAGACCACGGCGTTGTCGGCGAGGAATTCGGCCCCGATCACGCCGAGGCCGAATATGTCTGGGTCCTGGACCCGATCGACGGCACCAAGTCCTTCATCGCCGGGATGCCAGCCTGGGGAACGCTGATAGCGCTCACCCGCAGAGGCGCGCCGGTCTTCGGCCTGATGAACCAGCCGTTTATTCGCGAGCGCTTCAGCGGCGATGGAGAGGCGGCGCACTATCGCGGCCCGGCCGGCACCCGCGATCTGCGGGTGCGCCCCTGCGCAAGCCTGTCGGAGGCCGTGCTGTTCACCACCAGCCCGCTCCTCATGAGCGACGCCGACCGCGCGAGCTTTGGGAAGGTCGAGGCGGCGGCACGGCTCTCACGCTACGGCGGCGATTGCTACGCCTATTGCATGCTGGCGGCCGGCCACATCGACCTGGTGATCGAGACCGAGCTCAAACCCTACGACGTGATCCCGCTGATCCCGATCATCACCGGTGCGGGCGGCATTGTGACCACCTGGGAGAACGGGCCGCCGGAGACCGGCGGACGCATTATCGCGGCCGGCGACAGGCGCGTCCACGCCGCCGCCCTGGAGTTGCTGGGGCACTAGCTACCGGTAGAGTGGCGAGCCGGGCACGAAGGCGTCGAACGCTGCCAGCGCCTGCCCGCGAAAGCGGTCCTGCTCCATCAAGAGCTCGTGGCGCGCTCCCGGGACGATCAGGTGAGAACCGGCCCGCAACCGGATCGCAAACTCGTCGATGGCGGGTGTGGAGACGATCTGGTCCTGCCCGGCTGCGACGATCAGGATCGGCTGCCGGATCCTTGTAGCATAGCCGGGCATCGCGAATTCGCGCATGATCTTGAAGGCCGCGTCCGCCCAGGCGACCGTCGGCCAGCCAGTCGACAGCTCGGGCCTGGCCTCGATCACCGCGACATTGCGTGCGTAGCGGACCGGATCAGAGGTCAAGAGATTTCCAATGAAGGGACGCTGCATCATCACCGATGAATCGCCGCCCGGCACATAGGAGCTGCCAAGGCCGAGGAGCCGCATGACCTTGACCGCGACGCGGGTCGTGCGCGTGCGGCGCAGCCCGGGCAGCCCAATCATTGGCGCCAGCAGAACCGTCCGGTCGAAGGTGCGGTTGCCGTGGTGGGCCGCGCGAATGAGAATGCTCGCGCCCATCGAATGAGCGAGCGCGAAGTGGGGCGGCGGGCAGTCCGGCAGCACGACCTCGTTGATGAAGGTGTCGAGATCGATGGCGTATTCGTCGAAGCTGCGCACGTAGCCCTTGCGCGAGTTGCGCAAGGCCCGCTGCGACAACCCCTGCCCCCGCCAATCAAATGTCGCGACCGCGAACCCGCGCGCGCGCAGATCGCGAACAGTCTCGAAGTATTTTTCGATGAATTCGGCGCGGCCTTGAAACAGGCAGACGGTGCCCTTGCGTCCCGGCGGCGGCGCCCAGCGCGCATAGCGCAGCTCGACGCCATCGGGCGTCTTGATCGTCCCGGCGACGACGTCCTCAGGCACCGGATTGGCAGGTACAGATATGAGGGTCATGGCGAATCGGGAGCGGCGAGCCCGCGTTGTCGCCTTATAGCAGCCCGCGCGAGACGCTCAACGAATGCTTGGGCGGCCACGGCCCCGCTTGCATCTGATTCGTTTTTATATGTAATAACAATCACTTAATACCCCTTGCGGGAGCCAAAATAGCGCCCATATGGGGATTGTGCAGGCCCTCTGGGGCTGCACGACAAACCGGGGTTTGGCCAAACGGCGGACCCTTTCCGCATGTCGCTCACCAAGGAGGATATGCCATGCGAACATTCGATCTTGCTCCCCTCTATCGTTCGACTGTCGGCTTTGACCGGCTGTTTTCGCTCTTCGACCAGGCGGCCGGCCATGACGGCACGCCCGGTTACCCGCCCTACAACATCGAGCGCACCGGCGATAACGAGTACCGCATTACGGTCGCGGTCGCGGGCTTCTCGGAGGCCGATATCAATATCGAGGCCAAGGAAAGCACGCTGACGATTCGAGGCGAGAGGCAGGCGAAGGCCGAACCGGCCAAGGGCGAGGTTCTCTATCAGGGCATCGCAGCGCGCACGTTCGAGCGTGTGTTCCAGCTCGCCGACTTCGTCCTCGTCAAAGGCGCGTCGCTTGAGAACGGTCTCCTGCACGTCGACCTGGTTCGGGAAATCCCCGAGGCCAAGAAGCCGCGCCAGATTCCGATCGGCAACGGCAAGGTGGTCGAGGCCAAAGCTGCCTAAGAAGGCTGCCTGAGGAAGATAGTCGATCGATACAGTTGAGGGAGCGCCCCGGATTTCCGGGGCGCTTTCATTTTGGGCGCCCAGTGCCGCTGCGGTCAATCAGTCGAGCGGGGCCACGGGAATCATCGGTGTGGCGGGACGCGGTGACGGGGCAGCGGCCGTCGTCGACGGCGAGCCCGTGGTTACCCCAGCGGAAGCCGGGCTGGTCGCCGTCTTGCCTGTAGCGGCTGCAGTGGCCGGCGCAGGTGCGGCGGCGTTGGCAGCCGTTGGCGCGCTTGGGCGCGCGCGCGTCGGCGCGGGCGGTGCCTCCGGGACGTCTGTTGGAGCGGTTGCGGTCGCGGACGGCGTGGCGACCTGAGCCGAAGGCGTGGCGACCTGAGCGGGAGCCGGCGCGACCGCGGCGGTCGAGGCAGCGTTCGGCCGCGGGCGCGGCATCGGTGTGCGCTGAACCTCGGTCGGCGATGTCGCCCCGGTGATGGCGGGCGCGTTGGCAATCCGTTGGTTCGAGGGCGGCTGGTTGGAAGACGGCTGGCTCGACGGCGGCTGGTTGGAAGACGGCTGGCTCGACGGCGGCGGCGACATCTGCGGCGCGCGAGCGTACGGAGGACCACCCGGACCGGGCCGCGCGCCGGGGGTCATTTCACCTAGCTCAGCGGGCGGGGCAACCGCTACCCGCGGAGCGTAAGGCTCGCCGTTCTGTCGCAGCACGGCCACCGGTCGCACGCTCGTGATTGCGCCGTCGTAAGCACTGATCACGACCCGCACATGACGGCCATCTTGGTCAACCGCCATGACCTCGTAGGTGGGGCCGCGCCGCGCCGGCGCGCTCAGCGGTGTGAGGCCAGCGGATCGCACGACCCGCGCGACACGCCATGGCGCGAGGCCGGGCATGTAATATCGCTGACCGTAGAAACCTGGGCCGTAATAGTACAAGCCCTGAGCCGCGGCGGTCCCGACATCCGAGACGCCAAGCGCTGCAAGCCCCAGCAAGAGTGCGACCGGTTTTTTCAAAACACGCTCCTTGTCAACGGTATCAGGTTCGGTCCGCCGACACTGACCTTAGCCGGGAATGGGGCGGAGCTTGGGCGCCTGCATGTCCTTACCCGGTCTCCACACCGTTCAGAAAAAGCTCGACGTCAGACATCGATGTCGCAAACGAGCAGACCAGCCGCACTATTATAATACCATCATTCGGAACCCGACCATGGGGCAGGCTGTCCGTCATCCAAGGATAGAAGCTCGCACCCGCCCGCTGCAGCCGTTCGCAGGTCGCGCGCGGCAAGGCGACGAAAACCTCATTCGCCTCCACCGGCCAGACCGGCGCATGACCGGCCGCCGCCAGCCCCTGTCCCAACCGATCCGCCATCGCGTTGGCGTGGCGTGCAAGCCGTAGCCAGAGATCGTCGGCCAGAAAGGCTTCCATCTGCGCCGCCACGAAGCGATGCTTGGAAACGAGGTGGCCCGCACGCTTGCGCCGCTCCTGCATACCGGCCGCACGCGCCGCGTCGAAGAACAGGATCGCCTCCGCGGCCAGCGCACCACCCTTGGTCGCGCCGAACGACAGCACATCGACGCCAGCCTTCCACGTCGCGTCGGCAGGCGTCACCTCAAGACGCGCCAGCGCATTGGCGAGCCGCGCGCCGTCCATGTGCACGCTCAGGCCACGCGCATGAGCGATGTTGGCCAACTGGCGAATCTCATCTGGTCGATAGATCGTGCCCGCCTCAGTCGCCTGCGAGAGCGACAGCACCGCCGGGCTGACGTGGTGCGGGCCGCCCCATTGGCCGTCGGCAAGCACTGCCGAGAACTGGGCGGCCCCGATCTTGCACGCCTCGCCGGGCAGACCGATGAGCTTGATGCCGCCGCCGAAAAACTCGGGCGCGCCGCATTCGTCGGTCGCGATGTGAGCCTCGACATGACAGAGCACCGCACCCCAGGGCGGAGAGAGGTGGGCAAGCGCCAGCGCATTGGCGGCAGTTCCGGTCGGCACCAGGAAGACCGCGACTTCGTGCTCGAACAGTTCGGCAAAGCGCTGCTCGACCCGCCGGGTGACCGCGTCGTTGCCGTAGGCCATAGCCGGCCCCTCGTTCGCGGCCACGATGGCTGCAAGAATTTCAGGCGCCACCGCCGCCGCATTGTCGCTCGCGAAGTTCATGCAGCCCTGCCCGCACGGGTAACCATATCCACGATGACCAGGGTCACAGAGGCCAGGAATCTACGAATGCCTCAAGCGTCGGCTGCTCCCCGATCGGCGTTTCCAAGCATTCACCGACCGCAACCGAACTGGCAAGGCTAGGTTGGGCAGCCGGCCCGCGGGCGCCCCGACCTCCGGGGCGAAGAAATCGTGGCCGGGAGCCAATTTAGAGTTAGGCTTACTCTTGTCTCTGCGCTTAGAATTTGGCATGGTGGATTAGGACAGTATTGCTGTCCCAGTTGGCGAATTCGCCTGAAATTGCTTGGCCGTTGCTGGCCCGACCAAAGTTCGGGACCGTGCGATGCGGGCAAACTTGGCGACCAACGCAAGCGGCCAGCGCGGCCAGAGGGCGATGAGCGCCTGAGGCGATGAGCGCCTGATGCGTGAGAGGCTGGAAACGAGGACTTGAGGCGATGAGCGCGGGGCGCTTCGACGGTGCGAGCATCGGGCTGCCACAAGCGCAAGGTCTTTACGATCCGGCGCTCGAGAAGGATTCCTGCGGCGTCGGATTCATCGCCGACATCAAGGGCCGCAAGTCGCACCAGATCATCGACGACGCGCTCGCCATCCTCTGCAATCTGGAACATCGCGGTGCAGTCGGTGCCGATCCGCGCGCGGGCGATGGCGCCGGCATCCTGGTGCAGATTCCGCACAAGTTCTTCGTCAAGGTCACTGACAAGCTCGGCTTCAAGTTGCCCAAGCCCGGCGAGTACGCAGTCGGCACGCTGTTCATGCCGCGCGATCCCGATTGGCGACAGGTCAATCGCGACATCTATGCCCAGACGATCAAGCGTATGGGCATGACGCTTCTTGGCTGGCGTGATGTGCCGACCGACAATTCGACGCTCGGAGAATCGGTCAAGCCGACCGAGCCGGTGCACCAGCAGGTATTCATCGGCCGCGGCAAGAAGAGCATGAGCGAGGATGATTTCGAGCGACGGCTCTACATCCTGCGCAAGTCGGTGTCGTCGATCATTTACACGCGTCATGAGCGGCGGCTGGCCGGATTCTATCCGGTGTCGCTCTCCTGCCGCACCGTCGTCTACAAGGGCATGTTCCTCGCCGATCAGCTTGGAACCTATTATCCCGACCTGCACGATCCGGACTTCGAGAGCGCGCTTGCGCTCGTGCACCAGCGTTTCTCGACCAACACGTTCCCGACCTGGTCGCTCGCGCATCCCTACCGGATGATCGCCCACAACGGCGAGATCAACACGCTGCGCGGCAACAACAACTGGATGGCGGCGCGCCAGGCCTCGGTATCCTCGCATCTGTTCGGCGATGACATCGAGAAGCTGTGGCCGATTTCTTACGAAGGCCAGTCCGACACCGCCTGCTTCGACAACGCGCTCGAGTTCCTGGTGCAGGGCGGCTATCCGCTCGCGCACGCCGTGATGATGATGATCCCCGAGGCCTGGGCGGGCAATCCGCTCATGGACGAGGAGCGGCGCGCCTTCTACGAGTACAACGCCGCGCTGATGGAGCCGTGGGACGGCCCCGCCGCGATCGCGTTCACCAATGGCCGGCAGATCGGCGCCACGCTCGACCGCAACGGTCTGCGCCCGGCGCGCTATTTCGTGACCCGCGACGACCGCATCGTGATGGCGTCCGAGATGGGCGTGCTGCCGATCGCCGAAAAGGACATCGTGACCAAGTGGCGGCTGCAGCCCGGCAAGATGCTGCTGGTCGATCTCGACGAGGGCCGCCTCATTCCGGACGAGGAGCTCAAGGCGACGCTCGCCAAGAGCCA
>DAIUEP010000210.1:0-8215 GCA_036845065.1 Xanthobacteraceae bacterium | reverse complement strand
GCGGTTCCGACTCATAGGCATAGGTATTGGGCGTCAACGCGGGCTTGGGCTTGGGAAACATTTTTGTCCTCGGACGGTCGCACCGGCGACGAGGACATAGCCCAGTGGAGCGCGGGTGTCATCACCCGCAAAGCCGCAACTGCGACCGCTACTGCTCCAGCATCAGCCTGCCGCGCTCGTGCGACCAGCGCACACGTGACAGGAACGTCATGCCGAGGAGGTTGACGTTGAGCACATTATCGGGGACGACCAGTGCGCGCACGTCCCGCACCACGATGTCGCCGACCTCGACCATGCGCAGCTCGACCTCGGCGGCACGGCCGACGCCGTTCGCGGTGTTGATGCGGACCGAATAGTCGCGCTCTTTCGGATGGAACCCGAGACGCGCCGCGTCGCTCGCCCGGATCGCGATCTGCGACGCGCCGGTGTCGACCATGAAGGGAACGCGGCGGCCGTCGACGCGCGCCTCCACCGCGAAGTGGCCGCCCTCGCTCGCGCGCACCACCAGGCTGCGCGAATTGGATGGCGCCGTGGTGACCTGCTGCGCCGGCGCCGCATTCGCGGGCGCGCGGCCGGCCTGCTCGAGGTAGCGCACCGACAGCACACCGACGCCGAGAAACACCGCTGCCGAAATGAGAATGCGGATCATGGCTCACCCATTATCGCCGGGGATTTTGACCCCGGAAGCACCAACGGCAGCCTAACGCCAGGCGCCCAAGCGGGCGTATTCGGGCGACGTGCTGACGCAACGATGAACGCGTTCGCTAAAATGCGAGCTATTGCCCGCGCGGCTTCGCGCGCCGGGTCGCAGGCGCCGAGAGCGGGTCGTCGGGCCAGGGGTGGCGCGGATAGCGGCCCTTCATCTCGGCCTTCACCACCGCGTAGCTGCCGCGCCAGAAGCCCGGCAGGTCGCGCGTCACCTGCACCGGCCGATGCGCGGGCGAGAGCAGCTCGATGACGAGCGGCACGCGCCCGCCGGCGATCGACGGATGCCGGTCGAGCCCGAACAGCTCCTGCACCCGGATCGCGAGCTTCGGCCCCTCCTCGGCCTCGTAATCGATCGGGACCGATGATCCCGACGGCGCGGTAAAGTGTGTCGGCGCCTCGGCGTCGAGCCGGCGCCGCAGGTTCCAGGGGATCAGACCGCGCACGGCCTCGCTGAACTCATCGGCAGTCAGCGCCGCGAGCGCGGTCTTGCCGGCGAACAGCGATGAAAGCCAATCGGTATTCGCCTTGAGCGCCGCATCCGACAGGTCCGGCCATTCGTCCCCACCCACGTCGGCTTTAGCCGATTTGGGCAGACTATGCCGTCGCAGGAACAACACGCGGTCGCGCCACTGCTGCAACGATTTCGTCCAGGGCAACCGGCCGGCGCCGATGCGCGCGATGCCCTCGGCCAGCAGACGCGCGGCGACATCGTCCGGCTCGACCTTCATCGGCCGCTCCGCCAGCGTGATGGCGCCGAGCCGACGCAATTGCCGTCCGCGCAGGCTTGCGCTCGGCTCATCGAACGCAACCTCATCGCGGCTTTCGATGCGATCGCCGAAAAGCGCCTCGATCTCGGCAAGCGTGATCGCAGCCGCGAGCAGAATGCGGCCTTGCGCGGCGGTGCCGGCGATCTCGGCAACCGCGAGATAAGGCTCGCGCGAGAGCGCCGAGGCCGGATCGAGCGAGGCGCCGCGGCCGTTGGCGAGCAGAAACGTACCGCCCGCGCCGCGGCTCCTGGCGATGCGATCCGGATAGGCGAGCGCGAGCAGGACGCCGGGGGAGAGTTGGTCCTTTGACGGGCCTCTCTGTTCACTGCCCCGCGACGGGCCGCTCCGCTCCCCTCCTCCCATTCGCGCAGCGAATGGTGGGGAGGGGTCGGGGGGCGCTTGCTTTTCAAACGAAGAGCCTTGCGTTGTGGCACCACCCCCCACCCCAGCCCTCCCCACCACTCGCAAGAGCTCGTGGGGGGAGGGAGCGCGCCCGTCGTGCGGCAACTCTGTGCACACAATCTCCGCCCATCGCCTTGCCATCGCGCGCGCGTCCTGGGCGCGGCGCGAGCGGTCGCGGCGCAAGCCATCGAGGCGATGGGTGAGATCGACGTCGTTGCCGCCGAGCCCACGCTCGGTGAGAACAAGCGCGATGTCGGCGGCGAGCGCGGCATCCTCGCCGGCGTCGACCACCATGCGGGCCAGCCGCGGCGGCAGCGGCAGCCGCCGCAGCCGGCGCCCCTCCTCGGTGATGCGGCCGTCGCGGTCGATCGCGCCGAGCTCCGCGAGCAGCGCCTTCGCCTCGTTCAGCGCCGCGCGCGGCGGCGGATCGAGAAACGCGAGCGTCGCCGGATCGGCGACGCCCCAGTGCGCAAGGTCGAGCGCGAGGCTCGACAGGTCGGCGGCCAGAATCTCGGGCGCGTTGGCGGGCGCGAGCGAGGCGGTCTGCGGCTCGTCCCACAGCCGGTAGCAGATGCCGGGCTCGGTGCGGCCGGCACGACCGCGGCGCTGATCGGCCGAGGCGCGCGAGACCCGCACAGTTTCGAGCCGGGTCAAGCCCACGTCCGGCTCGTAGCGCGGCACGCGCGCGAGCCCGCAATCCACCACGATGCGCACGCCCTCGATGGTGAGCGACGTCTCCGCAATCGCGGTCGCCAGCACGACCTTGCGGCGTCCTGGCGGCGCGGGCGCGATGGCGCGGTCCTGAACCTCGGCCTCGAGCGCGCCATAGAGCGCCACCACGTCGGTTGCCGGATCGCTGATGCGCTCACGCAGCAGCGTTTCGGCGCGGCGAATCTCGCCCGCGCCCGGAAGGAACGCCAGCACCGAGCCCTTCTCCGCGCGCAGCGCTTCCGCCACCACATCCGCGACCGCGCGCTCGATCGGCACGCGCTGATCGCGGCCGCGATAGCGAGTCTCGACCGCAAAGGCGCGGCCATGGCTCTCGATCACCGGCGCGTCGCCCAAAAGCTTCGCCACGCGGGCGCCATCGATGGTCGCCGACATCACCAGAATACGCAGATCCTCACGCAGGCCGGTCTGCACGTCACGCGCGAGCGCAAGCCCCAGATCGGCATCGAGCGAGCGCTCGTGGAACTCATCGAACAGCAGCGCCGCCACGCCCTCAAGCGACGCGTCCTCGAGCACCATGCGGGTGAACACGCCTTCAGTCACGACCTCGATGCGGGTCTTGCGCGACACCTTGGCGGCGAAACGCACCCGGTAGCCCACCGTCTCGCCAACCGCCTCTCCGAGCGTTGCAGCCATGCGCGCCGCCGCTGCCCGGGCGGCGAGCCGCCGCGGCTCGAGCACGATGATCTTTTTTCCCGCCGTCCACGGCTCACGCGCGAGCACGAGCGGAACGCGCGTGGTCTTGCCGGCACCCGGCGGGGCGACCAGCACCGCAACGTTGCGGGCGCCGAGCGCACCCGCAAGCTGCGGCAGCGCGGCGTCGATCGGCAGCGGCTCGGCGAACGTCATGGGGTTAAGGCGCGCTTAACAACGTCCCTGGCACTGTCGGTGAATCGGTAAAGAAGAGCGAAACCCGTTCCTGCGTATATGAGACAAAGTAGATTGGAAATAGCACAGCAAATGAGTGGAATTGACACAACAGGCCAGCGGGTCGACTGGGTCGACTACGCCAAGGGCTTCTGCATCATCTTCGTCGTGATGATGCATTCTACCCTTGGTGTCGGGAACACCCTTGGCCAGGAGGGCTGGCTGCACAGCGTGGTGGCCTTTGCCAAGCCGTTCCGCATGCCCGACTTCTTTTTGATCTCAGGCCTGTTCCTGGCGCGAGTCATCGACCGCGACTGGCGCACCTATCTGGACCGCAAGGTCGTGCATTTCGTCTACTTCTATCTCCTCTGGACCGCCATCCAGTTTGCCGTGAAAGCGCCGATGTTCATGCAGGAGCATGGCGCGCTCGGAACCCTCTGGCTCTATGCTGAGTCGTTCGTCGAGCCGTTCGGCACGCTCTGGTTCATCTATCTCCTGCCGATCTTCTTCGTCGTGACCAAGCTGGCACACGGGCGCGTTCCCGCCTGGGCGATCTGGCTCACCGCGGCTGCGCTCGAGATCGCGCCGATTGCGACCGGCTGGACCGTGGTCGACGAGTTCGCCAGCCGCTTCGTCTACTTCTATAGCGGCTACCTCTTCGCGCCGCGCATCTTTGCATTCGCGCAGCAGGCGCAATCCTTTCCCGAGGCCGCGCTCGCGCTGCTCGGCGCCTGGGGGCTCGCGAACGGCGTCCTGGTCTTCAACGGCTATGCCGGTCTGCCCCTGGTGTCGCTCGCGCTCGGGCTTGCGGGCGCGGCGGCGGTGGTCTCGCTCGCCGCCGTGATGGCATCGAGCGGCCTGTTCCGGCCGCTGCGCTACTGCGGCAGGAACTCGATCGTCATCTATCTGGCGTTCTTCCTGCCGATGGCGGCAAGCCGCGCGGCGCTGATCAAGACCGGCTTGATCAGCGACGTCGGCACCATCTCGGCCTTGGTGACGGCCGCGGGCGTTCTTGGCGCGCTCATGATGTTCTGGGCCGCGCGCGCGATCCACCTCACCTTCCTGTTCGAGCGCCCGGCGCTGTTCTGGCTCGCGCCCAAGGAAGCACCCAAGCCGAAGCTCGCGCTGCAGCCGGCGCGGTAGGTCGCACTCACGTCGCGCCACTTGCGCGCGGAGACCGCCCCCAGTCCCTCGCCTCGGGGCGGCAGCGCGCGTTGTGACGGAGAATGAGCTGCAGGACCGGCGGAGGAATACCAACAGCGTTTGGTGATGACTCACGGCATCGTCATGGCCGGGCTCCGTCCCGGCCATCCACGTCTTTGATATTGCCCGGCTTTCAAGTCGTGGATGCCCGCGACAGGCGCGGGCATGACGAGTGGAGATGCGGTGCCGCTGGTGTGATCCTCTGAACTCCAGAGCAATGGCGTTTCAGTTCTGTGCAACATCCTGCTTCATTGCGGTCAGAGCGTCGGCAATCTAGGACAACCCCACCCGACGCAGCACATCGAGATACTTGTGACACGCGCCACCGGATCAATATCCGAGCTTCAGCTCTTGTGCCTGAGCCACCAGTTCGTCCATCGCTGCATCGGAATCGCGATCCTTGATCGCCTTGTAGGCCATCACGTCGGCGAGGCGAATGCGTCGATGCGTGCCGACCATTCGGAACGGCATGGCGCCTTCGTCGAGCAGCTTGATCACATGGGGGCGTGATGCGTTGAGGATATCCGCGGCCTGGAACGTCGAGACATCAGCCTCCTCGGGAATGACGCGCGGGCGGCGGCCAGCGGCATAATCCTCCAGCAAGCGCCGGACCATGGCCGCGACATCATCGGGCAGGTCGGCCAGGTCGATGCGCGTGTCCGAGGCAGCCTTGCCGAGCACGGCCTTGACGGTGGCCATGTCTTCCGGCGTCGGCTCAGAAAGATGGTACGGGCTCGCCGCGCGGGGCATATCTGATCCTCTATTTTATACAGTATGGCACAGGTGGCCATTAAGTGCAATAAGTGCAACACCGACCTGCCTTTGGTGCAAATATTGCTCATGTGCTCAAGCCATGTGGGCGACACGGACTTTCACCGACGACGATCGTCATCTCGGGACCCTCCGTGATGGTGAAGCCAGATGGCAAGCCTCGCGACCAGGTTTTTTCCTCGAATACGTAAGGACTTGCTGGAGTTTCTCACAGCCGTTAATGGCGCGTTGCCAAGCCCGGCGGGACGGACCACATTGGGTCCATCATGCCAGCAGCGAAAACCGCCTCGCACGCCGTCGTCGCCACTCGCGCGCCCAAGAAGGGCGATCATGTCTTCCTGGTCGACGGCTCGTCCTACATTTTCCGCGCCTATCACGCGCTGCCACCGCTCACCCGCAAGTCCGACGGGCTGCAGGTCAACGCGGTGCTCGGCTTCTGCAACATGCTGTGGAAGCTCTTGCGCGACATGAAGCCGGAGGAGCGCCCGACCCACCTCGCGGTCGTGTTCGACAAGTCGGAAAAGACCTTCCGCACAGACATGTATCCCAAATACAAGGCGCACCGGCCGCCGGCACCCGACGATCTCATTCCACAGTTCGGCCTGATCCGCGCGGCGGTGCGAGCGTTCGACATTCCTTCGATCGAACAGGCCGGCTTCGAGGCCGACGATCTGATCGCCACCTATGCGCGCCTGGCCTGCGAGGCGGGCGCGACCGCAACCATCGTGGCCTCCGACAAGGACCTGATGCAGCTCGTGAACGACTGCGTCGTCATGTACGACACGATGAAGGACAAGAAGATCGGCATCGCGGAGGTGATCGAGAAGTTCGGCGTGCCGCCCGAGAAGGTGATCGAGGTGCAGGCCCTGATCGGCGATTCGAGCGACAACGTGCCGGGCGTGCCCGGCATCGGGGTCAAGACCGCGGCGCAGCTCATCGGCGAATATGGCGACCTCGAAACCCTGCTCAAGCGAGCGGGCGAGATCAAGCAGGAGAAGCGCCGCCAGACCCTGATCGAGAACGCCGAGCAGGCGCGGCTCTCCAAGAAGCTGGTCACGCTCGACGACCACGTCAAGCTCGACGTGCCACTTGCCGACCTCGCGGTGCACGAGCCCGACCACAAGCGCCTGATCGCCTTCCTCAAGGCAATGGAGTTCAGCACGCTCACCCGCCGCGTCGCCGAGTATGCCGAGGTCAACGCCGGCGAGATCGAGCCCGATACGTCGCTCAGCGCGGGCGCGCACGCGGCTACTCCATCGCCTGCCCCACCGGCCGGAAAGGCTGAAGACGCCGGCAAGGCGCGGGCCGCCAAGAACCGTGCGAGCGTCGCGGCTGCTCCGAGCGCGGGACAAGCACCCGCCTTCACCCCGCAGGCGCTCGCCGCCGTGCGTCTCAACACCGCCCACAGCGCCAAGGTCGACCGCACCCGCTACGAGATCGTGCGCACGCTTGATCGCCTGAAGGACTGGGTCACCCGCGCCATCGATGTCGGCGTGATCGCGATCGACACCGAGACCACGAGCCTCGATCCCATGCAGGCGACGCTCTGCGGCTTCTCGCTCGCGCTCGCGCCCAACGAGGCCTGCTATGTGCCGCTCGCGCACCGGCAGGGCGGCGACGGCACCGGCCTGTTCGCGGGCGAGGTCGTTCCCGGCCAGATCCCCGAGCGCGACGCGCTCACGGCCATCAAGCCGCTGCTGGAAGACGCCGGCGTGCTCAAGGTCGGGCAGAACCTCAAGTTCGACTGGCAGATCTTTGCGCTGCGCGGCATCGAGATGGCGCCGATCGACGACACGCTGCTGATGTCCTACGTGGTCGACGCCGGCCGCTCCGACCACGGGCTCGATCCGCTCTCCAAGCGCTATTTCGATCACACCACCATCGACTTCAACGAGGTGACCAAGGTCGGCAAGTCCAAGACCGCCTTCGACTGCGTCGCGGTCGAGAAGGCCGCCGAATATGCCGCGGAGGACGCCGACATGGCGCTGCGGCTGTGGCTCGTGCTCAAGGCGCGCATGACCGCCGAGCACATGACCACCGTCTACGAGACGCTGGAGCGGCCGCTGGTTGCGGTGCTCGCTCGCATGGAGCGGCGCGGCATCTCGATCGACCGGCAGGTGCTGTCGCGGCTCTCGGGCGAGTTCGCGCAGCGCGCGGGCGCGCTTGAAGCCGAGATCCAGGAGCTCGCCGGCGCGCCGCTCAACCCCGGCAGCCCCAAGCAGCTCGGCGACATCCTGTTCGGCAAGCTTGGGCTTCCCGGCGGCACCAAGACCAAGACCGGCCAATGGTCGACCGGCGCGCGCGCGCTGGAGGATCTCGCCGAGCAGGGCCACCCGTTGCCGCAGAAGATCCTCGACTGGCGTCAGGTGTCGAAGCTGCGCTCGACCTATACCGACGCGCTGCCCGGCTACGTCAATCCCGACACCCATCGGGTGCACACCAGCTACGCGCTCGCCGCCACCACCACCGGCCGGCTCTCCTCCTCCGAGCCGAACCTGCAGAACATCCCGATCCGCACCGAGGAAGGCCGCAAGATCAGGCGCGCCTTCGTGGCGGGCCCCGGCATGGCGCTCGCCTCCGCCGACTATTCGCAGATCGAGCTGCGCCTTCTCGCCGAGATCGCCAACATCGAGCCGCTCAAAAAGGCGTTCCGCGACGGCCTCGACATCCACGCGATGACGGCGTCGGAAATGTTCGGGGTGCCGGTCAAGGGCATGCCGGGCGAGGTGCGCCGCCGCGCCAAGGCGATCAACTTCGGCATCATCTAC
>DAIUEP010000209.1:0-8343 GCA_036845065.1 Xanthobacteraceae bacterium | reverse complement strand
TAATGTGCGCAAGTCGGGCAAGCCCGACTTGCGTGTTCGAGACGCCGCGCACGAGGCCGCTGAATTCGGGTAGATGAGAATTGCGGCTCCTCACCATGAGGGCCGAGAGGGACTGCGAGTGCATCAATTTGATCGGAATCGGCTTTAGCGCGCCTGCGCGGTCCGGTCGTTGGCCGGCGCGCGCTGACGCGATGCCGGCAGCGTGCCGAGGTCGGGATAGCGTGCGCGCAGATCGCGCAGGAAGTTTTCCAGCGTATCGGCCGCGCGGACCGCGCGCGCAACATCGCCGAACTCGCTTTCGGAGGCGCCGGCGGGCGCCGTCACCACATCGAACGCGCGCCGGTCGGGTCCATCACCCATCTTGGCCGCGTATTTCTCGCGAAACCGCGTCAGGCCAATCGCGTCATCGCCGAGCGAATAGCCGACAGCCGCGCGCAGGATGTCGAGACGCTCCTTGTCGTCGAGCGGCTCAAACTCGCGCCAACGCTCGCCATGGAAGAGCTCGATCTGCTCGGCCGCCAGGGCCCAGCGCTTGGCCGCCCAGTGGATGTCGGCGCGCAGGCGGATCGCCTCGGGACCTGGAATGTTGGCCACCACTTCAATGGCGACATCGTGTCGGCCGCTCTCCGACAAGGCACGCGCCTCCAGCATCAGACGCTGATTGCGCAGCTCGTTACTGAGCTCGGACGATCGCGACGCGCGCAGCGCCGCCAGCGCCCGGTCGGGCTTGCGATCCATGAGATAGATCGCCGCGAGGCGGGCTGCCACCTGCGCGCGCGCGGCACCCTGCAGCCGGTTGTCAACCTGGTGCTTGAGGAGATCGGTCGCCTGTTGCAGCAGATCAACCGATACCAGCCGGTCGGCGAGCCGCCTGATCATCTCATCCCCACGCCGGCCGATCGGCGTGAGATCGCGAAAATCGTAGAACATCGCCAGCGCATCGATCGTCGGCAGCGTATCACCCTTCCCGGCCAGGAACAGGCTGTCGAAGGTGGTGGCCGCCTCTTCCTGGATGCGGCGCGTCATCTCGGAGGCCGGATGCACCGATATGGCGGTGCGCATGATCTGAAACGCGTCGCGGTACCGGCCCTCCTCCGTGTACGCGCGGCCGAGCATCTGCAGCGCTTCGATCTCCGTCGCGTCGCCGCGCCAGGTTGCCGCCAGCGTTTCGAGCTCGGTGATGGCGTCGCCGCGCTGGACGTCGTTGATCGACTGACGCAGCACGATTTCACGCAGCCGCGCCTGCGCCGCGGCGCCGCGGTCCTGCGATTCTGCCGCAGCCTGGTAGGAACGGCGCGCATCCTCCACGCGACCGAGCCCTTCATTGATGCGGCCCGTCAAGAGCGCCATCGCCGCCTCGATCTCGCGCGGGATGCCGATCGCCTCGAATTCATTGAGCTGGGCCGTGGCGCCGGTGATGTCGCCGACCTCAACCGAGGCGCGGATCATGTCCTTCATGACGTTGCGCTGCAGCTCGAGCGGGAGCGTCCCGATCGTCATTTCCACGCTGCGGAAGCCTTCGCGCGCTTCCGCCCATTTGCCGAGCTTGGCATAGGCCAAGGCCCGCCACAGCGGCGCGTCGTGCTGGTTGCCGACGAACGGATTGGCCAGGTCCTTGAGACCCATGTCGGCGCGTCCGATCATGATGTTGCAGACGGCGCGCAGCACCACCGCCGACGGATTCTCCGCCGTTGGCGGCTGATCCGCGAGCGCGACGTCGAGAACCGCTTTCGCCTCATGGATCATGTCGCGGGCAAGATAGAAGCGAGCGAGGTCGGTGCGCGCCAAGAGCCGCTTCGCCTCCGGGGCATCGGCGGCGGCATGCAGCAGCTGCGAATTCCGATCGGCGAATGCGGCCTGCCGATCAAATCCCCAGGTCTGGGTGTCCAGCACCTGACGCTGGAACGTCGGACCGCCGCGCGTAGTGTTGCCCTGTCCCGAAGCCGACAGCGTGAGCCCGGTCGGCCGCGAGACAATGATCTTGTCGGAGCCAAGCTCGGCGTTGAGATCATCCGCCAAGGGTTGGATGACCACCCCGTGGGTCGAGGACAGGACGCGGAATTCGACGAAATCCTGCGCCTTCAGGAAGCCGCGTGCCGGCCCGAGCGCGGTGGCAATGAACAGCGTATCGCCGGCATCCGGATCCTCGATGCGGTACAGATCACGCGGATCCTCCAGGAGCACACTGACGCTCGAGCGTGACGCACCCACGATGCTGCGGTTCAGCCCAAGCGGCCGCGTCGGCTCGACCACCTCCGGACCGAGCGTGATATTCCAGGCGGGGCCCTCGGTGTGGGCGCTCACCAGCATGGGCCGTTCGAGCTTGATGCGCACGAGCTCTGCGTCGCGCGCGCGCGTCCTGATCACGCCCTTGATGCTGCGGCCGACTTCGCCCTCGATCGCGGCTGTCGAGATGACATCATCGCTGCCGAACACAAGCCAGAGCGTGTCGCCGCGCCGAAAGACGGCGGCAGGAGTGGCTCCCGAGAAGGGAAATTCGAACGTCACATTGTCGCCGCTGCGTTTGATGCGGGCGACGGTTCCACCGACCGGCTCCTGGGCGACCGGCGCGGCCCGCGTCCTTGCCGGGGTCGCTTCGTTCGGAATGGGCGTTGGGGCAGGACGCGCGACCGGAGCGGGCGGGGCCGGCCGCTCGACCTCGGCCTCTCCTGCCGCCGCCACGCTCGGCGACGCGGGCGTGCGGACCGGCTGTTGCGCCTCGGGAGCGACGGGGCGCTCACCGGACCTTGAAGGAGGGGGCGCGGCGGGCGGCGACGTGGCGGGCGGCGAAGCCGCAGGTGGAGCGGAGGCCGGCCGGGACGGCTGCGGCGTACCCGGCACCGGGCGCCGGTTGTCGGGCGCCTGGGTTGCGGGCAGGGTTTGCGGCGGCTCGGCGTCATCCGTCGGCCGGCTTGCCCGGATCGCCAATTCGGCCGCAAGCGCCGACAACTCGTCAGGGCGCCCCGTCCCGTCGCGCGCCTCCGGCTTGGCGTCGGCCGCGCTCACATCGAGAACGTAGCTGTTGTCCTCGCGAAAGGTGCGCACATCGACCTTGCTGGCAAAACCAAACCGCACGATCGCGGTTTCGCGGTCGAGCTCGCTGTCAATCGAGCTGATCATCGGCGGCAGCGCCGCGACAGCATCCGCCAGATCGAACTTGAACGCCCCGTCGAAGGTCAGCGTCAGCTTGTCCTTGGCGTTGTCGGCGGTGATGGCGGTCAGCTCCTGAAACTCGAAGATGTAACGGGTAAAGGTCGGCTGCATGGCCACGCGCACCCGCACCGGCGCGCTCGGGGTCTGGCGCGCAAGCGCGCGCTGCTGCCGGCTTTTCTTCTCGGCTTCACGCGCCCGGCGGGCAAGATCCTCGATCACGTCGCGCGGCAAGCCAGGCGGCATGCCGGTCCAGCCCTCGGGCATGAGGTCGACGAACACCCGCTCGGCCGCCGCGATCGAGTTCATCGTCACCTTGCGCGCCAGCGCGAACCGGATGGCCTTCTTGTCCGGGTCGCGGCGCGCCGCAGACACATAGCCTCCAGAGTTGGCGCTGATGCGGTCGACCGCGATGTCGACCGGCTTCTCAAAGCTGATGGTGAGGATGTTGTTGGCGACGCGGGCCTTCGTCTCCACCTCCTCGGGGAACAGCAGCACAAAGCGGGCGAAGCCGTTCTCGACGGCGACGCTGATCTCGCCCTTGACGGCCTGGACCGCCTGGGCCCCTTGGCCCGCCGCCGGGCGCGGCGGCGCGACGACCGCCATCGCGATGACCGCGAGCAGCAGAACACGGAACACGACGTGCCGGCCGAGACGCAGAAACCTGGACAACTCGTTGAACACGCAGACTCACACTCATGCTGACCGGCCGGGCGCACAGGCTGCACCGGCTCACGTGGTAGCGGAGTCTAGGATAGGGGCATTTAATGCAGCCTTAACCGTGGGCCGCACAGCGCGAATTCAAGTGCCGAAACGCGGCAAGAGCGGCCGCCGGCAGGCTCAATTGGTCGCCGGCCGGCTTTCGATCTTGGGCAGCTCGGTCCCCGGGGCCTTCTCCTTGGCGCGCAGCGCAAGCTCGATGGTCAGCCGCTCGGCCGCCTCGGGCGTCATCTGCGCCATGATGTCGGACATGCGACGCGGGTTGATCTGGCTCGCGACCTCGATCAGGACCCGCATGTCGAGGCGGTCGAAGATCTTGGCGGCGTCCTTCGCCTTCATGTTGTCGTACATGGTGACCAGGTTCTTGAGGCGTGAGGCCTCGCCGTCCGCCTTGTTCTGCACGGCAGTGTTGACGCGGGACTCAAGCTCCCTGAGCTCGCCGATACGGGCTTCGAGCTGCTTCTCGGCGGCCTTCAAGAGGCTCTCGCGCATGTCGAGATCGCGCGCGCGCGCCTCAAGCTCGCTGCGGCGCTCCGACAGACGCTCGAGAATGGCGCGCTCGGCGGGCGACACCGGCCGCTCGGGTTGCGCCGTGGCCGCAGGCGGATCTGCCGCCTTGGACGCCGGCCGGCTGCTCTTGGCAGCCGGTTCGGGCGGCGTAGATTTGCTGGGCGCAGCCGAGCCGGTGACGTCGGGGTAGTTGAACATCTGCTGGGCCCAGGACTGCTGGGGGCGCTGCTGCGGAGGCGCTTTGGGCCGTGCCGTCGACGGCGCTTCAGCACGGTTTTGCGCCCCGACCGAGCCGGTCACGTCGCCGGCGTTGCGAAACATCGATTCATTGAGGGTGTAGCCGCCGTCGAAGATCAGACCGAATGCCTTGAGCGCGAACAAGGCTATGATCGCGATCAGCACGATCGGAATCAGCCTGATGTCGCGCAGCCGGCGGATCATGCAGCTAGCGCGCCCATGCGCTCACGCAGGCGGTCTGCCAGCGAACGGGCGGCCGCGGCCATCGCCTTCGGATCGGGAGCAGCAGCAGCAGCGGCGGCGGCGGGCTTTTGTGCCGCCGGCACGGGCGCGACCGGCGCAGCGGCAGGCTGCACCTCGTCGAGCTTGCGCGACGCGACGACCACGCGCGCAAGCCGATCAATGACGACATCACCTGCCTTCACCTGGCGGTTGAGCTCGGCGCAGCAGTGCTCCGCCGCCGCCAGGCGCTCCCCGAGCGTGCTCTCGCATTCGCGAGCGGTGGTCTTGAGCCCGGCCACGGCCCGTTCGGCAATCTCGGTCGCGGTGATCAGCTCCGCAATGGTCGCCTTCAGCGCTCGCTCGTCGGCTTTGAGCCGCTTGAGCCGGTTGTTGAGGATCACGCAATAGCCGATCGTGACCAGCAGCAGGATCGCGACCAGCCCCTCGATGATGAGTCCAAATCCGTAGCTCACGACCCCTCCATTGGCTTGCTCGATCCATCCGTCCCTTCAAACATGGCGAGCGTGGTCCTGGGCTTGCGCAGCGGCTTGGCAACGCGCACCGCAACCCGGTCACCCACGCGACCCATGCGGCCTTCCGTCAGGGTGACATCGCCGCAGCGCACGGTGACCAGCGCGTCCGGCCGAATCTCGAGCGGAAGCGTGTCGCCAACATCGAGCCGCATCAGCTGCCGCAGCGGCAATTTGGCCTCGTAGAGCACGGCGTCGACCGCGATCTCGGCCTGGCCGATCTCGGTCGCGAGATGCCCTTCCCAGATCGGGTCGCGGCCGAATTTCTCGCCCATGAACATCTGCAACAGCACGTCGCGGATGGGCTCGATGGTCGCGTAGGGAAGCAGCAGCTCGACGTTGCCGCCGCGATCCTCCATGTCGATGCGCAGACGCACCAGGATGGCGGCATTCGCCGGCCGCGAAATGGCGGCGAAGCGCGGATTGGTTTCAAGACGATCGATGTTGAACCGGACCGGCGACAGCGGCTTGAAGGCAAGCTCCGCGTCCGCCAGCACGACTTCGATCATGCGCTTGACGAGGTTGGACTCGATCGTGGTGTAAGGCCGGCCCTCGACCCGGATCGTGGTCTGTCCGCGACGGCCGCCAAGCAGCACGTCGATGATCGAATAGATCAGGCTCGAGTTGACGGTGACAATGCCGAAATTGTCCCACTCCTCCGCCTTGAACACCGCCAGAATGGCCGGCAGCGGAATCGAGTTGAGATAGTCGCCGAAGCGCACCGAGGTGATGCGATCGAGCGAGACTTCGACGTTGTCGGAGGTGAAATTGCGCAGCGATGTCGTCATCAACCGGACCAGCCGGTCGAAGACGATCTCCAGCATCGGCAGGCGCTCGTAGGAGACCATCGCCGAGTCGATGATCGAGCGGATGCCGGAATTGTCGTTGGGCGCGACGTCGGCGACGCTGAAGCCGAGCAGGCCGTCAATCTCGTCTTGGGACAAGACGCGCTCGGCGCCGCTCTTGCTGCCGGCGCCGAAGCCCGGCCCCTCGTCCACAGCGGCCGCCCATTGCTGGGCGGCGGCCTCCTGCCCCTCGCCCGCACCCTCGGCAGCCTCGGTCTTGGCGCCACCGGCATCAAGGCTGAGCCCCCATTCGGCAGCCAAGGCATTCTGGTCGACTTGGTCCTTGCCGTTCGCCATCGAAGGTGGCCGTTCTGGTATGAGCCTGTGAGGACGCTGCGGCTACTGCACGACGATTTCTTTGAACAGCACGGCGTTGATGCGACTTGGCGCGATCGCCAGGTTGACCCGCCGCGTCAGCTCCTCCTTGAGACGGTAGAGCCCCGCGGACCCCTCGAGATCGCTCGGCCGCAGCTCGCGCAGATAGGTCTGGAACGCATCCATCACGCGCGGCATCGTGGTTTGGACTTGTGGCTGCATGGAACTGTCGGGCAGCTCCAGCACGATCTTGACCTTGAGATATTGCGTGCGATCGCCCGAGGGCGAGACAAGATTGACCAGCACTTCGGGCACGTCGAAAAAGGCGGGCGGCTTCACGACCGCGACCGCGGCCTTCTCTTCCTTGTGGCCGCCGAACATCAGGTAGGCGCCAGTGCCGCCGCCCCCGAGCACGGCCACGGCCCCCACAATGATCAGGATCAGCTTGAGCGAAAATCGACCTTTCGGTTTTGCTCCATCGGTGGATTCCGTGTCGCCGGCTGCTTCGCCTTCTTCTTCGTCTGCGTCCGCGTTTTTCGCCTTGGCTGCCATAGTCGATGCCTCGTCCCTGCGATTGCGCCGGCGGTGAAGCCTCATCTCCGCATCAGCACCTACCCCTCGCCGGTACCCTAGGGTTCCGATGGTTAACGAAATCTTTCAAAGCGAGGGGAACCAGGAAAGTTTTGCCGGGTCGATGGTTTCAAAGCACTGAATTTGCCGACCGACCGACCGGATGGATATTCCTAACTATCTGTCCTCACACGACTTTCCATGTTGGCACGCGCCCTGCAGAGCAATCGGTGAGCCGGCGCTTGGGAGAGCCCGGACCACGCGGACGACGGTGCCCCACGGGAGCGGGGCGCCCGCGCCGCAGCGCTCGGACCTGCCCGGGCATGGGGAGACTTGCCGATGGAGAATACTCTCCTGATCGGACTATCGCGGCAGATCGCGCTCCAGCGCGAGCTCGACGTCGTCGCCAACAACGTCGCCAACATGAACACCACCGGCTACAAGGCCGATGGCTCTGTCTTCGAGGAATTCATCATGCCGGCCGCCCAGGGCGCCGGCTTCCAGGGCGCCGACCGGCGCGTGAGCTACGTGCAGGACCGCGCCACCTGGCGCAATTTCAGCGCAGGTCCGACCCGCCCGACCGGCAATCCGCTCGACGTCGCCATCGATGGCAACGCTTTCTTCGTGGTACAGACCGCGCGCGGCGAGCGCTACACCCGCAACGGTGCCTTCCAGATCAACGCCCAGGGCGAGCTCGTCACCAGCACCGGCGACCGGGTGGTCGGCGACGGCGGCCCGATCCAGTTTCAGTCGACCGACAACGGCATCTCGATCAACCCGGATGGCACCATCACAGCCCGCGAAGGCAGCAATTCAAAAAACGATTCGGCGCGCGGCAAGCTGCGCCTGGTGCGCTTCGACAATGTCCAGCAGCTGCAAAAGGACGGATCGAGCCTGTTTGCCGCGCCGGCAGGCGTGGCGCCGCAGGATGGATCAAGCACATCGAAGGTGACGCAAGGATCGATCGAGCAATCGAACGTGCACTCGGTGATCGAGATGGCGCGCATGGTCGAGGTCACGCGAACCTATACGCAGATCGCCACCATGCTGCAGCAGTTCAGCGACCTGCGGCGCAGCGCCGTCGAGAAGCTTGCCGAAATCCCGGCCTAGGCCCCAGAGGCAAAAAATCATGCGCGCGCTCCACACCGCAGCCACCGGAATGATCGCCCAGGAACTCAACGTCCAGGTGATCTCCAACAACATCGCCAACATGCGCACGACCGGCTACAAGCGCCAGCGCGCCG
>DAIUEP010000208.1:0-8402 GCA_036845065.1 Xanthobacteraceae bacterium | reverse complement strand
TGCTCCGACCTCATCCTGAGGAGGGTGCACGCACTTGCGTGCACCCGTCTCGAAGGACGGGGCGGCCACATGCTTCGAGACGCCCACCTCGCCCTGCGGGCAAGGCGGGCCCTCAGCATGAGGCCGAGTGAGCTTGTGCTCTACCAGCGCCCATGCGCTTTCGCGGGGACGAACGGATGGGGTAAGCATTGCCAATGATTCACAAGCGCCCCACCCCACCAATGCCGGTGCTTCCTGGCCCGCGCCGGTATATGATGTCTCAGCAACCCCGCATACGACCTCAGCCATAGAACACCACCACGGGAGGACACCGATGAAGCCTATCCACGTCGCCCTCATCGTCGCCGCGACGACGACCGCCGCCGAGGCGCGCGTCACCCGCATCGAGATCGGCAAGCGCGAGCCGTTCGCGGCCGGCCAGGCGTTCGGCTCGACCGGCGCCTATGAGAAGATCGTCGGCCGCTATCATGGCGCGCTCGACCCAGCCAACCCGCTCAACGCCACGATCGTCGATCTCGACAAAGCGCCGCGCAACGCGCAAGGGCTGGTCGAGTACAGCGCCGACTTCTACATCCTGAAGCCGGTCGATCTTTCGAAGGGTAACGGCGCGATCTTCTACGAAGCCAGCAATCGCGGCAGCAAGGCGATCCTCGCCCGCTTCAACAATGCCACCGCTCGCAGCAACGATCCCTCGACCGCCGAGCATGCCGGCGACGGCTTCCTGATGCGGCGCGGCTTTTCGCTCGTTTGGAACGGCTGGATGCCGGGCCTGCCGGCCGGCAACGACCTCCTGCAGATCACGGTGCCGTCCGCGAGCGGGCTCGCCCAGACCACCTGGGACGAGCTGCTGTTCAACGACGCCAAGACCATGCAGGCCCGCCTCACCTATCAGGCCGCATCGACCGACAAGAGCGAGGCCAAGCTGATCGTGCGCGAGCGCAACGGCGATACGCCCGTGACCGTGCCGTCCGAGCAATGGGAATTCGTCGACGCGCGCACCATCCGGCTCCTCCCCGCCGGCACGCCGTTCCGCGTCGGCATGATCTACCAGCTCATTTACAAGGCGGAGAATCCGCCGGTGAATGGGGTTGGCTTCGCGGCCACCCGCGACCTGATCTCGTTCCTGCGCTATGCCAAGGCCGACGATGCCGGCACGCCCAACCCGCTTGTCCCCGCGCAGGCGGGGACCTCGACAGGCATCACCCGCGTGCTCGGCCATGGCAACTCGCAGACCGGCCGCTACCTGCGCGACTTCCTCTATTCGGGCTTCAACGAGGATGAATCCAACCGGATCGTGCTCGACGGCGCGCTGCCGAATGTCGCGGCCGGGCGCATCTATCTCAACTACCGCTTCAGCCAGCCCAACCGCATCATCCCGGCCGGCCACGGCTTTATGCTTCTCCCGGGCGCGACGTTTCCGTATGCCTACGAGACGCAGGCTGATCCGTTCACCGGCAAAAGCGACGGCACGTTCGCGCGCTGCGCCGCGCGCGGCAACTGTCCGAAGCTGATCCACACCGTGAGCAGCACGGAATACTGGCAGGGCGCGCATTCGCTCGTCACCACCGATGCGCTCGGAAAGAGTGACGGCACGCCGCCCGACAACGTGCGCATCTATCATTTCGCTGGCACGCAGCATGGCGGCGCCGACGGCTCGCCCGGCATGCAGACCGTGTGCGCGAACCCCGGAAACCGCACCGACTACCGGCCGTTCCTGCGCGCCGCGCTTGCCAACCTCGACCGCTGGGTCAAGGACGGCGTGCCGCCGCCGGCGAGCCGCTATCCGCGCATCGCCGACGGCACGCTGGTGGAGACGGCGCCAATGGCGACCATTCCGGGCATGACGCCGGTGCGAGCCCCGGCGCAGCGCCCGCGCATCGATTTCGGGCCCGACTTCGACAAGGGCATCGTCAGCAAGGCGCTGCCGACCGAGCTCAAGGACGCCTATCGCGTGCTGGTGCCGAAAATCGACGCCGACGGCAACGAGGTCGCAGGCCTGCGGATGCCCGAGATCGCGGTGCCGACCGGCACGTCGGCGGGCTGGAACGTGCGTGCACCGGAGGCGGGCGCCGCCGGTGAGCTGTGCTACCTCGAAGGCTCGCTGGTGCCGTTCGCCAAGACCAAGGCCGAGCGCGAAGCCAAGAAGGACCCCCGCCCCTCGCTCGAGGAGCGCTACAAGGACCGCGCCGACTATGCCGAGCGCATCCGCGCCGCCACCAGCGAGTTGCAGCGCGACGGCTATCTCCTGGAGGAGGATGCAACGCGCATCGTCGGCCGCGCGGCGTCGGTCGCTTGGTAGCGTCGGGAGACCTCGCGCGGCTTGAGCATGCGTTGCGCGCGGGCGACCGCGCGCAGCTTGCCAAAGCCATCACGCTGATCGAAAGCCGGCGCGCCGACCACCGCGAGGCGGCGCGCCAATTGGTCCAGACACTTCTGCCGCACACCGGCCAGGCCGTGCGGGTCGGCATCACCGGCACGCCCGGCGTCGGCAAGTCGACCACCATCGACGCGCTCGGCAGCTTCCTCACGCAGCAGGGCCGCAAGGTCGCGGTGCTGGCGGTCGATCCGTCCTCGACCAGGAGCGGCGGCTCGATCCTGGCCGACAAGACCCGTATGCCGCGGCTCGCCGCCGACCCCCACGCATTCGTGCGCCCTTCGCCAGCCGCCGGCACGCTCGGCGGCGTCGCCGCGAAGACTCGCGAGGCGATGCTGCTATGCGAAGCGGCGGGCTACGACGTGGTGCTGGTCGAGACCGTCGGCACCGGCCAGTCGGAAACCGCGGTCGCCGACATGACCGACTTCTTCCTGGTGCTGATGCTGCCGGGCGCCGGCGACGAGCTGCAGGGGCTCAAGAAAGGCGTCATCGAGCTTGCCGACATGCTGGCGGTCAACAAGGCCGATGGCGACAACGTCGCGCGCGCGACCGCCGCCGCCGCCGAGTATCGCGCGGCGCTGCACATCATCGGCGCCGGCTCGGAGCTGTGGACGCCGCCGGTGGTGACGTTCTCGGCGCTGACCGGCGACGGCATCGCCGACCTGTGGACCAGGATCTGCGAGCATCGCGAGCGCATGAGCGCGGCCGGCGCGCTGGCGGCGCGGCGGCGCGAGCAGCAGGTCAAGTGGATGTGGGCCATGCTGGAGGAGCGCCTGATGTCCCGGCTTCGCTCCGACCCGGCGCTGCGCGCGCGCCTGCCGAAGCTCGAAGCCGCGGTGGCGGAAGGACGCACCTCACCTGCTGTCGCGGTCGATGAGCTGGCCAAATCACTCGGGCTTTAACGATGCCGCTCACCATCCTCATTACCGGCTTTGGTCCATTTCCCGGCGCGCCCTTCAATCCGACCGGCGCGCTGGTCGCGGTGCTGGCGCGGCGGCGCGCGGACGCCACGCGGCGCGTCGGACATGTGTTTGCAACCAGCTACGACACGGTCGACCGCGAGCTGCCGGCGCTGATCGCGCGCGAGCGGCCGGCCGCGCTCATCATGTTCGGGCTGGCGCAGCGCACAAAACACATTCGGATCGAGACATTGGCGCGCAACGTGCTCGCGCGCACGGTCCCCGACGTCACGGGGCAACTGCCGACGGCGAGCACAATCGCTGTGGACGGACCGGCGCATGTCGCGCTGCCCGCGCCCGCGCCGCGCTTCCTCGCTGCCGCCCGCGTCGCCGGCGTGACGGCCGCGCTCTCGCGCGATGCCGGCAGCTATCTCTGCAACTATCTGTGCTGGCGTGCGAGCGAGCGGGCGATGATCGCGGGCGGGCCACGGCTCGTGAGCTTCGTGCATGTGCCGCTGGTGCGGCCGCTGATGGCGCCCTCGCCCGGCGCCATGCCGCGCACGCTCGGCGACCTCGTTAATGCCGGCGAAGCGATCATCGAGGCCGCGATTTTGGCCGCGCGGGTGCGGCGATGACCAATGTTAACCTTGCCGCGCGATGCGCAGGAACTCCTGCCTCTGTCTGGATATTCTGTCGTTGCAGCATCGTCATGGCCGGGCTTGTCCCGGCCATCCACGCCTTTGCTGCTGCAAAGCTTTCAAGACGTGGATGCCCGCGACAGGCGCGGGCATGACGGAGACGATCCGGCACTCCTGGTGTGACATGAAGAGAAAGTTGATCGATCGCCGCCACTTCGTCGCATTGGCCGCCGCGAGCGCGCTGTCTCCCGCCTGCGCCGCACCAACTTCGGCGCTCGGCCTCGACGCCGCGCAATTCGGTCTGCGGCCAGGCAGTCCCGACGACCAGAGCCGCGCGCTGCAGCGCGCGATCGACGAAGCCGCGCGCGCGAACGCGCCGCTCGCATTCGCACCCGGCATTTATCGCGCGGGCAACATCAGGCTGCCGACGGGTGCGCAGCTCATCGGCGTGCGCGGCGCGACGCGGCTCATGCTCACCGAAGGGCCTTCGTTGCTATCGGCCGAAGGTGCCGAGCGCATCGCGCTTACAGGACTCGTGCTCGATGGACTGCGGCGCCCGCTGCCGCAGCGGCGCGGCCTCGTCCACCTCGACAACGCGCGCGGCGTCAGGATCTCGGACTGCGAGATCGTGAACGCCGGCGGCGACGCCATCCAATGCGTTGGTGTCGACGGCCAGGTGAGCGACACCACCATCACGGGCGCGCTTACGGCGGCGATCCATTCGCTCGACGCGCGCGGGCTCCTGCTCGCGCGCAACACCATCGACGGCGCCGGCGACAACGGCATCCAGGTCTGGCGCTCGCAGCCGGGCGACGACGGCACCATCGTGACCGACAACCGCATCACCCGTATCGCCAACCGCTCCGGTGGCTCCGGCCAGTACGGCAACGCCATCAACGTGTTCCGCGCCGGCAATGTGATCGTGCGCGGCAACCGAATCGACAACTGCGCGTTCTCAGCCGTGCGCGGCAATGCCGCCTCCAATCTCCAGATCGCAGGCAACGCCATCACCAACGCGCGCGAGGTCGCGCTCTATTCGGAGTTCGGCTTCGAGGGCGCGCTGATCGTGGGCAACACGGTCGACGGCGCGGCGATCGGCGTCTCGGTCACGAACTTCAACCAGGGCGGCCGGCTCGCCGTCATCCAGGGCAACATCATCCGCAACCTGCTGCCCAAGCGGCCCGACGGCACCGATCCGGGCGACAGCGCCGGCATCGGGATTGCGGCGGAGGCCGATGCCGCCATCACCGGGAATGTGATCGAGAACGCGCCGTTCGCGGGCCTCGTGCTCGGCTTCGGTCAATACCTGCGCGACGTCGCGGCGACCGGCAACGTGGTGCGGCGCGCCGACATCGGCATCGCCGTGTCGGTGTCCGCCGGCGCCGGCCATGCGCTGATCGCCAACAACGTCATCGCGGAGGTGACGCGCGGCGCGATCGTCGGCATGGACCGCCGCCGGATCGCGACCGGCGACCTGATGAAGGACGGCGGAGAGAGATATGCGAATCTGTCGATCAGCGGCAATCGCCTGCGCTGACCTACTGGGTCAGGATCTCGGTCGGCCGCAATGCGCCGATCGCAATGCTGTTCCAGTTGCGCAGGACGGGCCGCGCCAGGTGATCAAGCGCAGTCCGCTCGGCCTCGCTCAACGCGCCGAACCGCATGATCAGCGCCGCCATCACCACCTCGGCCGCGCGCGCGCCGCCGTCGTCGCACTTGACCGCGATGCCGAGACCAACCGCGGGCAGCGCGCCGCAATAGACGCCTTCGGCGCCGACCTTGACGAAGGCGCGAGCGCCGAGCCGCTGCATCACCTCGGTGCAAAAGCGCCCGGTGCCGGCGACGTACCAGGGATGCGCCGTGCAGGCGGCCCGCAGCCGCGTCGCCGCCTTGGCGCGTTCGGGCGCGAGACCGTGCCCGCTGCCAAAGCGCGCGAAGCCATGCGCGAGATGCTTGAGCGGCACCGCCCAGGTCGGCACCGAGCAACCATCGACGCCGCGGCGCTCGTCCGGGATCGTAGTCCCTGTCACGCTTTCGATCGTCGCTTTGACTTCCCGTTGCACCGGATGATCGGGCTCGATGTAGCCGCGCGGATCGGCGCCGAGCCCACAGGCAAGGCAGAGAAAGCCCGCGTGCTTGCCCGAGCAGTTGTTGTGGAGCGCGGAAGGCTCGGTGCCGGCGCGGCAGAGCGCCGTCGCGGATGGCGCATGCATCGGAGGGTGCGCGCCGCAACGCAGCGCCGCAGCATCAAGCCCGATGCGGGCGAGCATCGCTTGCGCGGTCGCGACATGGCCAGGCTCGCCGCCATGGGAGGCGCACGCGAGCGCCAGTTCCTGATCGGTGAGCCCATAGCGGTCGGCGGCGCCCGTCTCGATGAGCCGCAGCGCCTGCAGGGCCTTGACCGCCGAACGCGGAAACACCGGGCGATCGACATCGCCGAGCGCCAGGACGCTGGCGCCATCGGCGGCCACGACCGCGACCGCGCCACGGTGGCGGCTTTCGACCACAGCGCCGCGCAAAACCTCAACCAGGATTGGATTGGCCATGACTCACCGGCAAACGACCATCTTCAACATTGCGGTTTCTTCATGTGCAAGGTGACGCACCCCATTTGCACGGCCTAGCCGGACGCGCCATATTCCCGTCGCAACAGCTTCCACAATATCGCATCCATGCGCCGCCCCATTCGAAAAGTGCTCACAGTCATCTTCATCCTGTTTCTGTTTCCGCTCGGCGTGCACGCGGCGCTCTATGTCACCCGCGAGCACCCGCCAAGCTTCCGCGACGCGGACTGGTCGAGCATCGGCATGCTGCCGGCGGCGACCGCCGACAAGGAGGCGCGGCTCCTGGTGTTCACCGGCCGCACCGGCCGCTGGCGGGGCATTTTTGCGGTCCACAGCTGGGTTGTGCTCAAGCCGGAGAACGCCACGGCGTGGAGCCGCTATGACGTCGTCGGCTGGGGCCAGCCGGTGCGCATGAACGGCTGGGCGCCGGACAGTCGCTGGTTCGGCAACACGCCGCTCGTCCTCGTCGACCTGCGCGGCGCGCAGGCCGCAGCGCTCATTCCGAAGGTGAAGGCGGCGATTGCCGAGTATCGCTACAATGAATTCGGCGACTATCGACTCTGGCCGGGGCCGAACAGCAACACGTTCGTGGCGACCGTGCTGCGCGCCATCCCCGAGCTTGCGATCACGCTGCCGGCCAACGCGGTCGGCAAGGATTTCCGGACCTATCCCTATGCCGGCCTCTCCGACAGCGGCACCGGCGTCGAGGCGTCGCTCTGGGGCCTCCTTGGCATCAAGGCGGGATGGGTCGAGGGCGTCGAGCTCAACTTCCTCGGCCTGGTGACCGGGCTTGATCTGCGCCATCCTGGTGTGAAGCTCCCCGGCTTCGGCCGCCTCGGCCTGCCCGACGGCAGCGCGCTCGCGGCGCCTGCCCGCGCGCGATGACGCTGGAGTCACGAGAGGCGGATCAGCACAAGCCCGATGACGATCAGCAATGCCGCGACGATCCGCCCCGCGCGCAGCGGCTCCTTGAGCACCACGATCGCAATCAAAGCGCCGAACAGCACGCTCGTCTCGCGCAGCGCCGCCACGATCGCGATCGGGGCGAGCGTCATGGCCCAGATCGCGATGCCGTAGGAGCCGAGCTGCAGCGCGCCGCCGGCAAGCCCGGTCGCCCACAATCGCCCCGCCTCGCCGAGCGCGCGATTGCCGTTGCGCGCCAGCGCATAGAGCGCCATCACCGGGCCGATGCCGACGAACAGCGCGACCGAATAGGCATTGGCGGAGCCGGCAAGCCGGGCGCCGATGCCATCGACCACCGAATAGGCGCAGATCGTCACCGCCGTGAGCAAGGCAAAGCCCACCGCGCGGCGGTTGAGCCGCGCGAGATCGCGGCCGCCACGCAGCGACAGGAGCAGCACGCCCGCGGCCAGGAGCGCGATGCCGAGCCAGCCGGCAAGACCGAGCCGCTCGCCGACCAGCGCGGTCGTGACGGTCGCGGTCAAGAGCGGCGCCGAGCCGCGCGCGATCGGATAGACCTGCCCCATGTCGCCCGAGCGATAGCTTTCGATCAGCGCCGCGAAGTAGACGAGATGGATGACAATCGACGCGAGCACCCAGGGCCAGGCGGCCCACGCCGGCAGCCCGATGACCGGCAGGGCCACGAGCGACACCAGCGCCGCGCCGATTGAGATCGCGACCGTGGTCGCGAGCGGATCGAGGCCACGCTTGATGCTGGCATTCCAGCCGGCATGGCAGGCGGCGGCGAACAGGACAGCGGCGAAGACGAGGGAGCCCATGAGGTACTGCCGCCTGCGCCGCGCGGCGTCTGCTAATCCCGATATCCCGCGCCGGGCCACAACTTCGGCGCCGCGCGCAAATACTGCTTGGGCCGCGCGACATCGGCGCCGAGCGCCAAGGCGGCGTGCCAGCCCCAGTGCGGATCGTCGAGGAACGCGCGGCCGAGCGCCACCATGTCGGCCTTGCC
>DAIUEP010000207.1:0-8510 GCA_036845065.1 Xanthobacteraceae bacterium | reverse complement strand
TGGTATTATCCAGGCGACATCGGCCGGCTCACCGACAACGGCGTGCTGTGCATCGCCGGCCGGCGCGAGGATGTGCTCAATCGCGGCGGCGTCAAGCTGGCGACCACCGATGTCGAGGAGTTTCTGCTCGCCGCGCCCGGCGTGCATGACGCCGGCGTGTGTAGCGTGATGGGGGAGGCGGGCTTTGCCGAGATCTGGGTCGGCGTCGTGCTCGAGGAGGGCGCCGATATGGGCGACTTCCGCCGGCATATCGAATCCGACCTGAAATTCAGCGGCAACATCGACAAGATGTTCGTGGTCGAGGAGATCCCGCGCGGCGAGAACCGCAAGCTGCAGCGCGAGCAATTGCAGGCGATGCTGAAGGCGATCATCCAGGATGCTGATTGATCGGCGTGGATTGCTGCCGCGCGGCTGATCAGGAGGCAACTCCGCCAGGAGGCCCTGACCGCAACCCCTCCGCCAACCGGTGCCGGTCGATCTTGCCCATGTCGTTGCGGGGCAGGTGGTCGGCCAGGGCGAAGTGCGCCGGCACGAACTGGAGCGAAAGCTGCGTGGCGCAGTGGCGGCCGAGGGCTTCCGCGTCAATCTCCTTATTGCAGACGATGACCGCGACCACCTCGTGGATGCCGGCGGGATTGGGCAGGCTCGTGACCGCCACCTCGGCGATGCCGGGAAACGCCGCCACCACTGCCTCGACCACCTCCGGGCTGATCTTGTCGCCGCCGATGTTGAGCACGTTTTTGTCGCGCCCGGTGATGACCAGGAGGCCGTCGTTGTCGATGGTCGCGAGGTCGCCCGGGTTGAACCAGCCGTCCCGGAACACGCGCTCGCTGCCGGCCGGCTCGCCCAGATAGCGGTCGACCGCGAACTCGCTGCGGATCCGTAGCAGGCCCTCGCGCCCGGGCGGCTGCACGACGCCGTCGCGGTCGACGATTTGCGCCCGCACGCCGGGCGTGAGGTAGCCGACCGCGCCCGGGATACGGTCGATCGCGTGCGCCGGCGCACTCGCCGTGATGCTCGCTTCAGTCGAGCCGTAGGCGGAGACGAGGTGCGAGCACATCCGCGCCCGCACCCGGCGCGACAGCATGTCGGAGAGGAGATCGCCACCGGTGACCACGACTTCGATGTTGCTCTGGTAGGCAGGTGTCGCCTCGAACCACTTCAACAGCAGCTCGAGCCCGCTCGGCGGCGCCAGCACGCATTGAGCTTGGCATTGCTCCATCGCGGTGAGCGTGTTCGCGAAGCTGTCGCCCGGCAGGAAGTAGGTGCCGCCGCGCCAGAGCGTGGCGAGCAGAAACTGGAAGCCGAGCGAGGTGGTGATCGGCATGTCGCTGTAGATGCGCCGGCAATCGGCGAGCCGCGCGCCGAACACGGTGGCGTGACGGGCGATGCGGTCGGCCAAGAGGCGATGACTGATCGGCACGCCTTTGGGATCGCCGGTGGTGCCCGAGGTCAGGATCACGCGGCAGAGATCGTCGGGGCGCACCGGCGCGGCGGCGACCGCGGCACCATCGCCTTCGGTCCAGGACATGTTGGCGAGAACCACGCGGTCGACCAGGCCCGCCGGCAGCGTCTTGTCGGTGATGAAGGCGTCGACCGGAACGGGGACGCGCGGGCCGCGCACCGAGACGCTCGCCATCCCGAGCCGCGCCAGCGCCAGCAACGTCGTGATGTGGAAGATCTGGTCCTCGATGCTGACCGCGACCAGTTGTCCGGGCCGCAGGCCCGCCGAGACGAGCCTGGCGCTGATGTTGTGGATGAAGAGCGCGAGCCTTCGATAGCTGATCAGGCTGACGCCTGGCCCCGGCACGCAGATCGCCGCCACCGGCGGCTGCTGCCGGCATTGGAACAGGATCGGTTCGACGATGTTCATGGCTCAAGCGTTCCTTGTCGCGCCCGCCTTTGGACGTCGTGGATGCAGCGTCCCGCCGCGCGAATGCCCTTGACCCTTCATGGCTCAGGAGAGGTTCAGCTTGGCTTTGGCGACCTCCACAAGGCGGGGCCGATCGAGCTTGCCTTGTCCGGCGCGCGGCAGCGCATCGACGACGATCACGCGGGCGGGCACGCACGAGGGGGGAAGTTGCTTGGCGCAATACTCGCGCAACGCCTGCGCGTTGACGGGCGCGCTCGTCACGATCAGCGCCGACAGCTCGGCGATGCCGAGCGCGTTGTTGACCGCGAAGGCGCCGGCCTCGGTGACGCCGGGGAAGGACGTTATCATCGCTTCGACGCGCTCCGGGTTGACGGTGTCGCCGCCGATATTGAGCGCCGTCTTCTTGCGGCCCGAAATGACCAGCAACCCCTCGGGGGTGAGGTGGCCGATATCGCCGGAATAGAACCAGCCGTCGCGGAAGTAGTCGCGGCTCGTTTCGGAATCGCCATAATATCCCGTCACCATGTTGTGGCTGCGAATCCGCAATAGCCCCTCCTGCATGAGCGGGAGCACCTTGTCGGCGTCATCGACCGCCTCGACCGTCACGCCCGGGAGCACGTAGCCCACGGCGCCGGGCACCGCCTCGATCATGCTGGCCGGTCCGAGCGCGACAGTCGTTGTCTCGGTGGCGCCGTAGGTGCTGTAGACGTTCTGGCACATGCGCACACGGGCGCGCCGCGACAGCTCACGCGACAGCATCGCGCCCTGGCAGATGATGTGATCGAAGCTGACCTCGAACGCGCTGTCGGCCTCGTAGAACTTCAGGAACTCGCCAAGGCCATAAGGCGACGTCGCCATGCCCTTGATCTGGTACAGGTCGATGGCCTGCAGGATGTCGGCGGGGTCGTCGCCCAGGAAATAGATCGCGCCGCCGCGGCTCAACAGTGCGAGCGAATAGCGGAATCCCGGCGAGGTCGCGAGGCCGAGATCGCAGAACAGCCGCGGGCAGTGGGCAAAGCGCGGGCCCTTCGAATAGGCGTAATTGGCAATGCGATCGGCCAGCATCTTGTGCGAGAACGCAATGCCTTTGGCATCGCCGGTCGAGCCCGACGTGAGCAGGATGCGGCAGATGTCGTCTTCGTTGCCGGGATAGATGCGCGCGTAGTCGGGCGCCGTGCCGTCGCCCGCGAGCCACGCGTAGTCGACACCGAGCACGGTGGTATTGCCGGTAAATTGCTGTGGCACATCCGTCAGGATGGCGTCGGCGACGATGCCGTCCGGAACCCGCGCCGAGCGCAGCGACACCGTGATGGCGCCGAACCGCATCAGACCGAAAATCAGCGCGGCGTGCAGGATGGTGTCGCGCACCAGGACGCCGATCACCTGGCCAGGCGCGATGCCGGATTTCAGCGCCGCCTGCGACGCATTATGGATCAGTTTCTCTAGCGTCGCGTAATTGACGGTCTCGACCTCGGAGCCGGGCGCAGAAATGGCGACTGTCAATGGATTGAGCTTGCACTGATACAGTATCGGCTCAACGATATTCATCACAGATTCCGGACGCGACTGGGTGGGATGTTCGCGGACGGCGCTATATTCAACGGTGAAGTAGTTGAGTCAAGGCGAAGCATCTGGCGCGGATGGACCGGCCAGAGCCAAGCGCGCCATCGCGTGCCGTCTCGTGCTCAGATGTTTCCTGGCGCGTTGAACAGGCCGAGATGCCGCTGGCTTGCTTCCGGCATGTCCGGAACCCGGATGGTGCGGCCCATGAATGTCGTCCACGGTTTCTCGGCGAGCGGCTGGGCGGTGACGAACTTCCAGAACTGCCGCTCGGTCATGACGATCTCGGTCACGCCTTGATCCAGCACCCAGCCGCTGAGCATGGACAGGCGCACCTGGTCGCGGTCGCCGAACATCGATTCGGGCACGGGCTTTTTCATCGGTCTGTCTTTCTCGCGCGCATTGCGCGGGCTTGAGCGCGCGACTTGCGACCACCGCCGCATGACGGCGTGTGCTACCATGCGGTTTTGGTGGCGGCTGAACGTTTCATCTAATCATCGCACTCTTAAGAAGGTATGAGGATGATCGACGATCGTTGCGGCGGGCCATGGGGCAGTCGTTGCGACCGACAGGCAAGAGCGCGAAGCAATGGCCGGCCGGCCTCCGGGCTGTCAGGCATGTGGTTGCAAGTGGTTGCAAGACATGGAGTGTGTGATGCGGGGCAAGCGCGTTCAATTCGACGACGAGACCTGGCACGCGCTGAATCTCCTGGCGCACGACCAGATGAAGGATTTTCAGGAGCTGGCCGACGAGGCCTTCCGCGATCTGCTGCGCAAGCACGGGCGGCCGCTCGATCTCAAGGAAGCGCTGCGCCGGAGCGCCGGCGTGTCCAACGTGGTGCCGTTGAGTGGCACTAAGAAGGACAAGACCAAGAGCAAGAACGAGCCCAAGGGCTCCCGTTGAGCGAGCGGCGCCCGTCGCGCCGGCCTACGCCACCGCCTTGATCACGCGCGCGACCTTCTCGACGATCTCAACCGTCTGCGCCTCGCTCACGATCAGCGGCGGCGTGAGCGCCAGCGTGTCGCCGACCGCGCGCATCATCAGGCTCTCGCTCTCGAACGCATGCACCATGGCGTCGTAGCCGCGCCGCCCGACCGCGTCCGGGCGCGAGGCGAGATCGATGCCGGCGGTCAGTCCCACGCAGCGGATGTCGAGCACGTTGGGCAGCCCCTTGAGGCTCATCACGGCGTCGGCCCAGAGCGGCTCGAGCTTCTTCGCGCGTTCGAACAGGCCTTCGGCGCGATAGAGGTTAAGCGCTGCGAGGCCGGCCGCGCAGGCGAGCGGATGGGCCGAATAGGTGTAGCCGTGGAACAGCTCCACCGCGTGCTCGGGCCCGCGCATGAAGGCGTCGTGGATCGCGCCTGTCACGATCACGCCGCCCATCGGCACCGAGCCCGACGTGATCCCCTTCGCAAAGGTGATGAGGTCGGGCGTGACGCCGTAGCGCTCGGCCGCGAAAGCGTGCCCGAGCCGGCCGAATCCGGTGATCACCTCATCGAAGATCAGAAGGAGGCCGTGCTTGTCGCAGATCGCGCGCAGCCGCTGCAGGTAGCCCTTGGGCGCGGGCAGCACGCCGGTCGAGCCCGCCATCGGCTCGACGATCACGGCCGCGATGGTTGTGGCGTCGTGCAGCGCGACGATGCGCTCAAGCTCGTCGGCGAGATGCGCGCCCCACTCCGGCTCGCCCTTGCTGAACGCCTGTTGCTCGCGATTGTAGGTCGACGGCAGGTGATCGACGCCGGCCAAGAGCGTGCCGAAAAATTTCCGGTTGTTGACGATGCCGCCGACCGCGATGCCGCCGAAGCCGACGCCGTGATAGCCGCGCTCGCGGCCAATGAGCCTGGTGCGAGCGCCTTCGCCGCGCACGTTGTGATAGGCGAGCGCGATCTTGAGTGCGGTGTCGACCGCCTCCGAGCCCGAGTTGGTGAAGAACACATGATCGAGGCCCTCGGGCGCGAGCGCGGCGACGCGGCTGGCGAGCTCGAAGGCCTTGGGGTGGGCGAACTGGAAGGCGGGCGCGTAGTCGAGCTCGGCCGCCTGCGCGCGGATCGCTTCCACGATCGGGTCGCGGTTGTGGCCGGCGTTGGTGCACCACAGCCCGGCGGCGCCGTCGAGCACGGCGCGGCCCTCTGGGGTGTAGTAGTGCATGTCCTTGGCGCGCGCGATCAGCCGCGGCGCCTTCTTGAAGGCGCGGTTGGCCGTGAACGGCAGCCAATAGGCGTCGAGGTCGTTGGGGACCGCGACTGCGGCGCCCGCTGGCGTTGAAGGCATGCTCACTCCCTTGCCGCTGCGCGGGGCGGCTGCTACCAACCCCGCGTCCTGCAAATATAGACCGACCATGGCCGAGAAACCCGATAAATCCAACAAGCTCAAGGCACGCCTGCCGCGCGGCCTCGCCGACCGCGGCGTGGCCGAGATCGCGGCGACGCGGCGCATGGTGGAGCAGATCCGCACGGTCTACGAGCGCTACGGCTTCGAGCCGGTGGAGACCCCGGCGTTCGAATATACCGACGCGCTCGGCAAGTTCCTGCCCGACCAGGACCGCCCGAACGAGGGCGTGTTCTCGTTCCAGGACGACGACGAGCAGTGGTTGAGCCTGCGCTACGACCTGACCGCGCCGCTCGCGCGCTACGTGGCGGAGAACTTCGACGCGCTGGCGAAGCCTTATCGCTCGTATCGCTACGGCTATGTGTTTCGCAACGAGAAGCCGGGGCCGGGGCGCTTCCGCCAGTTCATGCAGTTCGACGCCGATACGGTTGGCAGCGCATCGCCGGCGGCCGACGCGGAGAATTGCATGATGGCGGCCGACACCATGGAGGTGCTCGGCGTGGCGCGCGGCGGCTACGTGGTGAAAGTCAACAATCGCAAAGTGCTCGACGGGCTCCTGGAGGCGCTCGGCGTGGGCGGCGAGGAGAACATCGGCAAGCGCCTGGCCGTGCTGCGGGCGATCGACAAGCTCGATCGGCTCGGTGCTGTCGGTGTGGCCGATCTCCTGGGTGAAGGGCGCAAGGACGAGAGCGGCGATTACACCAAGGGTGCCGGTCTTGATCGCTCCCAGATCGACAACGTGCTGCGCTTTCTGGGCTACAGCCGCACGCCTGACGGGGGGCGCGAGCGTGCCGGCTATCAGCTCGATCCGCTTCTATCGGCCGGCGGGCGCAGCAACGAGGAAACGCTGCGCTGGTTCGGCGAGCGCGTCAAGCTCGGGCCTACCGGCGTTACCGGAATCGAAGAGCTCAAAGCGATCGCGAGCCTGGTTGCGGCCGCGGGCTATGATGGTCGGATCGTGATCGATCCAACCATCGTGCGCGGCCTCGAATACTACACCGGCGCGGTCTACGAGGTTGACCTGACGAGCGAGTTGCGTGACGCAGATGGTCGCAGCGTGCGCTTCGGCGCGGTCGCGAGCGGCGGGCGCTACGATGGGCTGGTCGCACGTTTTCGCGGCGAGGCCGTGCCCGCGACCGGTGTGTCCATCGGCGTGTCGCGCCTGCTGGCGGCGCTCCAACTCATCGGCAAGGTCGAGAGCAAGCCCGTGCCCGGACCCGTGGTCGTCACCGTGTTCGAACAGGACCGCATCGCCGACTATCAGCGCATGGTGCAGGCGTTGCGCGCAGCCAACATCCGCGCCGAGCTTTATCTCGGCTCCGGCAAGATGGGGCCGCAGCTCAAATATGCCGATAAGCGCGGCGCGCCTTGCGTTGTGATCCAGGGCGGCAACGAGAAGGAAAAAGGTGAGATTCAGATCAAGGACCTGATCCTGGGGGCCGGGCTCACCGCCATCAAGGATCGCGACGAGTATCTCAAGAAGCAGGCCGAGGCGCAGTTCGCGGTCAAGGAAAGCGAGCTTGTCGCCGGCGTGCGCCGTGTGCTCGACCGTCACAAGGTGACGTGGGAGTAGGGCACCGCTTGTCATCCCGGCCGAGCGCGTACGCGCGAGAGCCGGGATCCATCTTTTTTGTACTATAGCAATGTGGGTCCCGGCTCACGCTCGCTTCGCTCGCTGGCCGGGACGACAGCTGAAAGGCTTTGCCAATTCTATCTGGCCCCGCCTTGGGCGAGTTCTGGCCAAAGGTCTTGCCAATTCTTGTTGTCTTTCTCGATCAGCTCGATCTTCCACGCCCGATGCCAGCGCTTCAATCGCTTCTCGCGGGTAATGGCTTCACGGACGTCGTCGTGGACTTCAAAATAAACGAGATCGTGCACTTGATATCGTTTGGTAAAGCCGCCGATCAGGTCGTTGCGGTGTTCGTAGACGCGGCGAATGAGATCGTTCGTCACTCCGACATACAGCGTTCCGTTGCGACGGCTCGCAAGGATGTACACATAGTAGGGCACGGCCAAATATCCGCTGTCGTCCCGGCCGATCGCGTACGCGCGAGAGCCGGGATCCATCTTTTTTGTACTATAGCAATGTGGGTCCCGGCTCACGCTCGCTTCGCTCGCTGGCCGGGACGACAACTCAGTCTCTACTTCTTCTGCGCCGGTCCCCGCATGTTCGCTGGCATCATGTTCTGCATGTCGAGAATGTTGATCTTGCGGCCGTCCGCCATGATCATGTCGCCGGGCTTCTGGTCGGCCTTGCAGGCGCCCAGCCATTTGCTCTCGATCGACATGCTGGAGGTGCCATCCGCCGGCATGCCAGGAATGGCCGGGCCGCCTGAGCGCTTCGACGTGACCTTCACCGAATAGCCGCTGTTGAAGTCGCCGGTGATGACCGCATGCGAGGTGGTGGTCATGCCGGCGATCTCGCACACGCTGTCGACCACGAGCGTGCTGGCGACCTTCTGCACGTCCTGCTTCGAGCACATGCCCTGGGTCATCTCGCCGCCGAACCCGCTCATTTTCTTGTCGGTCGCGGCGTCGATGCATTGCTGCATGGTTTGCGGCGGCAGGTTGCGGCCCTCGAACATCATCTTGACCTCCCAGAGGCCCGCCTTGCGGGTCGGCAGGTCGAGGGCGCCGGCGGGCGCGGCCGCAATCAGGGACAAGGCTGTAATGGGCCAGACGTGGCGCAGGTTTTGGCGCAGGTTTTGGCGCAGGTTTTGGCGCAGGTGAAGGCGCATGAAGGTCGTTC
>DAIUEP010000206.1:0-8532 GCA_036845065.1 Xanthobacteraceae bacterium | reverse complement strand
CGCTTGCGCGGGGGCGAACGGAGAGTGTGTTGCGGCGTTTTGGCAGATCGAAGCCACGGCCGCGTGAGATTTCAATGGCGGCTGCCGCGGGGTAGGGTTGGCAACGATCTGTTCCGGACGGCAAGATTGATGATGCGTCTCCAGGTGTGCAGGAACGGCATGTGGGCATGAACAGCGCTGTGATCACTAGAACGTCTCACCCGACCGCCCGTGCATCCAAAGCATGGTTGCGTGGTTTTGCGTGCGTTTCATGGATCAGCGCAGCGCTGGCGCCGTTAACCTCTCCCGCGCTCGCCCAGACACCGGCCGAGTTCTTCCGCGGCAAGACGGTGTCGCTGCTGGTCGGCTTCGGCCCCGGCGGCGAGGACGACCTGTGGGCGCGCACCGTGTCACGTCATTTGATCACGCACATCCCCGGCAATCCCAACGTGGTGCCTGTGCATACGCCAGGCTCCGGCGGGCTGCTGGTCGCCAACCGGCTCTACAACACGGCTGCCAAGGACGGCACCGTGCTCGGCATGATCAACCGCGGCATTGTGTTCGAGCCGCTGCTCGGCGGCCAGGGCACGCAGTTCGACGCGCTCAAGATCAACTACATCGGCAGCCCCGGCCGCGACACCACCGTCTGCGCCGCCCGCAAGGACGCCGCTGTGCAAAGCATGCAGGATCTCTACAGCAAGGAACTCGCTGTCGGCGGCACCGGCTCGGGCGCCGACACCGCGATCTATCCGGAGTTTCTCTCCGCGTTGCTCGGCATGAAGTTCAAGCTGGTCAAGGGCTATCAGGGCTCGCACGAGATCCAGCTCGCGATGGAGCGCAACGAGGTGCAGGGCATCTGCCTCGCCTACGATTCGCTCTCGCGTGGCAACCTGGCGCGCACCGGCGGGATCAACGTGCTGTTGCAGGCCGCGCTCGCGCCCGATCCGCGCGTCAAGGATGCACCGATGGTGATCGACGCCGCGCGCTCGCCGGAGGAGCGCAAGGCGCTGGAGCTGTTCTTCGCGCGCGCCGCCATGGGCCGCCCGTTCGTGGCGCCGCCCGGCGTGCCGGCCGAGCGCCTCACGGCGCTGCGCACGGCGTTCGACGCCGCGCTCGCCGATCCCGCGTTCCTCGAGGACGCCAGGAAGCAGAACCTCAACGTGGTGCCGGTCACCGCGCGCGAAATGGCCGAGGTCGTCGCCAACGCCTACAAGACGCCGCGCGAGGTCGTGCAGCGCACCATCCGGGCGCTGGGGCGCGGTGGGTGAGGCTACTTTTGTCGGAGCATGATCTTATCCGAAAACCGGCTTCCACTTTTCGGAATTCTATTTCTTCTCGACCGTGTGCTCGTCCTTGGGCTGCAGCGCGATCTTCATCCGGTCGCGCACGTCCTGCGGCGCGCTGAGCAGGCCGACGATGATGTCCTGCAGCTTGTCGCCGGTCATCGGCCGGATCTCCATGTTCTCCTGCGCGGCGGCGGTGAGGAATTCCGGATCCTTGACGGTTGCCGCAAAGGCCGCGCGCAGCGCCGCCACGCGCTCGGCGGGAACGCCCGGCGTCGTCGCCAGCGGCCGGCCGACGGTCGAGCCCTGCGCCATGAAGGCGAGCAGCGGCTTGTCCTCGGGCTTGACCGGCTGGTCGACGATCAGCGGCACGTCCGGCAGCGCCGGCTCCTTTTCGACGCCGGCTTGGATCAGCGGAATGATCAGCTTCTGCGGAATCCACGTCGGCTTCGACGCCATCCAGCCGGAGTAAGGGTTGGTGCCGCGGCCTTCAACCTCGCCGCGCTCCATCGCAAGGTCGATGTGCTGGCCGCCCGGATAGCCGAACACGATCTTGAACTTGGTACCGAGCACGTTGTTGTAGAACGCCGGATATTGCACCGACGACGAGCCGGCGCCGGTGGTGCCGATGGTGGTGACGCGCTGCTTGGCGTCCTCGATCGTCCTGGTCGGCGAGGTGTGCCACACCACCAGCAACTGGTTGGAATAGACCACGTTGGCGATCCAGTTGAACTCGCGCAGATCGGCCTTGAGCTGCGGCGACATGCCGAGCGCCTGGTCGACGGCAAGCCCTTGGCTGACGATCCCGATCACGGTGCCATCGCGCGGAGCGACCTGCGCCATGTAGTTGGCGGCCGTGATGCCGCCGCCGCCCGGCATGTTCACGGCGATGAGCTGCGGGTTCCCCGGAATGTGCTTGCCCATGAAGCGGGCGAGGAGGCGCGAGTATTGGTCGTAGTCGCCGCCGGGCGTGGTGCGCACGATAACGCGGATCTGCTTGCCCTTGTAGAAATCGGCGACCGGATCGGCCAGCGCCGGCACGGCGTGCATGACAGGCAGCGCCAGAATGCCGGCCAGCGCCGCAGTTGCAATCTTGACCATGGTGTTCGCTCTCATGCGCTACAGGTTTTGTCGGGCTCTCAAATACAGGTCTGCGTCATCGCCGCGGCTCATCGACCACGTGCTCGTCCTTCGGCTGCAGCGCGACCTTCATCCGCTCGCGCACGTCCTGCGGAGCATCGAGCAGCCCGGTGATGATCTCCTGGATCGTCGCGCCGCTTTGCGGACGGATCTCCATGTGCTCCTGTGCGGCGGCGGCGATGAACTCCGGATCCTTGACGGTGGCCGAGAAGGCCGCCCGCAGCGCCGCCACACGTTCGGCCGGAACGCCGGGCGTGGTGGCGAGCGGCCGCCCGACGGTCGAGGCGCGCGCCATAAACTCCAAAAGCGGCTTGTCCTCGGCCTTGGCCGGCAGATCGCGAATGAGCGGCACATCCGGCAGCGCCGGCTCCTTCTCGATGCCGGCCTGCACCAGCGGAACGATCAGCTTCTGCGGAATCCAGGTCGGGCGCGACCCCATATAGGACGAATAGGGATTGGTGCCGCGGCCTTCGACCTCGCCGCGCTCCATGGCGAGATCAATATGCGCGCCGCCCGGATAGCCGAACACGATCTTGAACTTGGTTCCAAGCACGTTGTTGTAGAATGCCGGATACTGCACCGAAGCCGAGCCCGCGCCAGTCGTGCCGATGGTGGTGACGCGGCGCTTGGCGTCCTCCAGCGTCTTGGTCGGCGAGGTGTGCCACACCACCAGCAGCTGGTTCGAGAAGATCACGTTGGCGATCCAGTTGAACTCGCGCAGGTTGGCCTTGAGCTGCGGCGACATGCCGAGCGCCTGGTCGGCGGCGAGCCCCTGGCTCACGATGCCGATCACGGTGCCGTCCTGCGGGGCGACCTGCGCCATGTAGTTCGCCGCGGTGATGCCGCCGCCGCCCGGCATGTTGACCACGATCATCGACGGGCTGCCCGGAATGTGCTTGCCCATGAAGCGCGCGATCAGCCGCGAGTATTGGTCGTAGTCAGTTGCTGGCGTGGTGCGCACGATGACTCGGATCTGCTTGCCGCGATAGAAGTCGGCGACCGCATCGGCCGTGGCGGCACCGGGGAGGAGAGTGGCCGAGACAATCGTAAGAGCGCCAAGAAGCCTGAACATGGATCGTCACTCCGCAGCTTGCGACTTGGCAGCGCGGCCGGCATGCCGGCTTGCGGGCCGCGGCAGGCCGAGGTTCTCGCGCAGCGTCGCGCCCGCATAGGCGGTGCGATAGAGGCCGCGCCGCTGCAGCTCCGGCACCACGAGCGCGATGAACTCGTCGAGCGAGTTGGGAAAGAACGGCGGCAGCACGTTGAAGCCGTCGGCGGCGCCGGTCGCGAACCATTCCTCCATCATGTCGACGACGTCCTTCGCCGAGCCGATCACCTGATAGTGCCCGCGCCCGCCGGCGATGCGCTGGTAGAGCTGGCGGATCGTCAGCCCTTCCGCCTGGGCGGTGTCGCTCAGGAGCGCCGAGCGCGTCGGCGCGCCGCGGTCCTGCGGCACGACCGGTACCGGGCCGTCGATGTCATAGCCGGTCAGGTCCCAGGCGATGTATTTCGACAAGAGCGCGACGCCCACCTCCGGATGAATGAGGTTCTGCAGCTCGTCGAACTTGTCCTGCGCCTCCTGTCGGGTGCGACCGACGAACACGCTCAGCCCGGGCATGATCTTGAGATGATCGGGATCGCGCCCGCAGCGCGCCATGCGGGTCTTCACGTCGGCATGGAACGCCCGCGCGGCCTCGATCGACTGGTGCGCGCAGAACACGACTTCCGCGGTTTCGGCCGCAAGCTGCCGGCCGTCGTCGGACGCGCCCGCCTGCACCACCACCGGCTGGCCTTGCGGCGAGCGCGAAACAGTGAGGGGACCGCGGACCTTGAAGAACTCCCCTTTGTGGTCGAGCACGTGACGCTTGTCGGGGTCGTAGAAACGCCCGTCGGCCTTGTCGAACACGAAGGCGTCGTCGTCCCAGCTGTCCCACAGCCCGCGCACCACGTCGACGAACTCGCGCGCGCGGCGATAGCGCTCGTGTTTCGGCAAGTGTTGATCACGGCCGAAATTCTGCGCCTCGGCGTTGTTGGCGGAGGTGACGAGGTTCCAGCCCGAGCGGCCGCCGCTGATGAGGTCGAGCGAGGCGAAACGCCGCGCGATGTGGTAGGGCTCGTCATAGGTGGTGGTCGCGGTGCAGACGAGGCCGATGTTCTTCGTCACCGGCGCGAGCGCGGTCAGGAGCGACATCGGCTCGATCCAGGCCACGTAGGACGTGCGCGAGAGCGTCTCGCGGTCGTAGCGCTCGCCGGTGAGCGCGTCGGCCGAGAACATGAGATCGAACAGGCCGCGCTCGGCGGTCTGCGCCATCTCGACGTAGCTCGAAAAGTTGAGGCCGCCGTCGGCCCAGGCGTCACGATGCCGCCAGCCCGCCACATGATGGCCCGCCGGCCGCAGGAACATGCCGAGCTTGATCTGGCGCGGGGCGGTCATGGCGTTGCTTGAAAGCGTTTCCTATCGATTATTTGATGTCCATAGATTGGGCCCGATCCCGCCGGCTGGCAAGCACCCGGACATTGGAGGAAGGTGCGCTGTGCGCTACCCGCCCTGCTTGTCCATGAGCGCGAGCAGGCCTTGCAGCAGTTGCACCGGCCGCGGCGGGCAGCCGGGAACGTGGAGGTCGACCGGGATCACGTCCTTGACGCCGCCCGCAACCGCGTAGCTCCCTGCAAAGATGCCGCCATTGGCCGCACAGTCGCCGACGGCGATCACCCACTTCGGATCGGGCGTCGCGTTGTAGGTGCGCGCGAGCGCCTCGCGCATGTTCTTGGTGACCGGCCCGGTCACCATCAGCACGTCGGCGTGCCGTGGCGAGGCCACGAAGCGCAGCCCGAAGCGCTCGAGATCGTAGAAGGCGCTGTTGAGGGCGTGGATCTCCAGTTCGCAGCCGTTGCAGGAGCCGGCATCGACCTCGCGGATCGACAGGCTGCGGCCGAGCCGGCGGCGTGCCGCCGCGTCGACCTTGCCGGCAAGCTCGGCCAGCATCGCGTCGTCAGCGGCCGGCGGCGCCTCGGTCAGCGGCCGGCTCAGCATGCCCTCAAGCAGAATGCGGCGCATGATGGCCTCTACCTTGTGCCAAGCTCTCCACGGTCATGGCCGGGCCTGTCCCGGCCATCCACGACTTCTTCCAGAAAGTAAGACGTGGATGCCCGCGCCAAGCGCGGGCATGACGGAGGAGAGTTGAGCGCGTGTATCATCATAGATCGTGGCCCGAGTAGGAGCAGTTGAACGATTTGTTGCAGAGCGGGAAGTCGGCCACGATGTTGCCCTCGATCACGACTTCAAGCAGCGGCCACTGAAACCAGGACGGGTCGCGCAGGTGGCAGCGAACGACATGCTCGCCATCGAGCCGCAGCCAAGCGAGCACGTCGCCGCGGAAGGCTTCGGCAAACCCAAGTCCTTCGCGCGGCTCGCCGGCCGGCTTGATCGCGGCCCGGATCGCCCCGTCGGGCAGCCGCCGCAGGATCTGCGCGATCAGCGCCAGGCTCTGCTCGACCTCCTTGATGCGGATCCAGACCCGGGCATCGACATCGCCTGCGGTGCGCGTCGGCACCTCGAATTCAAGCTCGCCATAGGGCGCATAGGCGAGCGCCTTGCGCGCGTCGAAGGCGCGGCCGCTGGCGCGCCCGACATAGCCGCCGGCGCCGAACTGGCGGGCGTAGTCGGCGCGCAGGATGCCGGTCAGCGCGGTGCGGTCCTGCAGCGACGCGGTGTTGTCGTAGAGCGCGACGAGCCGTGGAAACACGCGCTGGACCTCGGCCAGCAGCGCGGTCACGGCCGCGATCCCGTCGGCGCCAAGATCATGGCTGACGCCGCCCGGCACCACGCGATCCATCATCAGGCGGTGGCCGAAGCAGGCGTCGGCGGCGCGCAGCGTGCGCTCGCGCAGGATGCCGCATTGCGCATGCATGATCGCGAACGAGGCATCATTGCAGATCGCGCCGATGTCGCCGAAATGATTGGCGAGTCGCTCGAGCTCGGCCATCAGGGCGCGCAGGTAGCGCGCCCGCGACGGCACCGTGACGTCGAGCGCGGCTTCGACGGCGTGCGCGAAGGCGAGCGCATAGGCGACGGTGCTGTCGCCCGAGGTGCGGGAGGCCAGCCGTGCCGCCAGCTCGACCGTTGCGTCCGCCATCAGCGATTCGATGCCCTTGTGGACATAGCCGAGCCGCTGCTCGAGCCGCACCACGGTTTCGCCGTTGGCGGTGAAGCGGAAGTGGCCGGGCTCGATGATGCCGGCGTGCACCGGGCCAACCGGGATCTGGTGCAGGTTCTCGCCTTCGACCGGCAGGAATGCATAAGGCGCGCGCGGCGCGGCCGCGGCGCGCGCCGACCCGAGCGGCTGTTCCACGCCCCAGAAGCCAAGATCGAGCCAGGACCGGGCATCGGGCGAGCCCACAGGCGTGAGCCCATAGAGATCATGCACCGCGCGCTCGAGCCTGATCGCGGGTGGATGCAGGGCGCCGATCGAGGGAAACGTGCCGTTCCGGCATTCGAGCGTCAGGACCGCGATGTCACTTGCGGGCTCGTCGAGCACCGCCATGTGGACGGCGCCGATGTCGCCCCAGAGACCGAGCAGCGTCCAGCGCAGGGCCTGAAGCTCCTCGCCGGCGCGGCGCCAGCCATCGGCGCCCACGACCGCGCGCGGCCAGGGACGATGGCCGGGGACGCGCTCGCCTGCGATGGTGTCGATGATCATGGCTACCCGAGCAGCTTGGCGACGTTCTGGAACCAGGTGACGAGTGCAGGCGGCATATAGATGCCGGCCACGAACACCAGCGCGAGATGCGCAAACATCGGCACGTAGGAGGCTTTCGCCTCGGCAGTCGGCCCGCGCGGCTCGCCGAACGCGATTGTGTTGAGGCGCAGGAACAGGCCCGCAAGCCCGATCAGGATCGCGAGCACCAGGAGGATCGCGAGCCATGGCGCGCGCGTGAAGGTCGAGGTCACCACCAGAAACTCGCTCATGAAGATGCCGAGCGGCGGCAGGCCCGCGATCGCGACGACGCCCAGCACCAGGCCCCAGCCCAGCACCGGATGGGTCTCGGTCAGCCCGCCCATGTCGGCGATGCGCTGGGTGCCCTTGACCTGGGCGATGTGCCCGACCGCGAAGAAGATCGCCGACTTGGTGAGCGAGTGCATGGTCATGTGCAGCAGCCCGGCGAAATTGGCGAGCGGGCCGCCCATACCAAAAGCAAATGTGATGATGCCCATGTGCTCGATCGAGGAATAGGCGAACATGCGCTTGATGTCGCGTCGGCGGTAGAGCATGAACGCCGCGAACAGCGCCGAGATCAGCCCCATCGTGACCATCAGCGGGCCGGGCGCGAGCGCCTGCGGGTTGGCGGCGAGCAGCATCTTGAAGCGCAAGAGCGCATAGAGCGCGACGTTGAGCAGGAGCCCCGAGAGCACCGCCGAGATCGGGGTCGGGCCCTCTGCATGCGCGTCGGGCAGCCAGGCATGCAGCGGTGCGAGCCCGACCTTGGTGCCGTAACCCAGGAGCAGGAACACGAACGCGACATTGAGCAGCGCGGGGTCGAACGCCGCCGCGTGCTCGATCAGCGTGGTCCAGACCATGGCGTCGAGGCCTTCACCCACGCTCGGGCGCGCCGCCATGTAGATCAGGATGGTGCCGAACAGCGCGAGCGCGATGCCGACGCTGCCCAGGATGAAGTATTTCCACGCCGCCTCGAGCGCCTCGTGGGTGCGGTAGATGCCGACCATGAGCACCGTGGTCAGCGTCGCGAGCTCGATCGCCACCCACATCACGCCGATGTTGTTGGCGACGAGCGCGAGGTTCATCGCGAACATCAAGATTTGGTACATCGCGTGATAGAAGCGCAGGAACGTGGGCGTGAGCCGTCCGATCTCGAGCTCGTGGTCGATGTAGCTCGCGCTGAACACGCTGGTCGTGAAGCCGACGAAAGTGGTCAGCACGATGAAGACGTTGTTGAGATCGTCGACGTGCAGATAGGGGCCCGGCTGAGGCCGCACGAACAGCAGCGACAGCGCGACCAGGAAGGTCGCGAGCGCGGCGAGCACGTTGAACCGCGCGGTCGCCCGGTAGCCGGGCAGCGCGGCCATCAGCGCGGCGGCGAACGCCGGGATCAGGAGGATTGCGGTGACGGC
>DAIUEP010000205.1:0-8640 GCA_036845065.1 Xanthobacteraceae bacterium | reverse complement strand
TGCGCACCACCGCGGTGCGCGACGGCGACCACTTCATCATCAACGGCCAGAAGGTCTGGACCTCGCGGGCGGAGCATTCCGACCTGATGCTGCTCATCGCCCGCACCACCCCGCGCGGCGAGGCCACGACACGCACCGGCGGGCTCTCGGTCTTTCTGGTCGACATGCGGCTCGCCCAGGGCGCCAGCATCCGGGTCAATGCGATCCGCACCATGATGAACCACGCCACAACCGAGATCTTCTTCGACGACCTGCGCGTGCCGCAGGAGAACCTGATCGGCCAGGAGGGCGAAGGGTTCCGCTACATCCTCTCCGGCATGAACGCGGAGCGCATCCTCATCGCCGCCGAATGCATCGGCGACGCCAAGTGGTTTATCGCCAAGGCCACCGCCTACGCCAAGGAGCGCGAGGTGTTCGGCCGCCCGATCGGACAGAACCAGGGCGTGCAGTTCCCGATCGCGCGCGCTTATACGCAGATGCGGGCGGCCGAGCTGATGGTGCGGGACGCCGCCACTCGCTTTCAGGCGGGACACGACTGCGGGCCTGAGGCCAATATGGCGAAGTTGCTCGCCGCCGATGCCTCCTGGGCGGCGGCGGAAATGTGCGTGCAGACCCATGGCGGGTTCGGCTTCGCGGAGGAGTTCGACATCGAGCGCAAGTTCCGCGAGACGCGGCTTTACCAGGTGGCGCCAATCTCAACCAACCTGATCCTCTCCTACCTGGCGGAACACGTCCTCGGCCTGCCGCGTTCCTATTGACGAACCGTCATGGCAGAGCCCCTCCCGAAACCCTCCGTCCTCCTGGCCGACATCGGCGGCACCAACAGCCGCTTTGCGCTGGCTGGCGCCGATGGCCGGCCTGAGCGCACGATGATTATCGAGAACGATACGGTCGCCAATCTTGAAGGAGCGATTGCGTGCTACATCGACGAAACCGGTGCGCGTCCGAGTGCGGCCGTGCTCGCGGTCGCGGCGCCGCTCGACGGCGAAGAAGTCGTGCTGACCAATCGCGCGTGGCGATTCCGGCCGGGTGAACTGGCGCGGCGTTTCGGATTTGCAAAGCTACGACTCGTGAACGATTTCGAGGCAATCGCCTGGGCGCTGACGCGCCTCACGGCGGCCGATGCGCGCCCGCTCGGTCCGCTCCTGCCGGCGCGACCCGGGGTGAGGGCCGTGCTCGGTCCTGGCACCGGGCTCGGCGTCGCCGCGCTCGTGCCGGTGAACGGCCGCTGGCAGGTGCTGGCGAGCGAAGGGGGCCATGCGTCATTCGGCCCGCAGAGCCTGGAAGAAATGGAGATCTTTGCGGCGCTCCTGCATGAATGCGGCAGCGTCAGCGCCGAGACCATCCTGTCGGGGCCGGGCCTGCCGCGCTTGCTGCGGGCCATCGATCCAGGCTCGCAGGCTGAGACACCCGAAGCCGTGGTCGCCAATGCGCTCAAGGGCGATGCAGCGGCGCTCGCAACCGTGCAACTGTTCGTGCAGCTCTTGGGCCGCTTCGCTGGCGGCTTGGCGCTGACCTTCAAGGCGGTGGGAGGTGTCTACATCGCGGGTGGCGTGGCCTCGCGGCTCGGCTCGCTGCTCGACCCCGAGATGTTCCGCGCCGCGTTCGACGCGCATCCGCCCTATGAGACGCTGCTTGCGTCCATCCCGATCTGGCTGATGAGCCGCAGCGAGCCGGGTCTTCTTGGCTGCGCGGTGCTGGCGGATGAGCTGGTGAACGGCTGAACGACGCCAGGCCGCGGTGCCAACGCTCCTTCTGACTCGGCTCTATCGCGTAGCCGCAGGCGGGCCAAGCGTTTCCATGAAGGCGACGAGGTCGCGACGTTCCTGATCCGTGAGCTTGATCGGCATCATCAGCGGAGAGCGGCTCGGCCGGTCGATTCCACCCTTCTCATAGTGCCGCACCGTATCCTCGAGCGTTGCCGACGAGCTGTTGTGCATATAGGGCGGGCGCAGTGCGACCGATCGCAGCGTCGGCGTCTTGAACGCAAACTGCATCAGCGGGTCGTCCTTCAGTGCGTTGCCGCGCCCGCGGTCGGTGGTGGTGGTCCCGATGTCATGAAACAGGTCGTCGGTGAAGCGCCAGCCTCGGTGGCACGCAAAGCACAGCGCCTTGCCGTTGAAGAGCTCGAAACCGCGCTTGGCCGCGGTCGGGATCGCGTTTTCGTCGCCGGCGACCCAGTTGTCGAACGGCGCTTGTTCGGGTTCGATCGTCCGCTCGAACGCAGCGACCGCCTGCACGATGGTGTCGATGTTGATTGCCGCGCCGGGCAGCGCCGCGCTGAACTTTGCCACGTAAGCCTGGTTGGAGCGGAACCGCTGCTCGATCACTTCAACCGCCACCGGCGTCGGCGTTTCGCGCATCGACATCGAGCCGGTCGCAACCGAGCTCTTGGCCTGCGCCTCCAAGGTCGCATTGCGTCCATCCCAGCCGTTTATGGGTGTGCTCGCGTGCCCGATACCGATCAGTGTCTGTGACTTGCGTGACGTCAGCTTGCCTGAATCGTTGGTGCTGCGTGCGTCCAGCACCGACCATGCCACGTGCGGCAGATGGCAGGTCACGCATGCAGTCTTTCCCGACGCCGAAAGCTGTGGGTCCAAGAACAGCTCGCGCCCGAGCTCCGCCAGCGCTTTGTTCTCGACCGGCCGGGCCGGGGCACGCTTGTACTGGTCCTTCAATGCCGTGACGGCAGACGAAGGAGTCTGCGCATAACCGACGTCAACTCGGTTGATGGCGAAGGAGCCGAGAATAATCAGAGCCGTCAGAACGCTATAGTCGTGAGCAGATCGCATCATTGCCTCCTCAAAAAATATGTGCCGGCAAACCCGGCGGTATTTGTAGATTCGCTTTACCACAGGTCACCTTGGGTCGTCCCCAAGAGGATCGGCACATTGCGGCGCTCATGCCAGCCCGATCGCCTCGAAGGTATTTCGATGATGGATCGCCGATTCCTCCGAGAAACAGCAGAACACGACGCACGCCATCCCCCGCGGATTGGCCGCGATCTCCGACGCCACGGTGCCGACCGCGATGCGGGCGGCGCGGTCGGGCGGAAAACGAAAGACGCCGGTCGAAATCGCCGGGTAGGCGATCGAGGCGAGGCGGTGCTCGGAGGCGAGCGCCAGCGCCGTGCGATAGCAGGAGGCGAGCAGATCATCCTCGCCCTTGTCGCCGCCGTTCCACACCGGCCCGACGGCGTGGATCACGTGCTTGGCCTTGAGCCTGAAGCCGCGCGTGATCTTGGCCGAGCCGGTCTCGCAGCCGCCAAGCGCGCGGCACTCGGCGAGCAGGTCCGGTCCGGCCGCGCTATGGATGGCACCATCGACGCCGCCGCCCCCAAGCAGCAAGCGGTTCGCCGCGTTCACGATGGCGTCCACTTCGAGCGTCGTGATGTCGGCGACCCGGATCTCGACCAGGGTCGTCCCGATGGTGGCGGTCACAAGCGGCTCGGTCATGGTCAGGCCCGGTTGGCGCATCCAGACCTTACTATAGGTCGCAGGCGCGAGCGGGGGGAGGCAATCGCTTCCGGCAATCGACTTCGGCGGGTGTGCTGGCTCACGCCAGCTCGGCATGGCTCTCAGCCGCGAGGTCGACCGTGCTGCGTTGACCGATGTCCTGGAAATGCTTGTGCAGAAAGGCGCGCGCGGCGCGCTGCCCGCCGTCGCGCAGCTTGAGGAAGAAGTCGTAGTCGGAATCGAGCTTGGAGCTGGCGGTGAGATTGTCGAAGACGCCGTCAAGCGCGATCCGGTGCATGTTGATGCGGCGGTATTGGCCGCGGCCCTTGCCGCGCGGCAGTACGCCCCGATCGATCAGTCGGGTCACGAAATTGATCGCGCGAACCTCCGACATCAGCGACGAATTGAAGGTGATTTCATTGATCCGGTTCAGGATCTCGTTCTGCGAGCGCGGCGTCATGCGGCGTTCAAGCGGATTGATCTGAACCAGCAGGACGTCCTCGGTCTCGGTCGAATCGAAAAACGGAAAGATCGCCGGGTTGCCGAGATAGCCGCCATCCCAGTACGGAATTCCGTCGATCTCGACGGCCCGGAACAGCATCGGCAGGCAGGCCGACGCCATCACCACGTCGACCGTGATCTTGTCGCGTGAAAACACCCGCAGACGACCGGTGTGCACGTTGGTGGCGGCCACGAACAAGGGCGGCCCGGGATACGCACGGAGCGCATCGAAGTCGACGAAGCGATCGATCACGTCCTTGAGCGGATTGATGTTGAGCGGATTGAGATCGTAGGGCGACCAGAAGCGCGACAGCGCATCGAACCACTCCTGGACCGGCCAGCCTTCCATTGGGAGGATCGAAAACAGCCGGTCGATGACCGCGCGCTGCATGGCCGGCAGGTCGCCATCCCGGCTGGCGGCACGCCAGAAATCGGCGAGCCGCTTGCAGGCCTCCTGCGGGCCGCCGTGCGCGATCCCGTCCGCGACCATCACGGCGTTGATCGCGCCCGCGGAGGTGCCGGAGATGCCCTCGATCTCGATGCGGCCATCCTCTATCAGGCCTTCAAGCACGCCCCAGGTGAAGGCGCCGTGCGCGCCGCCCCCTTGCAGCGCGAGATTGATCTTCTTGCGCGTTGAACGGGCCACGGCTACTGCGCCGTCCAGCCGCCGTCGATCGACAGATTGGCGCCGGTGATCTGAGAGGCGGCGTCCGAGCAGAGGTAGAGCGCGAGCGAGGCGACCTGGTCGACGGTGACGAACTGCTTGGTCGGCTGAGCTGCCAGAAGGACATCGCGCTTGACCTGTTCCTCGGTCATGTTGCGCGCCTTCATGGTGTCGGGAATTTGCTTTTCGACCAGCGGCGTCCAGACATAGCCGGGGCTGATGCAGTTAACCGTCACCCCGAAGGTCGCAAGCTCGAGCGCCACCGTCTTGGTGAGGCCGTTGAGGCCGTGCTTGGCGGTGACGTAGGCCGCCTTGAATGGGGAGGCGACCAGCGAATGCGCCGAGGCGGTGTTGATGATACGGCCCCACTTGCGCGCTTTCATGCCAGGCACCGCGGTGCGGATGGCGTGGAACGCGGCCGAAAGATTGATCGCGATGATGGCGTCCCACTTCTCGATCGGGAACTCCTCGATCGGCGAGACGAACTGAATGCCGGCATTGTTGACCAGGACGTCGACGCTGCCGAACGTCGTCTCGGCGGTGCGGATCATCTCGGCGATCTCGGCCGGCTTGGTCATGTCGGCGGGCGAATAGATCGCCTTCACGGAGAATTCCTTCTCGATTCCGCTGCGCTCGGTTTCGATCGCGGCCTTGTCGCCGAAGCCGTTGATCACAACGTTGGCGCCTTCACGTGCCAGCGCACGCGCGATCGCAAGCCCGATCCCGGAGGTCGAGCCGGTGACGACGGCTGCTTTTCCTTTCAGCATGACATTCACCTGTCTGTTAGCGAGCTCCCCGAGAGCGGCTTTGACACCAGGACGCGCATCTTGGTCCGGCAAGACACTGCATGGCAATCCGCTGAGCCGGGGCGATGCTGTGTCATGCCGGCTCCGTCTCGACAGCCACCGAGAGATCGATGGTGCTGCGCCGGCCGATATCGTTGAAATGGGCGTCGAGAAAACGTCGCGCCGCGCGCTGACCGAGCTTGCGCAACGACAGGAAGAACTCGAAGTCGACATTGAGCTTGCTGCGGGTGTCGAATGGCGCGTCATCCATGACGATGCGATGCAGACGGGTACGGCGCGCGCCGGACAATTCCAGCGCCCGCAGCTCCGCGATCAGCGGCGCGTTGAACGTGATCTCGTTCATGCGGGCCATGATCTCGCTTGCGGTCGTCGGCAGCTTGGAGCGCTCGCGCGGATTGATCTGTACGATCAGGATATCCGCGGTCGCGCCCGATTGCAGAAACGGCAGCACCACGGGATTGCCGCTGTAGCCGCCGTCCCAATAGGGCACGCCGTCGATCTCGACCGCTCGGAACAGGAGCGGCAGACAGGCCGACGCCATCACCACCTCGGGCGTGATCTCGTGGCGGGCGAATACGCGCGGCTCGCCGGTCAGCACGTTGGTGGCCGCTATGAACAGATTGCGCTCGCCGGTGCGAATGCGCTCGAAGTCGACGAAGCGTCCGATCAGGTCCTTGAGCGGATTGATGTTGAGCGGGTTGAGATCGTAGGGCGAAAAAAAGCGGGAGAGATCGCCGAACCACGGCAGCGTGGCGCGTTGCGGCAGCAGCGGGAACAGCCGCTCCACCACGGCGCGCTGCAGCTCGGGCAGGTTGCCGCCGAGGCTCGCCGCGCGCCAGAACTCGGCGAGCCGCTGGCGTGCGCCCTCCGGGCCGTCATGCGCCAGCCCGTCGGCGAGCATCACCGCATTGACGGCGCCGGCCGAGGTGCCCGACACGCCGTCGATCGCGATGCGCCCGTCCGCCAGGAGTTGGTCGAGCACCCCCCAGGTGAAGGCGCCATGCGCGCCGCCACCTTGCAGGGCGAGATTGAGGCGCCGGGCAGGAGGACGGCCTTGCCAGACCCCCGAAAGCAGCTTGTTCAATCGCGATGCAAGCATCACATCCACTGAGGATTACTGACAAGGGGCGCCGAATCGGGCGCAACGGAACCGGAAATGTGGGGAGTGTCCTATTGCAATGCAATAGTGAAATGCTGCATTGCACCAATTCCCCCTAGTGCCCCGTTTCCGAAGTTCGTGATACGTCGCGGCAACCTCTGACACGAACTTCGCAAACAAAGGGGCACTAGCAACTCTATGATGTAGTGCCGCTTTTCGATTTGAAGTTCCTGACCGAGCTTGCCGCAGGTAGTGCAGGAACTTCAAATCGGCGGCACTAGCGGCCCCAAAAAAGGTAAAGTCGCTCCCATGGCCAAAGCCACACCAGCGCGCGAGCAGGCGGTTTTTCCGGCTCCCGGCCACGACCACGCCCGCTGCTCGACCGATGCCATGGCGGTCGCGCAGGCGCGCTGCGTCGAGCGTGGCCAGCGCTTGACGCCGATCCGCCGCGACGTGCTGGCGGCGCTGCTGGTCAGCCACCGGCCGCTCGGCGCCTACGAGATCATGGAGCGGCTCTCGCCGAAGGGGCCGCGGCCGGCGCCGATCACGGTCTATCGCGCGCTCGAGTTCCTGCGCGAGAACGGGCTGGTCCATCGCATCGAGAGCCGAAACGCCTTCGTGGCCTGCGTGCATGCCCATGCGGCCGGCGATCTTGTGGTGTTCCTGCTCTGCGACCGCTGCGGGACGGTCGGGGAGGCGTCGTCCGCGGAGGTCGCCACCAAACTGAAAGCGGCCGCGCGCGCCGCCGGCTTCACCCCGAAATCGCCGGTGATCGAGATCAGCGGCATCTGCACCCATTGCGGCGGTCACTAGTGCCGCCGATTTGAAGTTCCTACATCACCTGCAGCATACTCTGTTAGGAACTTCAAATCGAAAAGCGGCACTAGAATCATAGAGTTGCTAGTGCCCCTTTGCTTCCGAAGTTCGTGTCGGAGGATGCTGCAAGGACTAACGAACTTCGGAAGCGGGGCACTAGCATGACGGCCACTCTCGTTGACGCCGCCGGGGCGCTCTGGCACTTGCACTGGCAGCAGGAGATTGAGCAATGATTGAAGCAGGTCCGCAGGAACGGCGCCAATCGGTGGCGGTCGACGTCGGCGGCGTGATGGTCGGTGGCGGCGCCCCGGTGGTGGTGCAGTCGATGACCAACACCGACACCGCCGACGTGGCGGGGACCGCCGCGCAGGTGGCGGCGCTCGCGCGCGCCGGCTCCGAGATCGTGCGCATCACGGTCGACCGCGACGAGGCGGCGGCTGCGGTTCCGCACATCAAGGAGCGCCTCGCCAAGATGGGCGTCAGCGTCCCGATCGTGGGCGACTTCCACTATATCGGCCACAAGCTGCTGGCGGATCATCCGGCCTGCGCGGAGGCGCTCGACAAGTACCGCATCAATCCCGGCAATGTCGGCTTCAAGGAGAAGAAGGATCGCCAGTTCGGCGCCATTGTCGAAACCGCGATCAAGCACGGCAAGCCGGTGCGCATCGGCGCCAACTGGGGCTCGCTCGACCAGGAATTGCTCACCCACCTGATGGACGAGAACGCGCGCTCGAACACGCCGAAGGACGCGCGCGAGGTCACCCGCGAGGCGATGGTGCAGTCCGCGCTCATCTCGGCGCAACGCGCCGAGGAGATGGGGCTGTCGCGCAACCGCATCATCCTGTCGGCGAAAGTCTCTGCCGTGCAGGACCTGATCGCGGTCTATATCGATCTCGCGCGCCGCTCCGACTACGCGCTGCATCTCGGCCTCACCGAAGCCGGCATGGGCTCGAAGGGCATCGTGGCGTCGTCGGCCGCCATGGGCATCCTGCTGCAGCAAGGCATCGGCGACACCATCCGGGTCTCGCTCACGCCCGAGCCCGGCGGCGACCGCACGCTCGAGGTGAAGGTCGCCCAGGAGCTGTTGCAGACCATGGGCTTCCGCACCTTCGTGCCGCTGGTGGCGGCGTGCCCGGGCTGCGGGCGCACCACCTCGACCACGTTCCAGGAGCTCGCGCGCGACATCCAGGGCTTCATCCATGAATCGATGCCGGAGTGGAAGAAGCGCTATCCGGGCGTCGAGACGCTCAACGTCGCGGTGATGGGCTGCATCGTCAACGGCCCGGGCGAAAGCAAGCA
>DAIUEP010000204.1:0-8644 GCA_036845065.1 Xanthobacteraceae bacterium | reverse complement strand
CCGGGCCGATCCAGGCGAACCTGGATCACTGCGCTTTGTCGGCGCGCCATCCCCCTCGATCTGGGGGAAGCGAAAGGACAAAGACTGAGGGCATCCCCCTGGCCCGGCGCTTGAACAGGGGCTGATCTCATTTTGACTCAACGCAACTCAACACCAAGGGCAGAGATCGGAGGGTGGGCAAAGGCGCTGGCAATGCTGCGCATCAAAGGCTCACGTGCGCCGTGCCCACGCGGACTTGCGCTGCCCGCGGAGATTCAGAGACGGTGGGCACGGCGCACGAAAGGTTTTGCCAAACTGAAAAGACCTGCCACCGCCTTTGCCTACGAAATTGCACTGCATCCGCCCATCCGCTCAATGCCGGAAGTGCCGCGTGCCGGTGAACACCATGGCGATGCCGTGATCGTCGGCGGCCTTGATCACCTCGTCGTCGCGCACCGAGCCGCCGGGCTGGATCACCGCGGTCGCGCCCGCTTCGATCGCGACCAGAAGCCCGTCGGCGAACGGGAAGAACGCATCGGAGGCGACCGCCGAGCCCTTGGTCGCCGGCTCCTTGACGCCCGCCGCAAGCGCTGCGTCCTGCGCCTTGCGCGCCGCGATGCGGGCGGAATCGATGCGGCTCATCTGGCCGGCGCCGATGCCGACGGTGGCCAGGTCCTTGGCGTACACGATGGTGTTCGACTTGACGTGCTTGGCAATCCGGAACGCAAACGCGAGATCCCGCCGCTCGGCGTTGGTCGGCGCGCGCTTGGTCACGACCTTGAGCTCCATGTCGTCGACCACCGCGTTGTCGCGCGAGGACACCAGCAGGCCGCCCGCCACCGACTTGACCAGCAGCCCCTGCGCGCGCGGATCGGGCAGACCGCCCGCAATGAGGAGGCGCAGGTTCTTCTTGGCGCCCACGATCTTGATCGCCTCCTCGGTGGCGTCGGGCGCGATGATCACTTCGGTGAAGATCTCGGTGATGGCACGCGCGGCGTCGGCGTCGAGCGTGCGGTTCACCGCCACGATGCCGCCGAAGGCGGAGACCGGATCGCAGGCGAGCGCCTTGCGATAGGCTTCGAGCATGGAATTGGCCTCCGCGACGCCGCAGGGATTGGCGTGCTTGATGATCGCGCAGGCGGCGGTGCGCCTGGGATCGAACTCGGCGACGCATTCGTAGGCCGCGTCGGTGTCGTTGATGTTGTTGTAGGAGAGCTGCTTGCCTTGCGCCTGGCGGGCGGTGGCGACGCCGAAGCGGGTCTCGCCGGTGCGATAGAACGCGGCGGACTGGTGCGGGTTCTCGCCATAGCGCAGCGCTTCCGCCAGCTTGCCGCCGATGGTGCGATAGGTCGGCGCCGGATCGGCGAGCGTCGTGGCGAACCAGTTGGAGATCGCCGCGTCATAGGCGGCGGTGCGGCCATAGGCCTTGGCGGCGAGCGTCTTGCGCAGCGCGAGCGTGGTCGCGCCATCGTGCGCTTTGAGCTCGGCCAGGAGCGGCGCGTAGTCCTCAGCCTCGACGATCACCGCCACGTCGGCGTGGTTCTTGGCGGCGGCGCGGATCATCGCGGGCCCGCCGATGTCGATGTTCTCGACGCAGGTCTCGTAGTTGGCGCCCTTCGCCACCGTCGCCTCGAACGGGTAGAGGTTGACCACCAGGAGATCGATCGGCTGGATGCCGTGCGCTGCCATCGCGGCCGTATGCGTGGCGTTGTCGCGGATCGCCAACAGGCCGCCGTGCACATTGGGATGCAGCGTCTTGACGCGGCCGTCCATCATTTCGGGAAAGCCGGTGACGTCCGACACATCGCTGACCTTGAGCCCGGCCTCGCCGAGCGCGCTCCTGGTGCCGCCGGTCGAGACGAGCTCGATCCCAAGGGCTGCAAGCGCGCGGGCGAAATCGACGAGGCCGGTCTTGTCGGAAACGGAGAGAAGGGCGCGGGTGATGCGGCGGAGGTTCTCGGTCATGATGGCGAGCCCATAGCACAAGCGGGCGAGCCAGGAACAGCGGCGAATAGGGGGCCTTTTCCGCTATTCCTTCTTCGGCTCGGTCTTCTGTTCGGCCTTCTGTTCGGTCTTTTGCTCTGTCTTCTGTTCCGTCTTCTGTGGGCTCTTTTGCTCGACCTTTTGTCCGATCTTCTGGCCGCTCTTGGGCTCGCTCTTTGTATCGTTCTTGGGGTCACTCTTCTCGCCTGTCGCCTGGCCGCGGCGGGCGAGGCCGACGGGCGAGGCTGCGGTCAGCGACAGGGTCCATTGGACGCGCGCGACCTTGCGGGCACGGCCATGGATGACGATCTGGGTCGTGCGGCGCGGGCCTTCGGTGCCGGCAAGGTAAACGCTTTCCTCGATGTCGATGCGGTCCTCGTAGGCGTTGAAGGTCCACACGTCCTTGTTCGGCAGCAACAGCATGGCCCCGTGGGAGTCGGACAGGCGATTGGCCTTGATCGCCGGATGCAGGTGGAAGCGCACCGCAAACTGATCGTGGCCGGCGAGCGCGGTCTCGTCGTGCGTCGCGGTAAACAGCTCCTCGCCGTCGAGCCGTTTGCCGTCCGCCGAGAGCATCAGGGCGCGCTGATGGATGATGCCGTAGTCATCGATGTAGCCGTCATGCGACGCCCGTAACACCGTCGCGCCGTCCTGCTCCTCGCGATTGACCGTGACGTGGCGCGGCCCACGCACGATCGGCGTGCCACGCATGAGACGCTTGACCAGCCTCGATTCCATGAAGCGGCAGGACGAGACGTCGTTGAATGCGACCGTGGAATGGGCGGCGGTTGAACGCGCCATCGGCCGCCAGTGCTCGCGGCTCGTGCCCGGCAGCCCGCAGTTCACCAGGATGCGGAAATTCCGGTTTGAGAGCTCGAAGCTGAGGCAGCCGGCGTGCGCCTCCTGGCTTGCCGCCAGTGGCGGCGGCCGGCCGGTGTCGACCAGGATGAGCGTGTTGCCGGCCTCGATGCGCTGATAGCCCGAATGCGGCGCGTTCGAGACCGGGGTGCCGCGCGCGTCGTCATAGGCGAGCACGGTGGTGAGGAGATCCGTCGGCGTCGGTCCCATGCCGTTGAACAGCGCGAAGTTGCCGTCACCATGACGGAAGAACCGCAGCATCGGCATCATGCGGTCGATGGCGTTGAGCAGCGCCGACGGGGGCGGAATGTTGCGCGAGCTGAAGGCCTGCCGCAGCGGCAGAAGGTCGACCAGGAGATCGATCAGCGCGCCCGGATTGCGGCCGATATGCCCGCCATCGGGAAGGATCTGCCGGTCAAGCTCTTCGGCCAGTTGCTTGGTGGTGGCCTCGATATGACGGGCCTGCCCCTGCATGCACAGCGACGCGTAGACGAGCGCGATCACGGCCTGCAGCCGTGGCACGCCGTCGCGTGCGCCCGCCAATGTCACGCGCAAGCCGCGCACCTGCCGGGTCAGGCTGCGGATGAAGCGCCGATAGAAGCGCACGTCGGAATCGTCGACCAGCAGCGGGGCTTGCGTCAGCCAGGATATGATGCGGCGCGCAATGACGTCGGGTCGCTGGCTGATCGCGTTGCCCGCGCCGATGCGGCTGATCCATTCGCCGACGAGTGCGCGGGCGCGCACCCGGCTGATCGCCGGCTCAAAGGTGCGCAGATGCCGCAGCCAGCTGAAGCCGTGCAGACCGACCGCCCATTCGTCCGACGGCGGCGAGATCTCGAATGGAGAGCGCCCGTCACAGACCGCGACCTTGCCGGCAAACACGAAGCGGCCGGACAGCATTTCGGAGGCGCGGGTGGAATCGGTGGTGCGCAGGTCCTGCGGCGCGATCACCAGCCGGTCGTTCTTGCCCGGGAAGATCGGTATTCGGTAGAGCCAGAACGCAACGAAATGGCCCAGCAGCGCGCGGAGAGTCGCGCGCGCCAGAAACAGGGACAGTTTCACTTGGTCTGTCACTGAAACGCGCGACATCTACGCGAAATTCTCCCTCATCGCGGGCCTGCCCGCGGTCGGGACCATACCGGAGGCCCGGACTCGGGCCAACAGCGGCGGACCGTGCTGGGGCATTTTCAGGACCAGCGGGAGCCGGTTTTCCGCCGGAAAATGCCGCTAATGGCGTTCCAGTCGGGCGACGTAGAAACCATCGATACCGCCCAATTGTGGCGTCGGATCAGGCAGATGGCAGGGCAGCGTCCGGATATCGCCGGCGGCGGTCAGGAATTCGCCCGAGCCGCCTACCTCCTCGGGAGTGACCGGCCGGCGGCGCAGCCGCGAATCGCGGGCCAAAAGATCGGTGACGATCGCCTCGCATTCCTCCGGCTCGAGCGAGCAGGTGCAATAGACCAGGAGGCCGCCGGGTTTCACCAGCTCGACCGCATGAGCGATCAGTGAGCGCTGGAGATTGGCAAGCTCGGCTATGTCGCTCTCGCGCTTGAGCCAGGGAATGTCGGGATGCCGGCGGATGGTGCCGGTCGACGAGCAGGGGGCGTCGAGCAGCACCGCGTCGAATGGTCCCGCCTGCCATTGCGCTGCGTCCGCCGCGACCGTCTCGGCCGCGAGCTTGAGGCGCGCCAGATTCTGATGCAGGCGCGTGAGGCGGGCCTCGGTGCGGTCGACCGCCACCACGCGGGCGCCGGCCTGCGCGAGCTGGGCGGTCTTGCCGCCGGGCGCCGCGCACAGGTCGGCGACGGCGTGGCCGCGCACGTCGCCAAGGAGCCGCGCCGGCAAGGCTGCGGCTGCGTCCTGGACCCACCACGCGCCTTCGGCAAATCCCGGCAGCTGTGCAACCGAGCCGTGCGCGATCGCCCGCACCGTTCCGGTCGGCAGAACCCGACCGCCGAGCACGCTCGCCCAGTGCGCCGGGTCCTGCTTGACGGTGAGGTCGAGCGCGGCTTCGCGGCCGTTCGCCTGCGCGATCGCGCGCGCGGTCTCGGCGCCGTAGCTGCGTGTCCAGCGCGCCATCAGCCAGGGCGGGGTATCGAGCGCGATCGTGTCGACGTCCTGCAGGCGGGCGGCCCCTTGCTGGGCAACCCGCCGCAGCACGGCGTTCACCAGGCCGGCGTAGCGCGCGGCACGGCGATCGGCGCGCACCAGCCGCACCGCGAGATCGACGGCGGCGTGGTCGGGCACGTCGAGCAGCAGGATCTGCGCCGCACCCAACAGAAGCGCGGTCTCCACCCGAGGCATGTCGGCGGGAAGCCCGCGTTCCAGAAACTGGCCGAGCAAATGGCGCAGCGTGCCGAGCCGCCGCAGCACGCTCGCGGCGAGCGCGCGCGTCAGCGCCCGGTCGCGGTCGGGCAATGCGGCAAGCCTGGGCTGAGCGTCGTCGAGCTGCTCGTCGAACGGCCGGCGGCGGTGCAGCACGGCTTCCAGGATTTCGGCGGCGATGCGGCGCGCGGCGAGGCCGGGAGCCTCAGGAATGGGCGTTGGCATGCGGGTGGTGTGGCACAGAACGCCTGCCTGCGTCATGCGCGGAAACCGCCCCAACGGGCGCGCTTATCCCCATGGGCCGCGGCCGCCGCCGGCATTGCCCCAGGGGCTGCCAGCCGGCCGCGGCGCGTAGCCGCCGCGCGTGCCGCCAAAGCCGCCCATCTCGCGCGCCAGCTCATCGAGCGCCGCGATGCGGTTCTCGGTCGCAGGGTGGGTGGAGAACAGGTTGTCCATGCGGTGGCCGGACAGCGGATTGATGATGAACAGGTGCGCGGTCGCCGGATTGCGCTCGGCGGTGTCGTTCTCGATATGATGCGCCGCGTTGGAAATCTTCACCAGCGCCGAGGCAAGTCCGTCGGTGCGGCCCGCGATGTGGGCGCCCATATTGTCGGCGGCGTATTCGCGCGTGCGGCTGATCGCCATCTGCACCAGCATGGCGGCGATCGGCGCCAGGATCACCATCGCGATGGTGCCGATCAGGCCCACGCCGTTGTTGTTGTCGCGATGGCCGCCGCCGAAGAACAGGCCGAACTGCGCCAGCATCGAGATCGCCCCCGCGATGGTGGCGGTGATCGTCATGGTGAGGGTGTCGCGGTTCCTGACGTGGGCGAGCTCGTGCGCGATGACGCCTGCGACCTCGTCACGATTGAGCACGCTGAGGAGCCCGGTGGTGACCGCGACCGCCGCGTGCGCGGGATTGCGGCCGGTCGCGAATGCATTGGGCTGCGGATTGTCCATCAGGTAGACGCGCGGCATCGGCAGGCCGGCGCGGCCCGCAAGCTCGCCGACGAGGCGCACGAGATCGGGCGCGGTGTGCTCGTCAACCTCCTGCGCGCCATGCATCGACAGGACCAGCTTGTCGGCATTCCAATAGCTGAAGAGGTTGATGGCAGCGGCCACCACGAGCGCGATCAGGGCGCCGCTCTGGCCGCCGATCAGAAAGCCCACGCCCATGAACAGGGCGGTCAGCCCAGCCAACAGGATTGCAGTACGCACATAGTTCATCGGTCGCTCCGTCGCCGGACCAAGTCGCTCGCTCTGGCCTAAGTTCCGGCGTTCGCAGCGAAATGTTGGGATGGCGTGGGCCGGCCGCAAGGCCCGGGTGGGGGCCGTCCTGTCGCAGGGAGGGCTTGACCGGCGGCGCGGACGTGCATTGATCAACACCATGGCCAATCAAGACGATGTCCCGGACACGCCGCCCCTGGCGCCCAAGAAGCCGCTCTCGCCGGCGGCCCAGCGCGCCCTGGCGGAGGCGGAGGCGCGGCGGCGGGCTGCCGCTGCGCCAGAGCAGCCTGCGGAGCTGCGCGGCCGCGGCGGACTCGATCCCGTCCGCTACGGGGATTGGGAAGTCAAAGGCATTGCCTCGGATTTTTGAAGCGTTACCTGCGAGAACTTGCCCGATTCGGGGTGGAATCAGCCGCTTTTGACGTGTTCCGCGTCCACAACGGCACTTCGCCGCCCTTCGCGCCTGCGCCCAAGTGTGCGATAACCACAGTCAATCATGCGATATGGGTCAGGGGGTGGCGATGTTGGCGCCGGCAGCGACGACCAGACGACGCTTTGCGCTCGTTCTGATCAAGCCCTCGCATTATGACGACGACGGCTACGTCGTGCAGTGGCGGCGCTCGTCGATCCCGTCGAACTCGCTTGCCTGCGTCTATTCGCTGGCGGCGGATGCGGCCTCCCGCCGCGTGCTCGGGTCCGAGGTCGACATCGAGATCACCGCGCTCGACGAGACCAACACCCGGATCAAGCCGAAGGACATCATCGACCTGATCCGGCGCCACGATGGCTTCGGGATGGTGGGCCTGGTCGGCGTGCAGTCCAACCAGTATCCGCGCGCGCTCGACATCGCGCGACCGCTGCGGGCGGCAGGCGTCCCGGTCGTGATCGGCGGGTTTCATGTCTCGGGCCTCCTGGCGATGCTGCCGGGCGAGGCGACCGATCTCCAGGTGGCGCTTGACCTTGGCTGCAGCCTGTTCGCGGGCGAGGCCGAGGGCCGCATCGACCGGGTCCTGCAGGACGCCGCGGCTCGAACCCTCAAGCCGGTCTACAATTTCATGGATGACCTGCCGTCGCTCGAGGCGGTGCCGTCGCCCTATCTGCCGCGCGAAACCGTGCGGCGCGTGTTCGACAACCACGCGAGCTTCGATGCCGGCCGCGGCTGCCCGTTCCAGTGCTCGTTCTGCACCATCATCAACGTGCAGGGCCGCAAGTCGCGCCGCCGCTCGCCCGACGACATCGAGCAGCTGATCAAGCATCACTGGGCCGACGGCATTCGCCGTTTCTTCATCACCGACGACAACTTCGCCCGCAACAAGGACTGGGAAGCCGTCTTCGACCGCCTGATCAAGATCCGCGAGGAAGACAAGATCGACATCCGGCTGATCATCCAGGTCGACACGCTCTGCCACAAGATTCCGAATTTCATCGAGAAGGCGCGGCGCGCGGGCGTCACGCGGGTGTTCATCGGGCTCGAGAACATCAATCCGGCGAATCTGCTCGCCGCCAAGAAGCGGCAGAACAAGATCACCGAATATCGCAAGATGCTGCTCGGCTGGAAGCATGCCGGCATCATCACCTACGCGGGCTACATCCTCGGCTTCCCAGGCGACACGCCGCAATCGATCCGCGAGGATATCGAGATCCTCAAGCGCGAGCTGCCGCTCGATATCCTGGAATTCTTCTGCCTCACCCCGTTGCCGGGATCGGAAGACCACAAGACGCTCTGGAACAAAGGGGTCTGGATGGACCCCGACATGAACAAATACGACCTCGAGCACGTCACCACTGGCCACGCCAAGATGTCGCGCGAGGAGTGGGACGAGGTCTATCGGGCGGCGTGGGCGGCCTATTACACGCCCGAGCACAAGATGACGATCCTGCGCCGCGCCGCGGCGGCCGGCATGGGCATGTCGCGGCTACTGGCGGTGCTGTTCGCGTTCTCGGTCGCGTTCCCGGTCGAGAAGCTGCACCCGCTGCAGTTTGGCGCCTTCCGGCTGAAGTATCGGCTCGATCGCCGGCCGGGCTTTCCGATCGAGCCCATGTGGGCGTTCTATCCGAAGTATTGGTGGGAGATCGTCAGCAAACACGTTCGGCTCGCCAAGCAATGGATCGAGCTGAGCTCAATGTGCGCGCGCGCGCGCCGCGAGCAGAAGATCACGCCCTACACCGATCTCGCGATGACGCCGGTCACCGACGAGGAGAACGATACGCTCGAAATGTTCACGCACAATGCCGGCGCGCGTGACCAGGTCGCCCATGTGCGCAAGGTCGA
>DAIUEP010000203.1:0-8665 GCA_036845065.1 Xanthobacteraceae bacterium | reverse complement strand
TCCGAAGTTCGTGCCAGGGTGCTGCGATGGATCGCGAACTTCGGAAGCGTGGCGCTAGCCTGGGATGGACGGACGAATGGATTTGGTCAGAGGGATCATCAGCTGCTGGGGTGGGCTGCCGGTTCTCTTCGTTTTCAGCCTTGTCGTGTTTGTTCATGAGCTTGGCCATTTCCTGGTAGCCCGTTGGTGCGGCATCAGGGTGCTGGTCTTCTCGATCGGATTTGGCCCCGAACTGTTCGGTTTCAACGACCGCCGCGGCACACGGTGGAAACTCTCGGCCATCCCGCTCGGCGGCTACGTCAAGTTCCTGGGCGACGACAACGCCGCCAGCGTACCCGACCAAGCCGCCATGGCCCAGATGTCCGAGGCGGACCGGCGGGAAAGCTTTCCCGAGCAGAAGGTCGGCTCGCGTGCCGCCGTGGTGGCGGCAGGCCCGATCGCGAACTTCCTCATGGCGATCGTGATCTTTGCCGGTCTCGCCATGGTCCTCGGCAAGCCGAGCACGGCCGCTCGCGTCGATATCGTGCAGCCGGGCAGCGCCGCCGAGGAGGCCGGCTTCCAGCCCGGCGACGTCGTCCTGACGATTAACGGTCGCCGCATCGACAGCTTCACCGAAATGCAGCGAATCGTAAGCCTGAGCGCGGGGGAGAAGCTGACCGTCGTGGTCCAGCGCGGAGCGACCGAGGTCACCTTGACGGCGATACCCCGGATGCAGGAGGTGAAGGACCCGTTCGACAACGTGATACGCCGGGGCATTCTGGGCATCAGCCGGTCGCCCGATCCCAACGAGCGCATGTACGAGCCGGTGTCTCCAGTTGCCGCGGTCACGTGGGGGGTCACCGAGACCTGGTTCGTGATCGAGGGCACCCTGACGTCGATCGGCCGGATGTTCGCCGGCCGCGAATCGGCCGACCAGGTCGGCGGTCCAATCCGCATCGCCGAGGTGTCTTGTCAGGTCGCCACCATCGGGATGGCGGCGCTGCTCCATCTCACCGCGGTCCTGTCGATCTCGATCGGATTGCTCAACCTGTTCCCGATCCCGCTGCTCGACGGCGGCCACCTTTTGTTCTATGCCATCGAGAAGTTGCGCGGCCGGCCATTGTCCGATCGGGCCCAGGAATTTGGTTTCCGGATTGGCCTTGCGGTGGTCTTAATGCTCATGATCTTTGCGACCTACAACGACATCAGCCGCTATGTACGGCGTTGGTTCATCTCGTAAAATCTTGTAGAAATGTGGCACTGGGGTAGTGGCGTGGCCGTGGAGCAACGCTTTGGGATTAAAGGGGAAAAAGTTGGTCGTGTTGCTTTGCAGAGGGGCCTAAACCGGCTAGAAGCAGAACGCTAGAGACGGGGACGACTCTCAGGCAGCGACGACGAATCTGACGAAGCGACTAAGGCTTGGGGAACAGAGGGCTCGGGACGAATGGGACTGGGAGTGCGGATCACTCGGGGGCTGGGCGTAGCTTGCTTCGTCCTGGCAGGGGTTGTGTTGGGCGCTGCGCCGGCGGTCATGCCGACGGGAGCCGCCTACGCGCAAACCGTAAATTCAATCGTGGTCGAGGGAAATCGGCGGGTCGAGGCCAATACGATTCGCTCGTATTTCAAGCCTGGGCCGGACGGCCGGATCGGCGCTTTTCAGATCGACGAGGCCTACAAGGCGCTCTTGGCCACGGGCCTGTTTCAGGACGTGCGGATTCAGACGCCCGGCGGCCGAATCGTCGTGAGCGTGACCGAGAACCCGGTCATCAATCGCATTGCCTTTGAGGGCAACTCCAAGGTCAAGGACGAGCAGCTCAAGCTTGAGATTCAGTCGCGTGAGCGTGGCACGCTCTCGCGCCCGGTGGTGCAGTCGGATGTCCAGCGCATCGTCGAGGTTTACCGGCGCAGCGGCCGCTACGACATTCGCGTCAATCCGGTCATCATCGACCTGCCCAACAGCCGCGTCGATCTCGTGTTTGAGGTCAACGAGGGTGCGCGAACCAACATCCGAACCATCGAATTCGTTGGCAACCGCACCTATTCCAGTTTCCGCCTCAAGGAGGTGATCAGGACCGCCGAGTCGGGGCTGCTGCCGTTCCTGCAGAGCACCAACATCTACGATCCGGACCGGATCGAGGCCGATCGCGAGCTGCTGCGCCGCTTCTATCTCAAGCACGGCTACATCGACGTGCGCGTGCTGGCGGCTTCGGTCGAGTTCGACCCGGGAGCACGCGGTTTCGTGATCAAGTTCATCATCGAAGAGGGCGAGCAATTCCGGGTTGGCACGGTTGACGTGCGATCAAACGTGCGCGCGCTCGATCCGGCGCTGGTGCGCTCGCGGCTGCGGGTGTCTCCGGGCGAGGTCTTCAACACCGAGGCGGTGGAGAAGACCGTCGAGGACATGACGATCGAAGCGGCCCGGCAGGGATTCGCCTTTGTGGCGGTGCGCCCACGCGCGGATCGTGATTCGCAAGGCCGGACCGTCAACATCGCCTTCACGATCGAGGACGGCGCGCGCGTCTACATCGAGCAGATCAACATTCGCGGCAACGTCCGCACCCGCGATCACGTCGTCCGGCGCGAGTTCGACGTCGCCGAAGGCGACCCCTACAATCGCGCGCTGATCGCCCGCGCCGAACGGCGCTTGAAGAACCTCAGCTACTTCAAAGAGGTCAAGATCTCGACCGAGCCCGGATCGGCACCCGACCGCGTCATCATCAACGTCAACCTGGAAGAGCAGTCGACGGGCGAGTTCTCGGTCGCGGGCGGGTTCTCCACGGCCGACGGCTTCATGGGCGAGGTCAGCATCGGCGAGCGCAATCTGCTCGGCCTCGGCCTCTACGCCAAGGCAGCCATCCAATACGGGCAGCACTCGCAGGGCTATCAGCTCTCGTTCGTGGAGCCCTATCTGCTCGGATACCGAATCGCGTGGGGCCTCGACCTGTCGACGAAGGTGCAGAAGTCTACGCAGTACACCTCCTATGAAACCAGGACCACCGGCGGCAGCACGCGCTTCGGGTTTGCGTTGCGCGAAGATCTGGCGTTGCAGCTGCGCTACTCGCTGTTCAGCCAGAAAGTCTCGCTGCCCGACGTCCTGCGCAATTGCAACAACCTCAACCCAGACAGTTCCCTTGGCCTCTTCCCGACACCGGACAAGCAAGGGCTGATTGACCCGGCAACGGGGGCGGCATTCACCACCAACTGCTTCGCCGATGGCGAGGCTTCCCTGGCGGTGCGGCGCGAGCTGGCGCAGGGCGCAGTCCTGACCTCGCTGGTCGGCTATGACCTGAGCTACAACACGCTCGACAACAACCGCAATCCGACCAGCGGCGTGCTGGCAGTCCTGAAGCAGGACTTCGCCGGCGTCGGCGGCGACGTGTCGTATCTGCGCACGACCGCCAACGTCCGCAGCTACTACGAGGTTCTGCCGGATGTCGTTGGGTTGCTCAACCTGCAGGCCGGCATCATCACCGGCCTGGGCGGCAAGAACGGCGATGGCGGCAGCGTACGTATGCTTGACCATTTCCAGATGGGCCCGCAGCTCGTTCGCGGATTTGCTCCGTCCGGAATTGGCCCGCGCGACCTGACGCAGTTCAATTTCAACGGCACGCCCGGCGATGCCCTTGGCGGCTCCATGTACTGGGGCGCGAGCATGGAGTTCCAGACGCCGATCTACTTCCTGCCCAAGGATGCCGGCGTCAAAGTTGCGCTGTTCGCCGATGCGGGCTCGCTCTGGAACTACAAGGGCCCGACCAGCTGGCTGACCGGCCCGGGAGCGACGGGAGAGATTATTTCGGGCTCCATCTGCGCGACGCCGCCGTGCCCGCTCGACAACTCGATGCACGTACGAGCATCGGTGGGCGCAGGCCTTCTCTGGGCATCGCCGTTCGGACCGATCCGTTTCGACTTTGCCGTGCCGCTCATGAAAGAGCCTTACGATCGGAAGCAGTACTTCCGGTTCGGCGGCGGGACGACGTTCTGACCGCGTCTGCTAGAGGCGCCACGGTTGCCATGGCATGAGCACGCCCTTCTTCTTCAGGCGGGGTGCGGGCCTCTCGCTGCGGGAGATCGCGACGATCGTTGGCGGCGATCCTCCCGAGGGCGCCGACCTCGAGCGTCGCATCAGCGGTATCGCGCCGCTTGATCGCGCCTGCCCGAACGATCTCTCGTTCCTCGACAATCCAAAATATATAGAGATGGCTGCGACGACGGCGGCCGGTGTCTGCCTGACGACGCAGCGATTTGCTGGCGCGCTGCCCGCCCGGGTTTGCGTCCTGCGCGTACGTGAGCCCTACCGTGCCCTCGTCGAGGTGGCGCGCGCGCTGTTTCCGGATGCGCTGCGGCCGGCCTCGCTGTTCGACACAAGCGGCGTTCTGCCGGGAGCCCACATTCATCCCACCGCGCGCCTGGAGAACGGCGTAACGGTCGACCCGGGCGCCGTGATCGGGGCTCGCGCGGAAATCGGCAGCGGAACGGTGATCGGAGCCGGGGCCGTCATCGCGACCGGCGTGCGCGTCGGCCGCGATTGTTCGATCGGCGCGAACGCATCCGTCATGCATGCGCTGATCGGCGATCGCGTGATCATTCACCCCGGCTGCGCCATCGGGCAGGATGGCTTCGGGTTTGTCCGTAGTCCCAAGGGCGCCCGCAAGGTTCCCCAGGTCGGGCGGGTCATCATCCAGGACGACGTCGAGATCGGTGCCAATTCCACGGTCGACAGGGGGGCCATCCGGGACACCGTGATCGGGGAGGGGACCAAGATCGACAATCTCGTCCAGATCGCGCACAACGTTTGGATCGGACGCCACTGTTTGCTGGCCGGACAGGTGGGCATATCGGGTAGCAGCACGGTCGAGGACGGAGTCATCATGGGCGGCCAGGTCGGAGTGTCAGACCACATGACGATTGGGCCCGGTGCGATGCTTGCGGCCCAATCCGGCCTCATGAACGATGTTCCTGCGGGGGGACGATGGGCCGGAACGCCGGCTAAGTCGGCCAAGCAGTGGTTCCGGGAGGTCGCAACCTTGGAGCAACTGGCCAAGCGGGGACGCGGCGGACGGCACGAGGACGATGAGTGAGGCGCGGGATGGCTGACGCCGGGACCACACTCGAGGCCGCCGACATCGCCACCATCCTCAAGGCGCTGCCGCACCGCTATCCGTTCTTGATGGTCGACCGCATCATCAACATCCGCGGCGACCAGAGCGGGGTCGGAATCAAGAACGTCACGGTCAACGAGCCGCAGTTCATGGGGCATTTCCCGGAGCGGCCGGTCTTCCCCGGCGTGCTCATGATCGAAGGCATGGCCCAGACCGCCGGTGTGATCTGCATTCTGGCGGAAGCGATGGCCGAGAAGAAATCCGTCTTCTTTCTCACCATCGATCACGCCAAGTTCCGCAAGCTCGTGCTGCCCGGCGACACGCTCGAATATCACATGACCAAGAAGGCCCACAAAAAGAACATGTGGTGGTATCGCGGCGAAGCTCGCGTGGCGGATCAACTCGTTGCCGAGGCGGAAGTCGGCGCCATGGTCGTGGTCGAGTAAACCGATGACCGCGATCGATCCGACCGCCCGCATCGCCGAGGGAGCGGCGATCGGACCGCAAGCCACGATCGGCCCCTACTGCGTGATCGGCCCGGACGTCACCGTCGGCGAGGGGTGCATGCTGGTGGCCCATGTCCACGTGACCGGCCATACCACGATCGGGCCGCGCACCAAGATCTATCCGTTCGCCTCCCTCGGCGCTCCGCCACAGTCGGTCAAGTATCGCGGCGGGCCGACGCGTCTGGTCATCGGCGCGGCTTGCGATATTCGCGAGCACGTCACCATGAACCTCGGCACCGAGGACGGCGGCGGCATCACCAGCGTGGGCGACCGCGGCTTCTTCATGGTCGGCTCGCACGTCGGGCATGACTGCCACGTCGGCGACGACGTGATCCTGGCCAACAATGCCGTCCTCGGCGGTCACGTCACGCTCGGCAACAGGGTGGTCCTCGGAGGCGCCGCCGCCATTCACCAGTTCGTGCGGATCGGCGAAAGCGCCATGGTCTCCGGCGTCAGCGGAGTCGGGGCGGACATCATTCCGTTCGGCTTCGCCATCGGCCAGCGCGCCGTGCTCGACGGACTGAACGTGATCGGGATGCGCCGGCGCGGATTCTCGCGCGACGACATCCATCGGCTGCGTGGCGCCTATCACGCGCTGTTTCTGGGCGAGGGGGTGTTCCGCGACCGGCTCGCACGGGTCGAACGCGCTTATGCGGACGACGCCCTTATCGGCGGGCTCCTTGCCTTCATCCGGGCCGGGGGCTCTCGCCCGCTGATGCACCCGGAGCCATCGGGTCCTGCGAGCAGCGCGGCGAGCCCTGGCAGCGCCGATACCCCGCCATGAGCGCGGCGGCACCGCCCGACGATCCCCTCGCGATCGTCTGCGGGGCGGGCAACATGCCTTACCGGGTGGCCGATGCGGCGATCGGGTGCGGTCGGCGCGTAGTGCTGTTTGCGCTCACCGGCTGGGCCGATCCCGCTCAGGTCGCGCGCTATCGGCACCACTGGGCGCGGCTCGGCCAGCTCGGCCGCCTGCGCCGGATCGCGCGCCAGGAGGGCTGCCGCGACATCGTATTCATCGGCGCCTTGACGCGTCCCGCCATCACGCAGCTCCGCTTCGATCTGACGACGCTCACGTTCCTGCCGCGCATCATCAAGGCGTTCGCGGGCGGCGACGACCACCTGCTGACCCGCGTCAGCCGCATCGTCGAGGACCTCGGCTTCCGCCTGGTCGGCGCGCACCAAGTTGCGCCTGAGATTTTGGTCCCGGCCGGACAGCTCGGCCGTCATGCTCCTTCCGAGCGCGATCGCGCCGACATCGCCGCGGGCCGCGCGCTGATCGCCACGATCGGGCAATTCGACGTCGGCCAGGCGGTGGTGGTGGCCGGCAATCGCGTGCTGGCGGTCGAAGCCGCGGAGGGCACCGACCGCATGCTGGCGCGCATCGCGCAATTGCGCAGCGAGGGAGCGGTCAGGCTTCCGGCAAAGATCGGCGTGCTGGTCAAAACGCCGAAACCCACTCAAGATCGCCGCTTCGATCTTCCCTCGGTCGGCACGCGCACGGTTGAAGCCGCCGTCGCGGCCGGCCTCGCCGGCATCGCGGTGGAAGCACATGGCGTGATCACGGCCGACCTCAGTGACATGGTGCGTGCCGCCGACGCGGCGGGGCTGTTCGTCGTCGGCATTCCGGCGGATGGGCGGGACGCGCCGTGAACGGACGATCCGCCCGTAAGGCCCTCGACGTGTTCCTGGTGGCCGGCGAGAGCTCGGCCGACGACCTTGGCGCACGCCTCATGCGGGCGCTGGCCTGCGAGCGCGCCGTCTCGTTTCGCGGCGTCGGTGGGCCACGCATGAGCGCGGCCGGGATTGCCAGCCTCTATCCGGTCCAGGATCTGTCCGCCATTGGTCTCGGCACTGTCATTGCCAAGCTTCCCACGCTGCTGCGACGCCTGCGCGAGACCGTCGAGGCGATCGTGGCCCATCCGCCCGACGTGCTCGTGCTGATCGATGCGCCCGATTTCACCCACCGGATCGCCGCTCGCGTGCGCCGGCGGCTGCCGCATCTGCCGATCGTCAAATACGTGTCGCCGACCGTATGGGTCTGGCGGCCCGGACGCGCGCGCGCGATGCGGCCGTCGATCGATCTCGTGCTGGCCTTGCTGCCGTTCGAGCCCGAGGTGCATCGCCAGCTCGGCGGTCCGGACTGCGTGTACGTCGGTCACTCGCTGCTGGAGCATCTCAACGATCTGCGTCCGTCCGCCGATGAGGAACGGCTGCGGGCGGCGTCGCCGCCGCTGGTGCTGGCGCTGCCCGGCAGTAGAACCCACGAGATCAAACGCCTCGCCGCCGTATTTGGCGACACGCTCGGCAAGGTGGCTGCAACACATGGGCCGCTTGAGGTGGTGCTGCCGACAGTGCCGCACCTGGTGCCGCTGCTGACCGAGCTAACGGCGCGCTGGCCGATGCGGCCGCGCATCGTCGTCGATCAGGCCGAAAAGTATGCGGCGTTCCGCCGGGCGCGCGCGGCGCTTGCCGCCTCCGGCACGGTCACGCTCGAGCTTGCGCTCGCAGGCGTGCCGAGCGTGGCGGCGTATCGCATTCCCGCGCTCGAGGGGCTGCTCCTGCGGCTGATGGTGAGAGTTCATCCGGTGATCCGAGCGCACTCGGTCATCCTCGCGAACCTGGTGCTTGGCGAATTCGCGATCCCCGAGTTTCTGCAGGGCCGCTGTACCCCAGAGAATCTGGCGCCGGCCTTGGCGGATGTCCTGGGCGATACGCCTGGCCGTCAGCGCCAGATCGACGCGTTCAAGCGGTTGGAGGCGGTCCTCGGCGCGGACGGCATCGATCCGAGCAAGCGCGCCGCCCAGGCCGTGCTCGATCTGCTTGAACGGCGATCAACCTAGCGCCCGGTTTCCGAAGTTCGTGAGTCGTCCCAGCACCCTCTGACACGAACTTCGGAAACAAAGCGGCACTAGCAACTCTATGATTCTAGTGCCGCTTTTCGATCTGAAGTTCCTAACCGAGTTTGCTGCATGTGTTGTAGGAACTTCAAATCGGCGGCACTAGCGCTGATGGAAAGTCGTGCTCACAGGCGCCGTATCGCTTGGCCAGGCGGCCGCTTGCCCTTACCATGCCCCGCCA
>DAIUEP010000202.1:0-8683 GCA_036845065.1 Xanthobacteraceae bacterium | reverse complement strand
CTCTGACACGAACTTCGGAAACAAAGGGGCACTAGCAACTCTATGATTCTAGTGCCGCTTTTCGATTTGAAGTTCCTGACAGAGTTTGCTGCACGTGGTGCAGGAACTTCAAATCGGCGGCACTAGCCAAGGCGCTCACCAGGCCGGCTCGCTCGCGAATGCAACCTCGAATTTCCGCTTCGACGAGCGCGGGATCGAGACGATGACGGTGCCGCGGTCGTCGGTTCGCCAATGCGCGCGGGACAAATCGGCGCCGTCGGCGCGCGCAATCGCCTTGCCGTCGAGCCGCACAGTCCCGATCGGCGCGTGCAGCCCGTGGAAGTGCAACACATAGGCGCGCGAGGGGACGGCCCGATAACGGCCGTCGCCGCTCTTGACCTCGATTGCAAACCGTGCCGCCTCCTTCGATTGCTCGAAGCGCAGCCGCGTGCGCTGGAACTTGCCGTTCCGGTAGCCGTTGCTGTGGCCATCGTCCTCATAGAGCTCGAACTCGCCGCTGCGCGCCTCGCTCGCGGTATCTTCGGCGCCAAAGCTATAGACGTGGACAGACAGGGGATCGACCGGCTTCTCGGCCGTGTACTGCATGGCGGGCCCGAGCGGAAGCACGGCGCCCGCGCGCACGTAGACCGGCAGGCGGTCGAGCGGCACGTCCCTGCGCTCGATCTCGCGCCCGCCGATCTCCGGCGGCCGCTCGTTGAAGAAGTCGTACCAAAGGCCCTTGGGCAGGTAGAGACTGCGCTCCCCCCGGTCGTTGAAGAGCGGCGCGACCATGAGATTGTCGCCGACGAAGTACTGATCGTCGATGAGACGACCCGCGGGGTCGGCAGGCTCCTGCAGCGCAACGGCGCGCAGCACCGGAACGCCGCTGCGGTGCGCCAGCTCGTGCAGCGCGTAGAGGTAGGGGACGAGCCGATAGCGCAGGTTGAGGAAATCCCGCGCCGCCACCTCGACCTCCGCGCCGTGCGCATAGGGCTCGTGATCGCCCTGGCCATGCGACCACATGAACGGATGAAACGTTCCGGCCGCGAACCAGCGCGCGTACAGAGTCGCCGAGCCCTTGCGATCCCAGCCGCCGATGTCCTGTCCGACGTTGGAGAAGCCCGACAGCGTCATGTTGATCATGGCGCGCGTGTGGGCGCGGAAATTCCGGTAGCTCGGCACCGAGTCTCCGGTGGTCGACCAGCCCAGGCGTTGCGTGCCGGCAAAGCCCGGACGCACCATCCCGGTCATGCGGCCGCCGCCGTTGCGCTTGCGCACCTCGTTGATGAACGTCTGCGGATAGACCAGACCGTAGAGATTGCGGGTCTGCGCGACCGACATCCCGAGACTCGGCCAGAACTTGTTCTCCATGTTGCGGATGTGATCCATCTCGCCGAAATCCACCATGCCCAGGATGACGCCGTTGCGAATCGCGTCATCCCATTTCGCGTCGAACACGTGGTCGACCGCAGACTGCGAAAAGTAGTCGAGATAGCCGACCGCGCTCCTCCTCTCGCTGGCATCGATGTGCTGGTCGGGGGCGATCACCGGGTTGCCGCTGCGATCCGCCATCAGGTACTGCCGTGATCCGAGCTGCTCGAGCAGGTCGCTGTCGTCGGTGCCGGGATATTTGCCGAACATCGGCATGCCGAAGCCGTAGGTGAGCCGAACGCGATGTTGCGTCCACAGCGACCTGATGAAGCTCCTGGCGGCCGCCTCCTCGTCCCAGCCATCGTAGTAGATCACGTCCACCGGCAGCTTTCGCTTGCGCATCTCGCTCGCCACCGCAAACGCGTCGCGGCCTTCGTAGGAGGCCTTGCCCTGATGATAGCCGAAGGCCCAGCGCGGCAGCATCGCGGGCCGGCCGGTGAGCTCGGTGTACTGCCCGATGACCTGCCTCGGCTCCCCGACGAACACGTAGAAATCAAGGTCGCCGGCGCTCGCGGTTACCTGCAGCCGGCTGCGATAGCGGGCGCCGACATCGAACACCGACGGGAAGAAGTTGTGGAAGAACAGGCCGTAACCGCGGCTGCTGACGTAGAACGGAATGCTCTTGTAGCTCTCGTTGGTCTCGCTCGCGAAGGCATCGCGGTTGATGATCTCGATCTTGTTGCCGCGCTGATCGAGCGCAGCGCGCTTGTCGCCGAATCCATAGATGCGCTCCTCGGGCTCCAGGTCGAGCACGGCAGTGCGGGCCGTGACATTGATCTTCCAGGTGTTCACCAGGCTCACGGCGGGCGTCGTCACGCTGGCCAGAAGGCCGTCCTCCGCCAGCACGAGCTCGAGCGCGACCGCGTCCGTCGCCAGCGTTGCGCCATGCTCGTGCGCCTTCAGACTCACCGCCACGGGCGGATAGGATTGATCCGACTTGACCCTGATGTAATCGGGCAACCCAACCGGGGTTTCGTTCGCGAGCATATGGATGCGAAAGGTGTAAGCGGTCAGGAACGTCACGCGCACCGCGGTCGAGCCCGGCCGGTCGAGCCGGAAGGTGCGCGCGTCCTCGCGCACCACCGCGAGCGCCCGCGCCGTCGTGGTCGCCTGGTCCGTGTCGGACCGTGGCAACGGGCGCGAGACGGCCGCACGCGGCCGCGGGTCGCGGGCAGGATCATCATCGTCGATGCGGTCCATGAACGGAGAAAGCCCGAAGATTGCGGCCATAGAGGCGACAAGAACGAAAAGGATCAGTCGAGAGGATGAATGCACCACCGGCTTGCCCCTTGCTGCGAACCCTCATCTCTGGCGCACAGCGGCCAACGGCGATTTGCGGCTCGACCGCCCGAATCGGTTGGCCAGATCAATACGCGCATCGCCACCGACGTGAGAGGCGGCAAAATGTCCTGTTCAATGACCCGCGATGTGACCAAAGGTTCCATACCGCAAGGATATGCGAGGCACCGCGGTTGCGAACCGACGCCGACCAGCCGCGGGCACCAGGCCGCGTCGGGTGCGCGGCTTTATGCCGCTGCGTCCTGCGCCAACCTGAGCAGCGTCGCCGACAGCGGCGTCTTCTCGGCGTAGTGCTGCCACGCGGTCGCGCGCGCAAGCGTGCGCCACCTCTCGATCGCGGCGCCATCGAGGTCGACAACCTTGACGCCATGCCTGCCATAGAGCTCGGCGACCTTCTGGTCATCGGCGCTCGCGGCCGCGAGCCGCTCCACCTCCGCGCCGAGCACTCTAAGTCGGATTTCGGCGATATGAAATCACTGACGCTTGCGCAAGTCGGCTATAGCCGACTTGGGTTGCCGCGCAAGAGCGCGGCCGCCTCAGGATGACGGAGGCTGGATCGTATCGACCGGAACATGCTCCAGCACGGCCGCGCCCTTGCCCGCAGCGGTGCCAGCAGCAATGATGCCCGCTCAGCCTCCTCCATCCGCATGGACAGTCATGGCCCGCGTCTCCCTGATCGAACCGGAACAACATCCCGAGCTTGAGCCGATCATCGCCAAGATCCGCAGCGGACGCCGCGGCACGCTGATCAACGTCTACAAGCTCCTGCTGCATACGCCGGCGATCGCCGAGATCTGGCTCGACCTGATCAATGCGGTGCGCTGGAAGGTCGACCTCGACGGGCGGCTGCGTGAGATCGTAATCATCCGGATCGGCTATCTCAATCGCTGCAGCTACGTGGTTAAGCAGCACGTACCGCAGCATTCTGCGCCCGAAGGGCTAAGCCAGGAGGAATGCGACGCGCTCGCCGACTGGCGCGCGAGCTCGTTCTATAATGCGCGCGAGCGCGCCGCCCTCGCCTTCACCGACGCCTCCACCCGCGACGTGGACGTTCCCGACGCGGTGTTCGAGGCGCTGCGCGGTCATTTCAGCGAGCGGCAGATTGTCGAATTGACCGTGCTGATCGGCACCTACAACATGCATACCCGCATGTGCCAGGCGCTCAAGATCGACCCGCAGACCTGAAGCGGGCGAAGCAAGGTGGCAACAATGATCCGTTTCTCATGCGCGCTCATCGCGGCCGCGATGATCGCCACGTCCGCGCAGGCGCAGACCGGCGAATGGCCGTCGAAGCCGATCCGGCTGATCGCGCCGTTTCCGCCGGCGAGCACCGCCGACGTGATCGCGCGCGTGCTCGGGCAGAAGCTCGGCCAGCGGCTCGGCCAGCCTGTCGTGGTCGACAACCGCGTGGGTGCGAGCGGCAACATCGGTGCCGACGCGATCGCGAAGGCCGCGCCCGACGGCTATACGGTCGGCATCGTGACCTCGAGCACGCACGCGGTGGCGGTCGGCCTCAGCGCCAAGTTGCCTTACGATCCGCTCAAGGACTTCACGCCGGTCACGATGCTCGCGAGCTCACCCTATGTACTGGTGCTCGCTCCGGGCGTGCCGGCGACCAACATCCGGGAGCTCATCGCGCTCGCGAAGGCCAAGCCGGGCGTCCTCAACTACGGCTCGGCCGGCCCCGCGAGCCTCGCGCATCTCGCCGGCGCGCTGTTCGCGACGCTCTCCGACGTCGAGCTCACCCATGTGCCCTACAAGAGCACGGCGCAATCGGTGATCGACCTGATCTCAGGCCGGCTGGAGATGCAGTTCGCCACCATCGCGCCGAGCCTCGCCAACATCCGCGCCGGCCAGCTCCGCGCGCTTGCGGTCACCAGCCGCAAGCGATCGGACGCGCTGCCGGACGTTCCCACCATGGATGAGGCGGGGGTGAAGGGCTACGAGGCGACCCTGTGGTTTGCGCTGGTGGCGCCCTCAGGCCTGCCGGCCGCCATGGCGACGCGCCTCAACCGCGAGGCGGTCGACATTCTCAACTCGGCCGAGATGAAGGATACGCTCGCCCAGCAGGGGTTGGTACCCGATCCCGGCACGCCCGACGCGCTCGCGGCGCAAATCCGCAGGGACATCGTGAAATGGCGGGACGTCATCGCCAAGGCCGGCATCAAGCCGGAGTAGGATTTTGCGCCTGCGGCATCATGCCTGCCGGTGTCCGGAATTGCGCAGCGCGCTCGTCTTGGTTAGGATTGCAAAGAACAAGAAGACAGAGGGAAGCAACGCACCACGACCGGCAACCGATTGGGTAGCACCGGTGCCATCCGGTTGCGGTCACTCCGCTGAAGCCTTATCGCCACGGCGGTGAAACACGGGGGAGATCAATGGACTTCATTTCCGTCAATACGTTCTGGACGATCCTGCTCATCGTCCATGGGCTGCTGGCGGTGGCCCTGCTCGGAGCGCTCACCCATCAGGCGATGGCGGTCGCGATGCCCGTCCGCCAGGTGGCTGGAGCCCCAGGCTTTGTCACGCGCTTTCGGACCGTAACGAGCCCCGCCTATGCCACCGCGGTTTGCATCATATGGGTGATCACGTTCATCATGGGCGCCTGGATCTATACCAAGTTTCGCGTCTACATCCGAATTCCCATCGAGCAGATGGGTTACTGGAAGACGCAGGGTTTCTTCGAGCTGAAGGAGCACGCCGCCTCGTTCGGCCTCGGGCTGCTGCCCGTCTACTGGTACTTCTGGAAGAATGCGCGCAATCCCGATTACGACAGCGCGCGCAAGTGGGTGACCGTGCTGCTCGCCGCATTCATGTGGTTCAGCTTTATTGTCGGCCACGTCATCAATAACGTTCGGGGCTTCGGATCATGACCACCACCACGACAACATCGAACCAAACCACAACCGGCACCGCGTCCTCGACATCGCTGGCGGCGTCCGCCAAATTCAAGGCGTTCTCGGTCGTGTTCGGCCTCTCTTTCACCATCATCTATGTGGTGTGTGAAGTGTTCAGCCTGCCGATGTTCACCTATCATCCAGCCACCAACCTGATCGACTGGGGCTGGGTGCGAGGCCGCAGCGGCGAAGGGCCGGCGATGTACTGGTACGGCTGGGTCGCGTCGTGCCTGGTCGGATCCACGATCCTGGGCGCGCTGGCGATGTTTGTGCCCGAGCGCCTCATCAATCGGATTCCGCTGTCGCTGCTCTGGATTCTTCCGATCCTCGCGTTCGGCCCCCTTATCTACGGCTTGATGCCGTTCTGGACGAAGTAAGCGGCGAGAGTCCACCGCCGGCCGATGGCCGGCCGGCGGTAACGCGTTGAGGACCAAGCTGGTGTCGAAACTCGATCTTGCCGTAATCGCGGCCGTTGTTGTCTGCACGACCGTGTGGATCGAGGCGCGCCATCGCGTGCTGATCGAGGAGACGATCCGGCCTGAGCAGTCCGCCTGTCCCGACAACGACAACCAGCCCTATAGCGAGAACTGCCTCCGATTCCTGTCCGGCCGTTTCTGGCACGCCAGCCTGCCGGAGCGCGTCCCCTGATCCGACCCGTCCGGGACCATGCTCGAGCCAATGCCTCAGCTCCTGAACCCGGTGGAAATCCACAGAGTAATGCGATATTAAGGCGAAGCTCGCCAAGAAGCACAGCGAAGCACAGCGAAGCACAGGGGCAGGAGGCTAGGATGGCATTTCTTGATCGTCGCAGAGGCCGGATCACCGCCATGGTCGCCGCCATGTGCGTGGTGTCGACCGCCCTGTGGGCCGGCGGCTCGGGCTTCGGCGACGACGATGACGCCGGCGAGGATGAAGGCCCGTCCTATTTCGGCTTCGTCAAGGACGCCTCCGGCGCCACCATTCCGGACACCAAGGTCACCGTGGCGGTGAAGGACCGCGGTGGCGTCGTGACCCGTACCGACGCACTCGGCGCCTACAAGGTTCCGGGCTTCGGCAAGGAAGTCAGCCCCAACGACGTCGAGATCTCCTGCGAGAAGCCGGGCTACAAGCAGACCCGCGTGTTCCGGCGCAACCTGCCGCCGCCCGATTCCAAGATCCCGGTCGAGACCGACTGCCTGATGCAGCGCGGCGCCTGAGCAGGCGCCGCCCGCGATGGCGAGAGGCAGCAAGCTATCGCTGGCGGCAACCGTCGCGCTCCTGCTGTCCCACGGCACGAGCGTCGCCGCCGATCTGCTCAAGCTCGCCATCGGGCAACGCGGGCTGTGGGATTCCGCCATCGCCGAGATCGGCGTGGGCGCCGGCATCTTCCAGAAGCATAATCTCGACCTGCAGGTGGTCTACACCTCGGGTGGCGGCGAGACCCAGCAGGCGGTCATCTCCGGCAGCGTCGACATCGGTGTCTCGCCCGGCATGCTGGGCGTGCTCAGCGTCTACGCCAAGGGCGCGCCGGTGCGGGTGATCGCCGGCGAGGCGACCGGCACCGCCGAGTATTATTTTGTGAAGGCCACCTCCCCGGTCCAGAAGGACTTCAAAGGCGCGACGCCTAACATGACGCTCGCCTATTCCACCAACGGCTCGGGCACGCATATCACGGCGCTGCGCTTCATGAAGGACTATGGCTTCCAGACCAAGCTCGTCGCCACCGGCAACGTGCCCGCGACTTTCACGTCGGTCATGTCGGGCCAAGTCGACATCGGCTTCTCCACCCCGCCGTTCGGCCTCGAAGCCGCCGAGCAGGGCACGATCAGGATCGTGGCGCTCGCCAACGATCTCGCGAGCATTCGGACGCAAACGGTGCGCGTCACCATCGCGAACGCGAACGACCTCGCCAAGCGCCGCGAGGTCTATGACCGCTTCCTGGGCGCCTATCGCGAGACCATCGACTGGATGTACGCCGACCCGAAGGCGATCGACGCGTTTGCAAAATACGCCGGCATCTCCCCCACCATGGCGCAGACGGTGCGCGACCGGTTCTATCCCAAGGCGATGCTGCAGCTCGACGAGGTCAAGGGGCTCGACGAGATGATGCAGGACGCGATCGCGTTCAAATACATCGCCCAGCCGCTGACGCCGCAGCAGGTGAATGAGCTGCTGCAGCTCCCGCACGGGCGGCGGTGAGGACTGTTGCAGTGATGTGAACGACCTGCAGACCCATTCCAGGCCTGCGAAGGCTTCCACATAGTGCTCGCGCCTCATTGGCTCGGGCGATGAACGAAGAACACGCCAATCGCCCCTGCAGCGAGCCTCCACTTCCGCAAGCTAGCTTGATCTAGGCAGCCATGAACGCATCAGCGGCTTGCCTGCGATCGAAGACGCGGCGGTCGTAGTCATCAGCCAAGGCAAGCAGGGCAGCCCCGCCGTCACCCGCAAATGAAGGCCCGTGCATCAGCGCGAGCGTGGCCGGCGCGAGCTTGGAAAGGCCACGGATCGTCGCCCCCATTTCGGGATTGAGGCAGGAATACTTGAACAGATCCTCCGCGGCGATCGCCGGTCCGACGATATCGCCCTCCGTCAGCGCCGGACCGTCGCCGAGCTGGGTGAACAGGTCGCCGCACATCAGTGTTCGCGTTGACTCCTCGTACAGCACGCCGGCGTCCCAGCCATGCGGTGTGTGCGGCGTGTCGATGTAGCGCACCCGCTTGCCGCCTCCGAGGTCGATGGTTTCGCCGTCCGCGAGGGCGCGCGGTGCGCGATCGGCCATGTCGTTCAGCGACACCATGCACCCGGTGCGGCCGTGCGCGAGCTGCGCCTGCGGGGCAACCGCCAGCCATTCGTTCATGGCCCCGCATTCGTCGGCCTCATAGTGACCGAAGGCGATCCAACGCAAACGTTCAGGTGGAATGAGCCGGCTGACGGCCGAACGGGTGAGCGGGAACATCTTCCGCAGGCCGGTGTGAAACAGCAGAGGTTCATCGCCAAGAACGAGAAACTGGTTGAAGGCGAAACCGGCCGGAGGGGCGATGTCCGCCACAAATGTCGACAGCCGATAGATGTCGTTGGCGATTTCGCTGACCTTA
>DAIUEP010000201.1:0-8791 GCA_036845065.1 Xanthobacteraceae bacterium | reverse complement strand
CCGCCGAGGCCGCGGTCGAGCGCGTGCAGTCCGACACCCGCGCGCGCATGCTGCGTGCCACCGACCCATACTTGCGCGAGCGCCTGCACGATCTCGACGAGCTATCGAACCGGCTGATGCACCAGCTCCTCGGCAAGGACTACACGCCGCCGCGCGACCGGCTGCCGGAGCATGCGATCATCGTGGCGCGCTCCATGGGTCCGGCGGCGCTGCTCGAATACGACCGCAAGCGGCTGCGCGGCCTCGTGCTCGAAGAGGGCGGGCCGACCTCGCATGTGGCGATCGTGGCGCGCGCGCTCGGCATCCCGGCGGTCGGCGAGATCGAGAACGCCACCGGCCACGCCGACCAGGGCGATGCCATCATCGTCGACGGCTCGACCGGTGAGGTGCATGTGCGTCCCTCGCCGGACATGGAGGCCGCCTATATCGAGCGGGTGCGGTTGCGCGCACGCCGGCAGCTGCAATACCTGGCGCTGCGCGAGCGGCCATGCGTCACCCGGGATGGCGTGCCGGTCGCGCTCCACATCAACGCCGGGCTCGCGGTCGACCTGCCGCATATCGAGGAGACCGGCGCCGCCGGCATCGGATTGTTCCGGACCGAGCTGCAGTTCATGGTGGCGGCGAGCTTCCCGCGCACGGCCGAGCAGTTTTCGCTCTATCGGGCGGTGCTCGACGCGGCCGGTGACAAGCCGGTGACGTTCCGCACCCTCGACATCGGCGGCGACAAGGTGCTGCCCTACATGCGCAACGTCGAGGAAGAGAACCCGGCGCTCGGCTGGCGCGCCATCCGGCTTGGCCTCGACCGGCCAGGCCTGTTGCGCGCCCAGGTGCGGGCGCTCTTGCGCGCCGGCGGCGGGCGCGATCTGCGCCTGATGTTCCCGATGATCGCAACGGTCGAGGAATTCGACGAGGCCAAGGCGCTGGTCGAGCGCGAGCTCACCCACCTGCGCCGGCACGGCCACAAGCTGCCCGAGCGCGTCGAGGTCGGCACCATGGTGGAGGTGCCGTCCCTGCTCTACCAGCTCGACGAGCTGCTCGAGCGCGTCGACTTCCTGTCCGTCGGCTCAAACGACCTGATGCAGTTCTTCTATGCCGCCGATCGCAGCAACAAGCGCGTCGCCGACCGCTTCGACCCGCTCTCGACGCCAATCCTGCGGGCGCTGCGCGACATTGCCGCCAAAGCCGCCGCCCATGACAAGCCGGTGACGCTATGCGGGGAAATGGCCTCGCAGCCGATTGCCGCGCTCGCCCTCATCGGCATCGGCTACCGCTCGCTGTCACTTGCGCCCACCGCGGTTGGACCGGTCAAGGCGATGCTGCTGGAGCTCGACGCCCGCAAGGTCGCGGCCCTGCTCAATCCGCTGCTCGACAGTCCGGCCGGCACCGTCTCGATCCGCGAGCGGCTCAAGGCGTTCGCGGCCGAGCAGGGATTGCAGGTCTAATTCGCCTGCGCCTGGATGATCTTGGCGACCCGCTCGATGATCTCGCGCGGCGTGTCCTTCGCGGTCTGGACCAGGGCCTGCAGGGTCTCGCCGCTGCGCAGCGTGATATCGAAGCCCATGCGCCTGGCCTCCTCGCGGAACTGCGGATCGTTGACGGTTAAGTCAAACGCGCGGCGCAACGCCTCGACGCGCTCGGGAGGCACCTCCGGCGGCAGCAGCAGCGGGCGGCCGAGCTCGATGCTGGAGGAGAAGAAATCGAGCGTCTGGCGCTGCTCGTCCGTCTTGACGAACTTGTAGACGGTCGGAGCGTCGAGCCACGAGACCGGCTCGCGCTCCAACGTGAACAGCACCCGCACGACGCCCGACTTGATCCAGTCCGGGCGGAAGTTCCGGAACGACTGCGCGGTGGTGCAGAGCCCGTCGAGCTCGCCGCTCTCCATCGCGAACTGGGCATCCTGCGGCTTGACGTAGCCCTCGACCACCTTGAACTTCATGCCGAGAAGCCCGCGCAACAGCTTCGGCGTCTCGGTGACGGTGGAGCCGGCGCCGGTGCCGCCCACGACCAGCTCGTGCTCGAACAGGTCCTCGGCGGTCTTCACGCGCGAGCGCGCCGCCGCGTAACAACCCCGGTTGGTGATCTCCGGGCTGCCGAGCCAATTAAACTTGACCGGATCATAGCGCACGCCCGGCAGCTGCAGGATGCCGGCGCTCGGAATGTTGCGGCTGACGCTGCCCCAGACGGTGCCATCGCGCGGCGCGATGTTGTAGAGCCAGTTGGTCGCCAGCATATGCCCGGCGCCCGGCATGTTCTGAACGACGAAGCTCGGCGAGCCCGGAACGTGGCGAGGCAGATGGCGGGCGAGGAAGCGCGCCCACACGTCGTAGTCCTGGCCCGGCGCCGCGCCGAGCACGAACCTGATCTGCTTGCCGCGGAAGAAGTCCGCCACCGGCTGGGCGTGAACGCGGTCGCCACTGATCACGGTGGCAACCGCCAGAAGGGCTAGAATGGAGAGACGGCGCCCGCTCACGGCACGACGGCCGGCGTCTTTTGCTTCTTCGGGGTCGCAAGATCGCGGTCGAAACCACCCTCGGCGATATCGTACATGTTGCCCTCAGGGTCGGTGGCGCGCTGCTCCGCATAGGTGCGGTCAGCGGGCCGCTCCGTCGGACCGATCACCTCCCAGTTCTTCAGGCGCTCGGCGATGACATCCGAATCCTCGACATGGAAGCCGAAATGATTGAGCCCGTTGGTCTTGCCCTCGACCTTCTGGCTGAGCAGCGCCAGGTTCATGTAGCCGTCGGTAAGGAAGACGTTCTTGCGGCTTTCGCTGCGCGCCACCACCTTCATCTCAAAGACCTCGCAATAGAACTTGGCGAGCTTTTCGGGGTCCATGCAGATGATGGCCAGGTGCCTGATCTTGGGCATATTTCGCTCCCTTCCTAACGAAAACTCGGCTTCACTGCCATTGACATACACTGCGACTTCATCCGATTCCATAGCGGCGCGAATCAACGAACCACGGTCATGCTGCCGGAACAGAAGCTCGATGCCTTGCTCGCCCGCCACCGGGCGGTAGAAACGGAACTTGCCACGCAAGTGACGCCGGACACCTATGTGAAGCTGTCGCGCGAGTTCGCCGAACTCGGCCCGATCGTCGACGCCGTCAAGGCCTATCGCAGCGTCACCGAAGAGATCGACGGCCTCAATGCGCTGATTGGCGACCCCACGACCGACACCGAGATGCGCAACATGGCAAGCGCCGAGAAACCGGCGCTGGAAGAGCGGCGCGCGGTACTCGAGCAGCGGATCAAGGTTGCACTGCTGCCCAAGGACGCCATGGACGAACGCAACGTGATCCTCGAAATCCGCGCCGGCACCGGCGGCGACGAGGCTGCGCTGTTCGCCGGCGACCTGTTCCGCATGTATGAGCGCTTCGCCGCCAAGCAGGGCTGGAAGGTGGAGCTCGTCTCCGCCAGCGAGGGCTCGATGGGCGGCTACAAGGAGGTCATCGCGGAGATCCGCGGCCGCGGCGCCTTCGCCAAGCTCAAATTCGAGTCGGGCGTCCATCGCGTCCAGCGCGTGCCCGACACCGAAGGGTCAGGCCGTATCCATACCTCAGCGGCCACCGTGGCGGTGCTGCCTGAGGCTGAGGAACTCGACGTCGCGATCAACGAGGGCGACCTCAAGATCGACACGCTGCGGGCGGGCGGCGCCGGCGGCCAGCACGTCAACAAGACCGAGTCGGCGGTGCGCGTGACCCACCTCCCGACCGGCATCGTGGTAATGATGCAGGAGGATCGCTCGCAGCATCGCAACCGCGCCAAGGCCATGGCGGTGCTGCGGGCGCGGCTCTATGACCATGAGCGCCAGAAGCAGGACGCCGCCCGCGCCGCCAAGCGGCGCGGCCAGGTCGGATCCGGCGATCGCTCCGAGCGCATCCGCACCTACAATTTCCCGCAAGCGCGGGTAAGCGACCATCGCATCAACCTGACGCTCTACAAGCTGCCGCAGATCATCGAGGGCGAGGCGCTCGGCGAGATCATCGATGCGCTGGTGACCGAGCATCAGGCGGAGCTGCTGTCGGCGGAGACGAGCGACGCGTGAGCGCGTCCTCGCCCGTGTTCTCGTCGCAAGCGTTCTAGCGCCCCGCCTCGCCGATCCCGCCGGCCGCCGCTCTGCTGACATAGTGGGTGAGCAGCCGTGGCGGCAACAGACCCTGCTCCACCAGCTTGGCGGCGGCGTTGGCCACGCAAGCGGTATACTTGCCGACGGTCAGCCGTTCGCCTGCCTTGAGGAGCCCGAGCCGGGTCCAGGCCTGAACCAGTGTCTCGCGCTTGTCGCGCACGCCATTGCCATTCATGTCGACGAACTGGCCGCGCCCGTCGAGCGGTTCGAGATCGGCTCCGTCAAAAGCCGCGAAGCCCGTCTCCTGGTAGGAGCGGCGCGACGTGCCGTGCACGGCCGGCATGGCGTGATAGACGCCGAGCGGGCAAGCGACCTCCGGCAACGCGATGGCGGGGTTCTCGTTGACGCCGTCGCGATCGGCGTCACCGAGCGAAAGGAGATCGGACCTGGTCGGAGGCGGCGCCTCGCCGTTGACCACCCAGCGATCCAGAAGATCGAGCAGCGCTTCATTCAGCCCACCGAGATCGAGGCTCTGCGCCGCCAATTCGGGGCGCGACACCTGCCCGGCATCGATGTGGCTGACGCCTCTGACCTCGTACATGCGGTGCTTGTCGCCAAGCCCCTTCTGCCGAAGGATCGCCGCGTTCTCGCGCTTGCGCGGCAAGTTATCGTTGTCCTCGCCGGCATAGAGCTGGTGGGAGATGTCGATCTGCGGAATGAAGCGCGCGCGGTCGTCGCCGACGAACAGCGTATCCTTGCCATCGACCTTGAGCACCGGCAGCCACATGCCGCTGCCGGCGTCGCCGATCAGGAATGCATCGAACAGCGGCCGGCCGTCGTCGCCGAGGTTGGCGCCGGGCAGGTAATGCACCAGCCGGCCCAGGAAGCCGCCGGCCGAAAAGCCATAGAAATAGGTCCGCTCGGCACCCCGGCCGTACTGCTTGCGCACCATGTTGCCGGCGACCTTGGCAAAGCCGGTGAGAAAGCCCGCATGGGTGCTGACATTGTTCTTCTGCACCGTGCCGTCCTCGAGCGTGACCTCGACATCGCCGCCCGCGATGTCGGCGGACCGCAAGGTGTGCGCCACGGCGTAGCCGCGATCCAGCATCAGGCCGACATGCCGGTTCTTGTTGGCAAGCGGATGGAAGTCGGCCTTCGGATCGCGCTCGATCAGCGCGCCGACGCCGCCATAGGAGCCGGCGCCATGCGCGGTGACGAACAGCTTGCCGTTCCAGTCCGCCGGGTTTTCGGGGAGGAACAGAGAGATGCCATGTCCGGTCGAGCCGCTGTAGCGCCCGATCCCCCTGAAGCGGGGCGAGTCGTTGCCGGATTGAGCAAAGACGAAATCGGGCCCGTCGTTGAAATAGCTCGACCGCGTACCTTGCTTGGTTGCCCAGCCATTCAGGGTCCCGCTGATCTTCAGCTCCAGGCGCAGAAACGTCTGCCCCTTGATGTTGGACACGATGTCGCGCGAAACGATGCGACACTCCTCGGGGCCGATGCTGCGGCCGCCGACCTGCGCCTTGACCGGCAGGAATTCATCACATGACGCGGCACCTGCAGCCGCCGGCTGGGCCAGCGCCGTTCCGCACGAGGCGACGATCGCGACGAGAGCGACAATGATGACGCGATGAGCCATTTTCCACCCCTCTCAAAGTTCACCGATAACTCTTCACTCTTCTTCACTTTTTATATGTCGTACCATGGGCGCTCATGAGGAGACAGGGGTTGTCGGACTCTCAATCCATGGCGGGCGAGACCATCACGGCGGCGCGCAGGGCGCTGGCCCGCTCGTTCGCGGCGGCTGCACTCGACAGCCCAGAGCTTGACGCACGCATCCTGATCGGCCACGCGCTCGCGCTCGATCCGGCAGGCATTATCAGCCAGGGACCGCGCTTGCTCACGTCGGCCGAGAGCGCGGCGATCGCGGCGTTGGCGCAGCGGCGGCTCGCGCACGAGCCGGTCGCGCGCATTCTCGGCGTCAAGGAATTCTGGGGCCTGCCGTTCCGGCTCAATGCCGAGACCCTGGTGCCGCGGCCCGAAACCGAGACCGTGGTGGAGGCGGCCCTCGCCGCGCTCGGAGCGCAGCGCCAAGGCGCGTTGCGCATGGCCGATCTCGGCACCGGCTCGGGCGCGCTGCTCGCGGCATTGCTCAGTGAATGCCCCGCGGCCCTCGGCGTCGGCACCGACCTGAGCGACACCGCCATTGCGTGCGCACGCCGCAATATGCGCGCGCTCGAACTGCAGGAGCGCGCCCTGTTCGTAGTCTGCGACTACGGCGCTGCGCTCCGGGGGCCGTTCGATCTTCTGGTCTCCAATCCGCCCTACGTGCGGCGGGGCGACATCCCGACGCTGCAGCCCGAGGTGCGTCTGTTCGAGCCCGCGCGCGCGCTCGATGGAGGCGCCGACGGGCTTCATGGTTACCGCGCGATCGCAGCCGACGCACGCCGGCTGCTCGCTCCAGACGGCCTGGTCGTGGTGGAGCTGGGCGCGGGTCAGGCCAGCGCGGTGGCCGCGCTTTTTTCGGCGGCGGGGCTTGCGGTCGAGCGCCCACGTCCCGATCTCTCCGGCATGGCGCGCGCATTGCCGGCGAGGCTCATGCCATGAGTTTTTTGCCATGAGTCTTTCACAATTCAGGCACGCAAAAAATCGCTTGGATTGTGTCCCGAGACCAATTAGGGTTCCCCTAGGAATCGACCCGAGACGCTCGGCCGCGCCGATCAGAGGCCCGTAGCGAAGCTCCGGAGTGCCACAGGCGCGAAGACGTGAAACAACCAGCCGGGTGATCCGGCCGACAGTTTCCTGACTTGGGTTCGAAATGCTTCATCGGTTAGGCGCCGTCCGCGATCGATCATCGACGTGGCTGCGCACGACGAGAGGTGGGCAACGCCAAATCTGACCGCGGCCAGGGGCTGCTGTTTCGTGACAGGACGTCGAGCTGAGCGGCGGAATGCCGCATATTGGCTATGCGCCCGATCTCGCGGGAAACGCGGTTTTTATGACCGCGGCGCTGACGCGAGTTTCGGAAACGCGTGGTGAGGGCAGGAGGCGGCGCACAGCCGCCCCAATAAGAGGATCAGCGAACGGGCAAATCATGAGAAACGGTCAGAACAAGCGCATGCGTGGCCGCAGTCACGGCGGCCATGGCCACAGTCACAACAATCACGGGCATAGCGGCGGCCATCGCAAAAGCCACAATCCGATGGCCCGTGTTTACGAATCGAACGGCCCGGACGTCAAAATTCGAGGTAACCCCTCCCACATCGCTGAAAAATACATTCAGCTCGCCCGCGATGCCCAAGCCTCCGGCGATCCGATTTCGGCGGAAAACTACTACCAGCATGCGGAGCACTACTACCGTCTGATCGCGGCTGCGCAGGAGCAGTTTCGCCAGAGCAATCCCCATCTCGCCCGCACCGAGAACGAAGGGCCGGGCGGCGCCCGCGACGAAGCGCTTGATGAGGATGACGGCGATCAGCAGCCGCTCGCGGGCGAGGCGCCGTTCGGAACGCGCGAGCCGCAACCTTTCCTGCCGCGTGACGCTCAGCCGTTCCCGGCGCCGCAGCAGCACCAGCAGCAGCCGCAACAGCAGGTTCACGTACAGCGCCCGAACCAGTCGGTCGCACATGACAATGGCGGCGACATCGATCGCCTGCCGTCGTTCATCACTGGCGGCCAGCAGCCGCCGGCCCAGCAGGCACAGCCCGGCTATCAAGGGGTGAGCCAGAACGGCCATGAGAACCAAGGTGACCGCTTCCCGCTGCATCGCCGGCGGCGCCGCCACCGTGGCTCGCGCAATGACTTTCAGGGCGGACCGCGCAGCGACGATCGCGACGACAGTCCGCACAGCGAGTGACAGGCTGCGCAGCGAATAGCATCTCCACAGGCAATCTCGCTGATGCCCCGTGACGAGCGGGGCATCGGCATTTTGAGGCCTACCCACCCGGCGATGGCGCCAGCGCAGGCGCAAGCGAGGGCACCAGCCGGGTTTTCTCACGTCTACTGGGAATCGCGCGATAGACCTGCTTGGTGGCCTCGACGATGTGCACCCCCGCGAACGGCGCCGAGATGGTCGCCCCTGCCCGCTCCCAGGCGACCGCCGAGCGCGTGAACCAGCCGCGCGCGACCGGCGGCATGTAGAGCGCCTCGGACCATCCGATCGGCGTGAACCAGGTATCGCGCAGGAGCTGCGTGATCTGCGAGCGCGAATAGGGCCGGCCGTGCCCGAAGGGAGTCGTATCGATGCGCGCCCACAGCCCGCGCCGATTGGGCACCACGACCAGGATCCGCCCGCCAGCCGCCAGCACCCGCCACACTTCTCGCAGCAGGGCGCCCGGGTCATGGGCCATCTCCAGCGCATGAATGAGCAGCACGCGATCGACCGCGGCATCCGGCAGCGGCAAATCGAGCTCGTCGACGAGCGCCGCCAGCGTTGGTCGGGTCGTGGGCCATTTCACCACACCTTGCGCCGCCGGCATGAAGGCCAGACAGCGCTCCGCCTCCTCGCGAAACAGACCGAGATAAGGGATTGCGTAGCCGATACCGAGCACCCGCAAGCCCCGCGTGTCGGCAAAGCGGGCCCGAACACCTCGTCCGATGAAACGCCTTGCCGCCACGCCAAGGCGCTGGGCATAAAAATTGCGCAGGTCAACAACGTCGTTTGACATGAGGCCAAAATATCACGAAATCGGTTATCAATCGGCACTCTTGCCGCAATTGCCGA
>DAIUEP010000200.1:0-8920 GCA_036845065.1 Xanthobacteraceae bacterium | reverse complement strand
GCGTCATTCACCGCGTTCATGACCGCCGGTAGCGCGCCCACCGTGCCGGATTCACCCGCGCCTTTGACGCCCAGCGGATTGGTCTTGGTCGGCACCTCGTTCTCGGCGAGCGCGAAGTCGCAGAAATTGTCGGCGCGCGGCATGGCGTAGTCCATGAACGAGCCCGACACGAGCTGGCCGGACGCGTCGTAGACGATGTTCTCAAGGAGCGCCTGGCCGACGCCCTGGGCGATGCCGCCGTGCACCTGGCCGGCGACGAGCAGCGGATTGATCATGTGGCCGACGTCCTCGACCGCGTTGTAGCGCACGATCTCGACCGCGCCCGTCTCCTCGTCGATCTCGACCTCGACGACATGGCAGCCATTCGGAAACGTGCGCTGCCCGCCGTCGAACGTGCCGCTCTCGAACAGGCCGGGCTCCATGCCCTTGGGCAGGCTTTTCGGCGAGAATGACGTCTGCGCGATCTCGCCAAGCGTGATCGAGCTGTCGGTGCCGGCGACGACGAAGCGGCCCTGCTCGAACACGATGTCGTGCTCGTCCGCCTCCATCACATGGGCGGCGAGCCTCCGGCCCTTGGCGATGATCTTGTCGGCGGCTGCGAGCAGTGCGGTGCCGCCCGCCACCATCGAGCGCGACCCGAAGGTACCGGTGCCGATCGCAACCTGGTCGGTGTCACCTTGCTGGAAGCGCACGCGCTCGGGCGGGACGCCGAGCTTGTCGGCGATGATCTGGCGGAACGAGGTGGCATGGCCCTGGCCATGGTCCTGCGTGCCGATCGCGATGGTGAGCGTGCCGCTCGGGTCGAAGCGCAACTCGGCATGCTCGATCAGACCCACGTTGGTGGAGGCGACCGTGCTCGACATGCCGATACCGCGGAGCTTGCCGCGCTTGCGCGATTCCGTGCGCCGCTGCTCGAAGCCACGGTAGTCGGACTGGGCCAGGCAGTCGTCGAGGTTCTTGCCGAAGTCGCCGCAGTCATAGGTATAGACCAACGCGGTCTGGTACGGCATCGCGCGCGCCGGAATGGTGTTGCGGCGGCGCAGCTCGGCAGGGTCGACGCCGAGCTGGCGCGCCGCGAGATCGACCAGCGTCTCGAGCACGTAAGCTGCTTCCGGCCGCCCGGCGCCGCGGTAGTGGCCGGTCATCATGGTATTGGTGAGCGTGGCGTTCACCTCGACGTGGATCGCCGGCAGCACATAGGTGCCGGCGAGCACGCCGAGATTGTTGGTCGGCGGACCGGCGTTGCGGTCGGAGGAATGATAGGCGCCGATGTTCGCATCCGTGTGCACCCGCAGGCCGAGAAACTTGCCGTCGCCATCGAGCGCAAGCTCGGCCTCGCTGACGTTGTCGCGGCAATGCTCGTCGGAGAGGAATCCTTCGCCGCGCTCCGACATCCATTTCACCGGTCGGCCGATCAGGCGCGCCGCCAGCGCGGTGAGCGAATATTCGGGATAGAGCGCGCCCTTCATGCCGAAGCCGCCGCCGACATTGTCGGCGATGATGCGGAACTTCGTTTCAGGAACCCGGAAGATCTCCTCTGCGATCGTTTGCCGCATCAGGTGCGGGACCTGCACCGTGCAGCGCAGCGTGGTGCGATCCTCGCGCGCATCGTATTCGGCGAGGCAGCCGCGCGGTTCCATCGAATTGGTGGTAAGGCGGCTGATCACCATGCGCTGGCGCACCACATGGGTGGCGGCCGCAAACGCCTTCCCGACCGCGGCCTTGTCGCCGAGCTCGTGCACGAACGCAATGTTGTCCGGGCAGTCCTGCCACACCGCGGGCGCGCCAGGTCTGCTCGCGGCCTCGGTGGTGGGAACCGCCGGCAGCGTCTCGTACGAGACGTCGACCAATTCGGCGGCGTCCTTCGCCTGATCGAGCGTTTCGGCCACGATCAGTGCCACCGGATCGCCGATATAGCGCACGCGCTCACGCGCAAGGAGCGGCTGCGGCGAGATGAAGACGGGAGAGCCGTCGCGCCGCTTGCGCGGGTGCCATGGCTGCTGCAGCCCAAGCGCCAGCAGAGCGGGATCGGTGCCGATCAGAATGAGGACGACACCGGGCGCGGCCTGCGCCCGGCTGGCATCGATCGCAACGATGCGCGCATGCGCATGCGGCGAGCGCAGCACATAGGCACGCGCCTCTCCGATGAGCTTCACGTCATCGACGTAACGACCGGCGCCACGCACCAGGTACGGGTCTTCCTCCCGCGGCACTGGCTGGCCAATTCCGAAATCACCCATTGTGGAGTCGGATCAAATTGGATGCCAGGTTGGTTAATGGCCAGAGATGCTGTGGCTGTGGTTCGCGCGCATCTATCCGAGCCTTGTCATCGTCGGTCAAGGGCTGGCGCCTGTCGTAACTATCCGTACATTGCGCGCCGAACGTTTTTGGCGGAATACACTGACATGCAGCCTGTCATCTCCATTTCGAATCTTTCTAAAGTATATTCATCCGGATTTCATGCCCTCAAGGACATCAATCTGGACATCCGCCGTGGCGAGATCTTCGCGTTGCTCGGTCCCAACGGCGCCGGCAAGACTACGCTGATCAGCATCGTTTGCGGCATCGTCAATCCGTCGGAGGGCCGGGTCACGGTCGGAGGCCATGACATCATCAGGGATTATCGGGCAGCACGTTCCATGATTGGGCTGGTGCCCCAGGAGCTTACGACCGATGCGTTCGAGTCGGTGTGGGGGACGGTCTCCTTCAGCCGCGGCCTGTTTGGCAAGCCGAACAACCCTGACCATATCGCCAAGGTCCTTAAGGACCTGTCGTTGTGGGAGAAGCGGACGAGCAAGATTATGACGCTGTCCGGAGGCATGAAGCGCCGCCTCTTGATTGCCAAGGCGCTGTCGCACGAACCGCAGGTCCTCTTTCTCGACGAGCCGACGGCCGGCGTCGATGTTGAGCTGCGCAAGGACATGTGGGAGATCGTTCGATCGCTGCGCGCGTCGGGTGTCACCATTATCCTGACGACTCATTACATCGAGGAGGCCGAGGACATGGCCGACCGGATCGGTGTGATCAACAAGGGCGAGCTCATCCTGGTCGAGGACAAGGCCGCGCTCATGAGCAAGCTCGGCAAGAAGCAGCTGACGCTGCAGCTGCACAACAAGCTCGACGTCGTGCCGGACTCGCTCGCGAGCTATCGTCTCACGCTTGCGGCAGATGGCACCGAGCTCATCTACACCTACGATCCCGGCTTTACCCGCATCCCGGCTCTGCTCAGGGATGTCCACGCCGCGGGCATTCGCTTCAAGGACCTGCAGACGACGGAAAGCTCGCTGGAGGATATTTTTGTCGATCTGGTGAGTGAGCGGCAATGAACCTCCGGGCTGTTCGGGCGATCTATGTCTTCGAGATGTCGCGCACCGGACGCACGCTGCTGCAGAGCATCGTGTCCCCCGTCATATCGACGTCCCTCTATTTTATCGTGTTCGGCGCGGCGATCGGCTCGCGCATGAGCGAGATCGAGGGGGTCGAGTATGGCTGCTTCATCGTGCCCGGCCTGATCATGATGATGCTGCTCACGCAGAGCGTGGCGAACGCGTCCTTCGGCATTTATTTTCCCCGCTTCACTGGCACCATCTACGAGATTCTCTCGGCGCCGATCTCCTTTGTGGAAATCGTGCTGGGCTACGTTGGCGCGGCCGCGACCAAGTCGATCATTCTCGGCTTCCTGGTCCTGGCGACTGCCGGCCTGTTCGTGCCGCTCAAGATTGCTCACCCGGTCTGGATGGTCGGCTTCATGGTGCTCACCGCCGTGACATTCAGTCTGTTCGGTTTCATCATCGGCGTCTGGGCGGACGGCTTCGAGAAGCTGCAGGTCGTTCCGCTCCTGATCATCACCCCGTTGGCTTTCCTGGGCGGCACCTTCTACTCCATCAGCGTGTTGCCGCCGGCGTGGCAGACCGTGACCCTGTTCAATCCGGTCGTCTATCTCATCAGCGGTTTCCGCTGGGCCTTTTTCGAGATTGCCGATGTGCGCATCGCGGTCAGCCTGGCGATGACGTTTGCATTTCTATTCGCGTGTCTCGCGGCCATCTGGTGGATCTTCAAGACCGGCTATCGGCTCAAGAGCTAGTGCCCAGCCAGGGCGCTAGCGAGCCAGGGCGCCAGCGAGCCAGCGAGCAGATGTGCACAGGGCGGGCGCGTGCTAGGCTCATCGCATGCAGGAACACACCCGTCGCGCGCTGCTGCCGCTCATGGGCAGTCTCGCGCTGGCCATGGCGTCGCCCGCGCCCGCGGCTGACTTCTACCAGGGCAAGACGCTCACCGTGATCGTCGGCTATGCGCCGGGTGGTGGCGTCGACGCGAGCGCACGCGCCATTACGCGCCACCTCGGCCGCTTCATTCCGGGCCACCCCGCGATCGTGGTGCAGAACATGGAAGGCGCGGCCGGCATTGTGTCGGTCAATCACCTCGATCGGCGCGTCGCGGCCGATGGCCTCACGCTCGCCGTACCGGGCCGCTCCTGGTATATCGAGGCGATCGTCAAGCGCCCGGGCACCAGCTTCGATCCGGCCAGGCTCACCTATATCGGCAGTCCCGGCACCGTGAGCGCGGCGGCCTTCGTGCACGCCCGCACCGGCTTGGCGAGCTACGCGGACCTGAAGGCCGCATCGAAGCCGGTCACCTTCGGGGCGCTCGGCGCCACGACCCCGACCGCCATGTCGCCTGCGCTGCTGGCGGCCGATGGCGCGCCGGTCAAGGTCGTGCTCGGCTACGTCTCGACGGCGCGCCTCTTACTGGCGCTCGAGCAGGGCGAGATCGATGGTACGTTCACGGTCGGCAGTGCGCTCGCCGCCCGTCCAGACCTGGCCGCCAAGATGGTGGCGCTCGTGCAGACCGCGCCGGCGCGGCCGGGCGTCCCGCTCTTGCGCGACGTCGTGCGCGCGAGCCATCGGCCGATTGTCGATCTCGTGCAGGCGCCCGACAGCATCGGCGTGCCGCTGGTCGGCCCCGCCGGCATGCCGGCCGACATCACCGCGGTCTTGCGCAAGGCCTTTCTGGCCATGGCCCAGGATAAGGACTACCAGGCGGATGCCGAGAAGGTCGACCTGCCGGGGGGGCAGCCGATCGAAGGATCGCGCATCGCGGAGATGATCGGCGCGCTGGCGGCGGTCGCGACGCCGCCGGTGATTGCGGAGTTCAACCGGCTGGCGGGAGCAAGGTAGCGCGGCTAGCTGCGGCAGGCCCGGTACAGGTCTACTTGTTGAACCCTTGCCGGATCGAATCGAGGCGCTTGATCGTCGCTTCCGGAACCGGCACACCGCCCTTGTCGTCAACGACCGGCTTGGTCTCGCAGGGCCTGGAGGTCTCCACCATGCGACCGGTGTCGTTATTGAAGGCGATCTGCCGGCACCGATTGTTGGCGGCGGGCAGCACGATGGCGGCGTTGCGCTCCTCGACCCCGAACGAGTCGCGTTGGCCCAAGGGCGTGCGCTGTATGATCGCGGACGGCAAGCTCGTCGTCATGGCCACCAGGATGCCCGTACCAAGGAGCACGAACAGGCCGGCAGACACGATCACGATGCGGCGGCGCTCCAGGGAGGAGCTGCCTTGGGGCGCGCGTGAGGCCTTCTTGCCTTCGGCCGCAGGACTAGCCACCGGCGCCTTGATCGATCCTGTCGCGGTCGTGCTCATCGTCAGCTCGCTCGGTTGCTAGTGGCTGGGAACAAGGAGTGCCTCTTCGATCTTCGACCGCAGAACCTCGTCGGTGAATGGCTTGAGAATGTAGTTGTTGGCGCCCGCCTTCTTGGCCGCGATCACGTGTGATGCGTTGAGCTCGGCGGTCATGAGGATCAGCCGGGTGCCGGCTATCCGGGAATCGGCGCGAACCTGCTTGAGCAGCTCGTAGCCGCTCATCGGCTCCATGTTCCAGTCGGCGATCACGATGCCGTAGGGCTTCTCGATCATCTTGGCGAGCGCCGCCATGCCGTTGGAGGCGTCGTCGATATCCTTGAAGCCGATACGTGCCAGCAGGCTGCGCACGACGCGCACGGTCGTCTGGCTGTCATCGACGACAAGAACCGGTTTGGTGAGATAGGCTGCCATGGTTTCCCCGGGCGCGGCGAGCGGTTCGGCCCTCGATTTTAAAGGAAATGGTAAGGCCAGTTTATGAATCCGCCGTTAGCGCGATCTGTATTGATGGGCAGCAATTTGGCTCAACTGCCGAAGTGTCCGGACCACAAGGTGCAACGAGACTCCCGGAGCGTCTCACCGCGCCGGAAAACAAGGTTGAAAAATCGTCGCCACCAGGAATTTAAGACTAAATTTACCAAGAGCTTCGATCGGGTCGGCATCCGCTTCGCCGCGTTCGGAACTGCGGCGGCTGGCCGATCGACCATGGCGAGGTCCTTGCTTGTCTCCGGCGGCTCGATAAGTTCGCACCAGGGGTGCGCACCGCGAGCGCGCCGTCCAAGCCGGAGTGCGCGACGATGTGCGCCTGTCATCGACGGAGATTTGTCGTTCTTGCCGGATGCGCCTTAGCGGGCCTGCTGCCCCGGTCTGCCGCATCGGCGCTCGGCGACGATGAGAAGCGCTTCGTGGCGGAAGCGCTCCGCATGCGAAGCGAGGCGGTCGCGAGCGGCGATCAGCCGTTCGGGGCGGTCATCGTTCGCTATGGCGCAATCGTCGGCTATGGGCCGAGCCGCGTGATCGTTGATCGAGACCCGGACGCCCATGCTGAACGTGTCGCGCTTCGGGATGCGCAGCGCCGCCTCGGCAGCGCGGATATGTCGGGCGCCATCATGTATTCGACCTCGCGTCCCTGCGCGGCTTGCGAGAGTGCGCTCGCGCAAGCCAATGTCGAGCGTATGGTATTCGGCGCAGCCGCGACTGACGCCGGCAGGCCGGCGCGGCGATAGATTGCGAGGCTGTGGTGCAAGCTCGTCGGTTTTCCTCAAGTCTGCCCGTGCTGCTCGCCGCCCTGCTGATCTGGTTCGGCGATCCGGCATGGAGCCAGCCCTCGGGGGGCGAGGCGCTGTTGGCGGCGGCGCAACGCGGCGATGTTGTGGAGATCAGGCAGCTGATCGCCGCACGTGTGCCGCTCGATCCGGTCGACAGGGGAGGGCGCACGCCGCTTCTCATCGCGGTCGAGCGCAGTCACGCCGAGGCCGCCGCGCTCCTGATCGCGGCCGGCGCCAACATCAACGCGCAGGCCGCCAATGCGGATTCGCCCTGGCTGCTCGCCGGCGCGCTGGGACGCGCCGACATGCTGCGCCTGATGATCCCGAAAGGGCCGGATCTCTCGTTGCGCAACCGCTTTGGCGGCAATGCGCTCATTCCGGCCTGCGAGCGCGGTCATGTGGAGGCGGCGCGGGTTCTGTTGACGACCCGGATTGACGTCAATCACGTCAACAATCTCGGCTGGACCTGCCTGCTCGAGATCGTGATCCTGGGCGACGGTGGTCCGCGCCATGTCGAGATCACCAGGCTGGTGCTGGCGGCCGGAGCCAACCCCAACCTTGCCGACAAGGACGGCGTCTCGCCGCTTGCGCATGCCAGGCGCAAGGGCCAGCGCGAGATCGCCCGCCTGATCGAGGCTGCGGGTGGGCGATAGCCGCATGGCCCGGCGAAGCCAGAGCTCGGTCTTGACCCGAGGGTGGGGCACCGGTTCGCCAAATCGGACCTGCGCCCATGTCAAGAAATCTAAACAGGATTTCCGAGTGTGACCAACGAGTCGGCGCAAGCCACGCCTCTCGTCCGCTTCCAGATGATGTTCTGCCGTCTGGGGTGTTCGGTAGCGTCGCGTATGACCCGAAGCTGAAGTGGAGTGCAATATGTAGTCGATCGGTCGGCCGGCGCCCGCGCCGTCTTTTGGCAGCGTGGCGGGACGCGCAGGGGTGGTCCCGACACCCATTCCCTACGCAAGCTCAATGCTTTGCGCCACACCCTTCAGCATAACTCCGGGCCCGCCTGAATAAGATGGGCTAGTAGGGGTAACCCTCAAGCCTCGGCGTGTTGGGCTTCCACTCATGCAGCTTGGCGTAATCATCGCCAATCGGCATCTTGACCTTCGGCAGACTCTGTTTGTCGAGGACTTGGTCCTCCGGGATCACCTTGTTCACGAAGAGCAGGTAGGCCGTCAGCGCATAGACCTCATCGGCGGTGAGAGTCCCCTCATTCCCGAGAGGCATGCCGCGATTGATGTAATCCCACACCGTCGTCGCAAACGGCGCGCGCAGTGGCAGGATGCGCTCCCGTTGCCAGATGGGAACATCTTGGCCCTTTTTCGATTGCAACGCGGGCGCCAGTCCCCCTGTGCCCGCTGCGCCATGGCAGGCGATGCACGCCTTCTGCTCAAAGACCAGTGCGCCCTCCTTGGCGGTGCCGCGGCCGGGAGGGAGCTCCTCTCCCGTAGGACCGATCGAGATATCCATGCGGCGGATTTCTTCTGCGGTCGGAGTGCGTCCTACGCCATATGTGGGCGACTGCGCGAACGCGGGGCTGCCCACGAGCACCATAGTCGTGAGCAGCAGAATCGTGACAAGCCTAAGCGAGCCCATTGGTCACGCTCCCGTCCTTGGCGATCTTCCAGGGCATGATGCTGTTGTCGAGCCCGGGCACTCGGTAATTTCGCTCCACAGGCACGTTCCACCACTGGGCGATCTGCTCTCGCAGAGCCTGTACCTGTCCGATCTCGTCGGTGGCGCGCGACAGAATCTCGGTCGCGTTTCCATCCCAGGTCCACTGGTAGCCGAACCGGACGTGCGCCATGCGTTGTGGAGTCGTCTTGAGCTCGGCGAGGTTCCACTTCTTCCCGCCATCGGTGGATACTTCCACGGTCTTAATGGCGCCCCCGCCGGACCAGGCCAGCCCGCTGATCTCGTAGAATCCACGGCCAGGCAGCTGCTGTCCGCCGGACGGGTACGTGATGACCGACTTGGGTCCGATCTGTTCGCTGAGCGCAAGCTCC
>DAIUEP010000199.1:6442-9090 GCA_036845065.1 Xanthobacteraceae bacterium | reverse complement strand
CGCGAAGGCGGGGACCCATACGTCGCAGCGCTACATCGTGGCATCGGAAGTGACAAATTGAAGTGTCGGTGGTTATGGGTCCCCGCCTTCGCGGGGACGACAGAAACGAGAGCCAATGCCCAAGCAGCCGAATCAGCAGTCGAAGCCAAAGCGATCCGTACGCAACAGTCGCACCACCAAGCGCGCCATCGATCCGGTCGTGACCGAGATCGTGCGCAATGGCGTCATCGCGGTGACTGAGGAAATGAAGACCAACCTCATGCGCACCGCCTACAACATCATCATCTACGAGGCGCTCGATTTCACCACCGGCCTGTTCACGCCCGACGGCGACACGATCTCGATCGGCATCGGGCTGCCGATGTTCATCCGCGGCATGGCGGAGACCGTCAAAGCAAAAATCAGGCATTTCGGCCGCGACAACATCAAGCCGGGCGACATCTACGTCACCAATGACAGCTATCTCACCGGCAGCCATCTCAACCACGTCACGCTGACGCTGCCCATCTTCCACCAGGATGCGCTGGTCGGCTTCTCCTGCTGCATGGCGCACTGGCTCGACATCGGCGGCATGCTGGGCGGCATGAGCACCGACATCTTCGCGGAGGGGCTGCAGATCCCGATCATGAAGCTCAACGATCGCGGCGTGGTCAACGAGACGCTGGTCGAGATCATCCGCCAGAACGTGCGGCTCCCAAGCCGCGCCATGGGCGACCTGCGCGCGCAGGTGACCGCGGTGAAGACCGGCGAACGGCGCTATTTGCAGCTGATCGAGCGCTACGGGCGCGACGCCGTGCAGGGCGCGGTCGCCGCCATCATGGATCACGCGGATGCGATGGCGCGCGCTCGCACGCGCACGATTCCGGACGGGGTCTACGAGGCGGAATCCTACATGGACGACGATGGCATCGAGGTCGGCAAGCCGGTGCCGATCCGGGTGCGCGTGGTGGTGAAGGGCGACGAGATGACGGTCGATCTCACCAACGTGTCGAAGCAGGTGCGCGGCTTCTACAATTCCGGCATCACCACCGGCTATGCCTGCGCGCAGGTCGCCTACAAGTGCCTCACTTCGCCGACCGACTATCCGATCAACGACGGCTCCTTCCGCAGCCTCAAGGTGATCGTGCCGCCCGGCCGCATCATCAGCGCCACGCGGCCGGCGCCGATGCGCTGGTGGATGACCTATCCGATGACGATCGTCGACACGCTGTTCAAGGCGCTCGCGCCGGTCATTCCGGATCGTGTGATCGCGGGCCATCACGCCGACCTCCTGGTCGCGTCGCTGCACGGCGTCAATCCGAAGACGTCGGAGTTCTTCATCGCCAATTTCGGTCCGCTCGGCGGTGGGTGGGGCGCCAAGCGCAGCGAGGACGGCATCAGCGCCACCGTGTGCATCAACGACGGCGACACCCACAACTCGCCGAACGAGCAGGCGGAGGCGAAGTTTCCGCTGGTGGTCGAGCGCTATGCGCTGGTCCCGGATTCGGGCGGCGCCGGCCGCCGCCGCGGCGGGCTCGGCGTCGAGCGGGTGGTGCGCGCGCGCATCCCGATGACCATGAACACCCAGGTCGAGCGCGCCCATTGCAAGCCCTGGGGCCTCGACGGCGGCCTTGAAGGCACCGGCAACCAGGTGGCGCTGCGGCAGGGCGGCCAATGGAAGACCGATTTCCCGAACGCCAAGGTGCTGGTGGCGGCGCTCAAGACCGACGACGCGTTTCTCATTCGCGGCGGCGGCGGAGGCGGCTATGGCAATCCGCTGGAACGCGCCATCGACGAGGTCGCCGAGGACGTGCGCCAGGGCTATGTGTCGATCAAGGCGGCGGCGGAGCTTTATGGCGTCGTGGTCGACCCGGACACGCTCGTTGTCGATCGCACCGCGAGCGAGGCGTTGCGTGGGGCTCGGCAATCGGCGGTGGCGTCGCGCACAGCTTGACGGCAAATGCGAGAAGTCAAGCGGCTGACACGTTGCCGCCGTGGTGCGGCGTCGCGACGCAGGCCAATCCTGTCGAATTGTTGTGTGCTGTATTCAGGTCGCATTCAGCCCACTCCGACTATTGTGGGCTCGACGCTGCAAATCGATGCGGTGTCGTCGATGTGAGCCAACCCGGCAACCGCACATCGCTGGAAATTCTTGCCGGTTTCGTCAGGACAACTCAAATGAACCTCCGTCGCTTGCTCTCCGTAGCGGCGTTTCTTGCAGTCAGTGCCGCCCCGGTTCTTGCGCAAACGGCAACGCCGGCCGCTGCGCCAACCGCGCCAGCCACCCCCGCCGTCACCGCGCCGGCTAAGACTACCCCCACCCCGGTGGCGACTGCGCCGATCGTGAAGAAGGTCAACTTGAACACCGCCACGGCCACCGAGCTTGATGGGCTGCCGCAGATCGGTCCGGCCCGCGCCAAGGCCATCGTGGATGCGCGCGCCAAGGGCCCGTTCAAGAACTGGGATGATTTCGTGGCGCGGAAAGTCGTGCCGTCGAACGCCGAAGCGGCCATCAAGGACAAGGTCACTTTCTGACCTGAGTGCGAGCGCTGCACCAGCGTTCAACTCCAGGGCATTAAAATAGGAGCACTAAATAAGGGGGCGCGCTTGCCCCCTTATCATTGCCTCATCACTTCCATCGTCAGCAAGCATGGATGCGGTCCGACTTG
>DAIUEP010000199.1:0-6342 GCA_036845065.1 Xanthobacteraceae bacterium | reverse complement strand
TGGATGCGGTCCGACTTGAATGCGCGGCTCCGTCCAGGATACCATGGAGGAAACGGGATGACATCCGGTCCTTCGGGGGCAAGGACCGGTTTGTGATGTCAGTGTGATCATTGCGGCGAACCGAAAATCCATTTCGTCGGAAAGTCATCTGCCTTCACCTGCCCGTATCAGGGGCCTGGCATGCAAGAGCAGACAATCCCGCTATTCAAGGTATTCATGGCCGAGTCGGTTCAGCCCGCGGTCACGCGCGTCCTCTATTCGGGCTACATCGGCGAAGGCGAGGAAGTGGTGGCATTCGAACGCGAGCTTGCGGCCCGATTGGGCATTCCCCGCGTCGTTACGGTGAACTCCGGTACGTCCGCGCTGCATCTCGCGTGTCATATGTCGGTTAATGGGGCGGCCGATGCTGAAATCATCACCACCCCGATGACCAACATGGCCACCAACACGTCCATTGTCCAGAACGGCGCCCGAATCGTCTGGGCGGACGTCGATCCGCTGACGGGCAACATCGATCCGAATGAGATCGAGTCGGCGATCACGCCCAAGACTCGGGCCATCATGATGATGCATTGGGGCGGGAGCCCCTGTGACATCGATCGGATTGGCGAGATCGGCCGAGCCAATGGCATCCCGGTCATCGAGGACGCTGCTCACGCGTTGGGTTCGACGTATCGCGGGCAACCCATCGGACAGCACTCCGACTTTGTGGCATTTTCCTTTCAGGCGATCAAACAGGTGACGTCCGTCGATGGCGGGTGCCTCGTCTGCAAGAACCCGGCGGACGATGCGCGCGGTCGCCTGCTGCGTTGGTATGGCCTCGATCGCGCGGTGGGCGAGAACATCGATCTGCGATGCGAGCTCGATGCGGCGGAAGCCGGCTACAAGTTCCATATGAACGATGTCGCGGCATCGATTGGGCGCGAAAATCTGAAGCACCTGGATTGGATTGTGACCCGCCATCGCGACAATGCGCGATTTTATGATCAGGCGTTTCGCGGGGCCAACAACATCAGGGTAGCTCCTGAAAACCCGGACGGCACTTCGGCGTATTGGCTCTACACGATTCACGTCGCCAACCGCGACGAGCTCATGCAAGAGCTGAAGACGTTGGGCATTGGTGCATCAAAGGTGCATGCCCGCAATGACACTCATTCCGCCTTTGCCCCGTTCAATTGCCCGTTGCCGAAATGCGATGAGTTCAGCCTGACTCACTTGTGCATCCCGGTCGGATGGTGGGTATCGGACCAGGATCGGGAGCGTGTCGCGGAAGCCGTCATCAAGCTCGCGAGATAGTGTAGCGCATGGCTGGCGGGGGCCCCCTCATTTCCATCGTGATGCTCTGCTACAATCACGAGAGGTTTGTCACCGAAGCGTTGGACGGCGTGCTCGCGCAAAGCTATTCACCCCTCGACATCGTCATTGTCGATGACTGCTCGCAGGACCGAACGGCGGATATCGTCGCCGCGAAGCTCTCCGCGCTGCCGGACCGGTCCAACATCCGCTTTATCCGCAATCCGCAAAACATGAAGTTGCTGGGGGCCCGTGAGGTCGGTATCAAGGCGGCGCGAGGCACCTTCATCGTCAACACCTGTGATGACGACGTGATGCTGCCGAACATGGTGGCGGAGATGGCCAAGGCGTGGAGGGCGAAGGGCGTTTCGCTGGTCACCGCGAATCAAGAGTACGTCGATGCGGATTCCAGGCCGCTAGGCCGGACCCTGCATGATTGCGACACGCCCGCCGACGACAGTTTCGAAACGCTCGCCCGTGATGGATCCAACGCCTGCTGCGCGGGCGCGAGCATCGGATTCGAGCGCGAGATTTACGAAACCTTCGGAATGCCACCCGCCCATCTGAACAATCTGGATATCATGCTGCCATTCTACGCGTACATCCTGAAGGGCGCGCATTTCATCCGCAAGCCGCTGCTCAAATACAGGGTCCACGGCAACAATTTCTCACTGAGCCTGGTTGCCGAGCGATCAGATGAGCGGGAGAGGCTGCGCGTGCACGAGCGCATATATTACGGTCATCTTGCGCACTCGGTGGTGATGCACGAGGTGCTCGATCGCTTGCGGTTGACGATGCCGGCCCGCTACCGCAAGTTGGCGCGGAAGATCCGCCCACTGCTCACGACCCAGACCACCGAGATGGCAAAGAAGCTCGTCAGGACCCGGATCGAGCTGGAGCGGTTTGAAGCTTCTCCCGGGTGAACGAGTGCGCAGCGCAATTGTGGCCAACAAAGCCCCGGGAGCACACAGGTGTCGGTTGTTCTGTTCGGCTGCGGCTCCAAGATGATCGTCGATGTTGAAGAGTCCTGCGCGCGCCTCGGGCTTGAGGTCGCCGCGATTGTGAAGAACGTCGAGGGACCTGATTTCGCTGTGTCGCATGGGCGCATCGTGAGGGCCGACGACATCGACCTGCCGATCAAGAGCTGCCAATACCTCGTTCCGTTCTTCACGCCCGGAAATCGTTTAGCCGCCCAAAAAGATGCCCGCGCGCGCGGCTTCAGCCGCGAGGCGACGATCATCGACCCGACCGCGGTGGTTGCGCGTTCGGCGACGATCGGCCCGGGTACTTACGTCAATAGCGGCGCGGTCATCGGCGGAGCTGCGCGAATTGGCGCGTTGGTTTTCATCAACCGCAGTGCCAGTATCGGGCATCACGCCGAGATCGCCGATCTTGCATCGGTCGGTCCCGGCGCGATCCTCTGCGGAAGCGTGCGGCTGGGGCGCGGAGCCGTTGCGGGCGCGGGCGCAATCATCCTGGAGGATGTCCAGGTCGGCCGCAATTCTGTCGTTGCGGCTGGTGCTGTTGTGAGAGAATCGGTTGCGGATCATTGTCTGGTCGCCGGCAATCCGGCCCGGATCATCGCCACGGATTACGTCGGATTTCGAAACGCTTCAGTCTAGCGGCGGCCCGCGGCAAGCGAGACATGGCGTGCTGCGCAGCGGCTGGAGGCTGCTGCGGCGCAGCGGACAGCCTGACCACAACCGCGGTGTCGTCCCCGCCTGCGCGGGGACGACGCCGGAGAGAATGGAGACCGCGTCGGAGAGCCATCTATCCCGTTGCAACGCCTGCGCCGCCGCCCCACATTCCTTGGGAGCTGATTCGCAAGAAGGCCAACCCCATGCTGGCAGGCGGTCTCGGGGGATTCAATTTCGGGCTCGGGGAAACGGCGGACATGCTGCGCGAGAGCGTGCGCAGCTTCGCGGCCGCCCGCATCGCGCCGCGCGCGGCCGAGATCGACCGCGGCAACAGCTTCCCGCGCGACCTGTGGCCCGAGCTCGGCAAGCTTGGCGTGCATGGCATCACGGTGCCGGAGGCGGCGGGCGGGCTCGGCCTCGGCTATCTCGAGCACTGTGTTGCCATGGAGGAACTCTCGCGCGCGTCCGGCGCGGTCGGGCTGTCCTACGGCGCTCATTCCAATCTCTGCATGAACCAGCTTCGCTTGCATGGCAGCGCCGACCAGAAGCGGCGCTATCTGCCGAAGCTGATCTCCGGCGAGCACGTTGGCGCGCTCGCGATCTCCGAGCCCAATGCCGGCTCCGACGTCGCCTCGATGCGCACGCGTGCCGAGAAGCGCGGCGACCGCTTCGTCCTCAACGGCAGCAAGATGTGGATCACCAACGGTCCGCATGCCGACACCGTCGTGGTCTATGCGCGGACCGATCCGGATGTCGCGGCGCGCGGTCTCACGACCTTCATCGTCGAGGCGGGCTTCAAGGGCTTCTCACGGGCGCAGAAGCTCGACAAGCTCGGCATGCGCGGCTCCGACACCTGCGAGCTGGTGTTCGAGGACTGCGAGGTGCCGGTCGAGAACGTCCTCGGTGGCGTCAACGACGGCTGGAAGGTGGTGATGTCCGGCCTCGATTACGAACGTGTCGTGCTGGCCGCGGGCCCGCTCGGCATCATGCAGGCGTGCATGGATGTGGTGATGCCATACGTGCACGAGCGCAAGCAGTTCGGTAAGCCGATCGGCGAATTTCAGCTTGTGCAGGGCAAGCTCGCCGACATGTATGTCGCGATGAACGCCGCCAAAGCCTATGTCTACGCCGTGGCGAAGGCTTGCGACCGCGGCGAGACCACTCGCCAGGACGCCGCCGGCGCCATTCTGCTCTCGTCCGAGCAGGCGACCCGCATGGCGCTCGACGCGATCCAGCTGCTCGGCGGCAACGGCTACACCAATGACTATGCCGCCGGGCGGCTGCTGCGCGACGCCAAGCTCTACGAGATCGGCGCCGGAACGAGCGAGATCCGGCGCATGCTGATCGGCCGCGAGCTGTTCGGCAAGGCGCGCTGACGATGCCGGTGATCCCCTCGACGATCGACACGCAGGCACCCGCCTTCGCGCGTAACACCGAGGCGATGAGACGCCTGCTCGCCGACCTGCGCGGCAAGCTCGATGCGGTCAGGCAGGGCGGCAGCGACGAGGCGATGGCCCGGCACGTTGCGCGCGGCAAGCTGCCGGCGCGCGAGCGGGTGCGGCGGCTCATCGATCCTGACACGCAGCTTCTGGAGCTCTCGCCGCTCGCGGCGCACGATATGTATGGCGGCGACGTGCCGTCCGCGAGCATCGTCACCGGCATCGGCCGCGTCTGCGGGCGCGATTGCGTGATCGTCGCCAACGACGCCACCGTCAAGGGCGGCACCTACTATCCGATGACGGTGAAGAAGCATCTGCGCGCCCAGGAGATCGCGCGCGACAATCATCTGCCCTGCATCTATCTGGTCGATTCCGGCGGCGCCTTCCTGCCGCTGCAGGATGACATCTTTCCCGACCGCGATCACTTCGGCCGCATCTTCTACAACCAGGCGCGCCTCTCGGCCGCCGGCATTCCGCAGATCGCCGCGGTGATGGGCTCATGCACGGCCGGTGGCGCCTATGTGCCGGCGATGTCGGACCAGAGCGTCATCGTGCGCAACCAGGGCACCATTTTCATCGGCGGGCCGCCCTTGGTGAAGGCCGCGACCGGCGAGGTGGTCAGCGCGGAGGAGCTCGGCGGCGCCGACCTGCACAGCCGCCAGTCGGGTGTGGCCGACTATCTCGCCAACGACGACGCCCATGCGCTCGAGATCGTGCGCCGGATCGTGGCCGGCCTCAACCGGGTCAACCGGCCGTGGCTCGAGCTGCGCGCCCCGCGCGAGCCGCTCTATCCAGCCGAGGAGCTCTACGGCATCGTGCCGTCGGAGCCGCGCATGTTCTACGACGTGCGCGACATCATCGCGCGCCTCGTCGACGCATCCGAGCTCGATGAGTTCAAGGCCCTCTACGGACAGACGCTGGTCTGCGGCTTCGCGCATGTCTGCGGCTTCCCGATCGGCATCATCGCCAACAACGGCATCCTGTTCGGCGAGAGCGCGCAGAAGGGCGCGCATTTCATCGAGCTTGCCAGCCAGCGCAGCATCCCGCTCCTGTTCCTGCAGAACATCACCGGCTTCATGGTCGGCAAGAAATACGAGGCGGCCGGCATCGCCAAGGACGGCGCCAAGCTGGTGACGGCGGTCGCCTCCACCTCGGTGCCGAAATACACCTTGGTGATCGGCGGCAGCCATGGCGCCGGCAACTATGGCATGTGCGGGCGTGCCTACAGTCCGCGCTTCCTCTGGATGTGGCCGAACGCGCGCATCTCGGTGATGGGCGGCGAGCAGGCCGCGACTGTGCTGGCGCTCATCCGCCGGGAGGCGGTCGAGGCCAAGGGCGGCACCTGGACGCCTGAGGAGGACGCCGCCTTCAAGGCGCCGATCCGCGCGCAGTATGAGAAACAGGGTAACGCGCTCTACGCGACCGCGCGGCTGTGGGACGACGGCATCATCGATCCGGCCGACACCCGCGCGGTGCTTGGCCAGGCGCTCGCCGCCGGGATGAGCGCGCCGCCGCCCGAGCCGACACGGTTTGGCGTGTTCCGGATGTGAAGTCCGCATGCTCGCTCCGACCTCATCCTGAGGAGGGCGTCTGCAAGGCGCCAAAAGCGAGCATCAGGCTGGGTGCGCCCGTCTCGAAGGATGAGGGCGGCCACCTCGGGCCGCCATGGTTCGAGACGCGCCCTTCGGGCGCTCCTCACCATGAGGCGGCGCCAGGCTGCAGCGGCGATCAACTCACTGCCAGCGGCGCTAGCGCATCGATGTCGGTGACCACGTCGATCACCACCGGCCGGTCGGCTTTCAGCGCCTGCGCCAGCGCTCCCGCGATCTCACCTGGCTTCTCGACCCTGATGCCGACCGCGCCCATGTCCTCGGCCAGCCGAGCGAAGTTCATCTTGTTGAAGGTCCACAGCGAGCGCCCGCCCTCGGTCTGCTCGCCGCCATAGACGCGGTCGAAGCCGCGCTTCGACTGGT
>DAIUEP010000198.1:0-9107 GCA_036845065.1 Xanthobacteraceae bacterium | reverse complement strand
CCGACGCGCTTGCCCTGACAGACGCCGCCAATGCAGCCGTTCCGCCTTCGGTGCCCACGCCGCCGGCAGCGATCGTCAGCGTCGAGGTCGTGCTGGTGGCCCAGGGCGCTCGCGAAGGCTCCACGGATGTGACCGGCAGCACGGCTGCGCCTGGCGATCCGCTCGCCAAGCCGCCAGGACCGGACGCACTCGTGCGCGACCAGACCAGCGACGAGAGCCAGCCGGCGGCACCGGAGCAAGCCGCGCCAGCCACGGCCACGGCCGCCAACGGCGCGGTCCCGGCCGTCGATGACGCGGTCCCGGCCGTCGATGGCCAAGTTGCCGCCGAGGCTGACCAGCCAACCGCAGGAACCCAGGCGCAGACGCAGGAGAATTCGACACCGAAGGACACCGGCAAGCCGGTCACCGAACAGACCGCCGCCAAATCATTCGTCCCAACCGAATCGCAGCCAACCGGCGCGAAGCCGAACGCCCCCCTCGCCGAGTCCGGCAAGCGCGCGACGCCAACGGCCGCGTTCCAGGATGACTCCCCCAAGACTGATGGCGAGGACGACGGGGCCAAGCCAACCGACACCGCCGAGCCGGCGGCCGCCGCCCGTCCCACCGCAGCACCCCATCGCGCGCACGCCGATGCGTCGACGATCGAAGACAAGGAGCTTCCGCCGCTCGGGGCCGAAACTCACGGCGGCACCCACAGCGCCAAGCTCCCGACCGAGCCGGTGCAGGCCGTGCTGCTGGCCCATGATCAAGCTGCCGCCGCGGTCGCACAGCCCGCTTCTGCGAAGGAAACCTGGGCACCCGCGATCCCGATCGCAGGGCTGGCGGTCGAAATCGCCGCCCGCGCCCAGGCGGGACAAAGCCGCTTCGAAATCCGCCTTGACCCGCCCGAGCTCGGCCGTATCGACGTGCGGCTCGACATCGACCGCAACGGCCAAGTCACCTCGCGCCTCGTGGTCGAGCGAGCCGAAACGCTCGAACACCTGCAGCGCGACGCGGCCAGCCTCGAACGCGCGTTGCAGGACGCCGGGCTGAAGACCGCCCAGAACGGCCTCCAGTTCTCGCTGCGCGACCAAGGCTCGTCCGGACGCGACTACAACAGCCCGTCGCCCGATGCGGCGCGGCTGCTGGTGCCGGATCCGGATCTCGCTCCGGTCGAAGTGCCCGCCAACGCCTACGGCCGCATGATGCGGACCGGTGGCATCGACATTCGCGTGTGAGGATTGGCCATGGCCGCAACCAGCGTCATACCCGGGACCACGTCGGCGATCACCGCAACGGCGGTGAATAACAACACGTCGACCAGCTCCACCAGCAATTCCACCGGCATCGACCGCAACACGCTGGCAGGAAACTTCCAGACCTTCCTGACGCTGCTGACCACGCAGTTGAAAAACCAGAACCCGCTCGATCCGCTCGACACCAACCAGTTCACCCAGCAGCTCGTCCAGTTCGCGCAGGTCGAGCAACAGCTCAAGCAGAACGAGCAGCTCGCGACTCTCGTCTCGATCGAGAAGACCGCGCAAGCCACGACCGCCCTCGCCTTTGTCGGTCAGAACGTCGCCGTCGATGGCCAGACCGCGGCGCTGAAGAACGGCTCCGCGACCTGGAGCTTCCAGGTCCCGAAACCAATCACCGCGGCCGTCACCATCAAGAGCTCGACCGGGCAGACGGTCTATTCCGGCAGCTTCACGATGAGCGCCGGGCTGCAGACCTTCAACTGGGATGGCCGCGACAACGCCGGCACGCTCTGGCCGGACGGCAAATATACGATCTCGATCACCGGCAAGGACGCGAGCGGCCAAACCGTCGCGGTCCCAACCGAGGTCGAAGGCATCGTCGATTCGGTCGACCTCAATAAGACGCCGCCCGTCCTTTCGGTGGGAGGGCAGGACTTCACACTCGATAAAATCAAACGCGTCGTGCGCCCGAGCACCTGAGCAACGGTGTCCGGCGTGGCACATCAATTCCATTCCTGAAGGAGAGCGCCAGCAGAGGAGCGAGTCCCCGACCAGAGCCAGAGGCATCCTGTTACCAAAAAATGAACGGGACGCCGCACGAAAGGTATTGATGTGATGGTTTGTCGCACGGCTCCTTCGCCTTTGTTGGCCGGGGCGAGCGACATACGCGATTGCATGCGGAATTTCCCATTTGATAAGATGTGCTTAGGTAAATTTTAAGTCGCGCCGAGTAGTTTGGGGCGAAAGTTGGTCAGTCGAGTGCGTGAGTAGTATTCATGAATGAGCCCCTTCGTCCGAGGGCCAAGTATGTGATCGGGCCTGACGGCAGCCCGCTGACGATCGCGGATCTGCCGGCGCCAGGAACGAAGCGCTGGGTCATTCGGCGCAAGGCCGAAGTCGTCGCTGCGGTTCGTGGCGGGCTCCTCTCTCTCGAGGAAGCCTGCGCACGCTACACGCTCACAGTCGAAGAGTTCCTGTCGTGGCAATACTCGATCGACCAGCACGGCCTGGCCGGTTTGCGTACCACGCGCATTCAACAGTATCGCCAATAGGCGCTGCCAGTTGTCGCGATCAACCGCGCCGGCTCTTGTAGCCGGCAGCGTTCTATTGATTGGCATTGACGCCGCAAGGCCATTGGCCGTGCGCTCTATTTCCCCTCACATCTCGGCGGCCTGAGCGGCAGCACGCGACCGGCGACACGGGGCGCGGAGCGGCTCGTATTGGCGGGGCGCAATCCGGCCGTGGGTCGGCTCGCGCCAAGTCTCGTGCCCGCCTGTCTCCCGTGCCCCAGCATCGCCAGCCGTAGCAAATAAGCAACACTTGCGCCCGAGGATACCCCGGAGCGCCGGCTCGCTGTCACCCGCAAGCGCGATCTTAACCAGACAGTAACCATAGACCAGGCAATTCTTGCCCAGCGGAACGAACGGGTCAGAGCGACGTGCAGGACTTGGTCCAGTTCATCAGATCACTCGGTGCGGCGCGAATTGCGGCCATGGTCGCGGTCACGGTCGCGCTCGTGGGGTTTTTCGCATTCATCATGATGCGCGTGACGGCGCCTCAGATGACCCCGCTGTTCACCGATCTTTCGTTCGAAGACTCCTCAGCGATCGTCAAGGACCTGGAGCGCCAGGGCATCCCCTACGAGCTCAAGGCCGACAACGCGATCGTGCTGGTGCCGAAGGACAAGGTCACCCGCCTGCGCATGAAGCTCGCGGAAGCCGGCCTGCCCAAGGGCGGCGGCATCGGGTACGAGATCTTCGACAAGTCGGATGCGCTGGGCGCCACGAGTTTCGTCCAGAATATCAATCACCTGCGCGCCCTGGAAGGCGAGCTTGCGCGCACCATCCGGGCGATCGATCGGGTGCAGGCGGCCCGCGTGCACCTGGTGCTGCCGGAACGCGCGCTGTTCTCCCGCGAAAAGGCCGAGGCGTCCGCCTCGATCGTGCTCAAGGTGCGCGGAGCGCTCGAAGCCCAGCAGGTGCGCGCGATCCGTCATCTGGTGGCCTCCGCGGTCAATGGCCTCAAGCCCGAGCGCGTGTCGATCGTGGACGAGGCCGGCCGCCTGCTGGCCGACGGAGCGCGCACGGACGCCGCACTCGGCCTGAGCGCCGACGAACGGCAGGTCGCATTCGAGCGGCGCCTGCGCGAGCAGGTCGAAACTATCGTGACGTCGGTGGTCGGGCCGGGCCGCGCCCGGGTGCAGCTCACCGCCGACTTTGACTTCAACCGCGTCACCCAGACCTCCGAGAAATTCGATCCGGAAGGCCGGGTGATGCGCTCGAGCCAGACTCGCGAGGAAACCGCCGCCAGCAACGACGGAAAGGACGGCCAGGTCACCGTCGGCAACGAGCTGCCGGGCGCGGCGCGACCGCCGGCCGACGGCAACACGACGCGCGAACAGAGCAAGAAATCCGAAGAAATCCTCAACTACGAGATCTCCCGCTCCACCAAGACCGAGGTGACCGAGGGTGGCCGTGTCAACCGTATCTCGGTCGCCGTGCTGGTCGATGGCGCCTACGTCAAGAACGACCGGGGCGAGACCAGCTACCAGCCGCGCGAGAAGGAGGAGATTGACCGCATCGCAGCGCTGGTGCGCACGGCCATCGGCTTCGACCAGAAGCGCGGCGATCAGGTCGAGGTCGTCAACCTGCGCTTTGCCGAAGTGCCGACCAATGTCATTCCAGAGCCGGCCGGCTGGCTGTCGTTCCTGACTTTCACCAAGGACGACGTCATGCACTGGATCGAGCTCGGCGTGATGCTGTTGCTCGCCCTGGTCGTTCTGCTGCTCGTCGTTCGTCCGCTGGTCCGGCGCATTCTCGAATCCGAAACTCCGGCGGCTGCCCCGGGAGCCAACATCGCGGCGGCCATCGCCGGCGGTGATGTGCAGGGCGCGATCGCGGCGGGCGCGACCGCCCAGGACATCAAGGCCGCCGTGGCCAGCCCGACCTCCAAGATGATCGACATGGCCCAGGTCCAGGGCCAGGTCCACGCCCAATCGGTCCAGAAGGTCGGCGAGCTCGCCGACAACAACCCGAACGAGACGATCTCCATCATTCGCAGCTGGCTGCATGAGAATGCGGCCTGATCGAAAGCCATCGCACCCGAACGCCGCCAGGAAACGGATCAGCCGGTGAGCTCATCAGCCGACATCGCCAGCGTGGTCGCGACGCTTGCCAGCCGACAAGGCGAGCACGGCAGCGGCCGCAAGCTGAGCGGTCCCGAGCGCGCGGCGGTGCTGATGCTCGCGCTGGGCGAGCAGCATGGTTCCAAGATCTGGACCCTGCTCGACGACGACGAGCTGCGCCAGCTCTCCATCATCATGTCCACGCTCGGGACGGTGGAAGCGTCGGCGGTCGAGAACCTTCTGCTCGAATTTGTCTCGCGCATGTCGGCGTCCGGCGCGCTGATGGGCAACTACGACGCGACCGAGCGACTGTTGCAGCAATACCTGCCGCCCGAACGGGTCGGCGGCATCATGGAAGAGATTCGCGGGCCGGCCGGCCGCAACATGTGGGAGAAGCTCTCCCACGTCCAGGAGGACGTGCTCGCCAACTACCTGAAGAACGAATACCCGCAGACCGTCGCGGTGGTGCTCTCCAAGCTCAGGCCGGAGCACGCCGCTCGCGTTCTGGCCATCCTGCCCGGAGAGTTCTCGCTCGACGTCGTCAATCGCATGCTGCGGATGGAGGCCGTCCAGAAGGAGGTCATCGAGCGGGTCGAGCAGACACTGCGCACCGAGTTCATGTCGAGCCTGTCCCAGACCAGGCGGCGCGACGCCCACGAGCAGATGGCGGAGATCTTCAACAGCTTCGATCGCCAGACCGAGACGCGTTTCATGACGGCGCTCGAGGAGGAAAACCGCGAGGCCGCCGAGCGCATCAAGAACCTGATGTTCACCTTCGACGACCTCGTGAAGCTCGATGCCGGATCGGCGCAGACGCTGATGCGCAACGTCGACAAGGACAAGCTCGCCATCGCTCTCAAGGGGGCGACCGAGCCGGTGCGGCAGTTCTTCCTGGGCAACATGTCGTCGCGCGCTTCCAAGATGCTGTCCGACGACATGGCCGCGATGGGGCCGGTGCGGCTGCGCGATGTCGACGATGCGCAGTCCTCGCTTGTCAACCTGGCCAAGGACCTCGCTGCCAAGGGCGAAATCATGATCTCGAAGAGTCGCGGCGACGAAGAGCTGGTCTATTGAGGCGACAGTGATGGCAACGGCACCGGCAAAATTCCTGTTCGACAATGACTTCGCCGCGGGTGGCCGCAGCAGCAAGCCGACGATCTCACTCGGCGAGCACGCCGAGAAGATCGCGCAAGCGGAAGCCGCTGCGCACGCCCGCGGCTTTGCCGAAGCCCAGACGCAGGCCGAGCATAAGGCCACGGTCGCGCTCGAGCGCATCGCCGGCTTGCTTCAAGGGCTCGAGCGCAGTCTCGCCGCGGTGCATGCCCGCCTGGAGACGGAGGCCGTGGGAGTGGCCATGGCGGTCGCCAGGAAGCTGATCCCGGCCCTGATCGCGCGCGAGCCGCTTGCTGAAGTCTCGGCGCTGGCCGCCGACTGCTTTCGGCACCTGGTCGCCAGCCCGCACGTGGTGGTGCGAGTGAGCGATACGCTCCACGCTTCGGCACGCGAACGGCTCGACGAGATCATTCGCCGCCTCGGCCTGGAGAGTCGCCTGGTGGTTCTGGGCGAGCCCGAGATCGCGCCGGGCGACTGCCGCATTGAATGGGCGGACGGCGGCATCTGCCGCGACAGCGCCGTGGTCAGCGCCGCAATCGATCAGGCCGTCTCGCGCTACGTCAGCGCACAGCTCGAGGCCGCGCCGAAATCGGATATTCCCTGGAGAAATAAGCAATGAGCGACGACGACAGCAAGCTCGCGCTGCCCGACCTGGAGAACGGCGATCCGAACCTGCCGATGGACGCGGGCACGCTCGCCGCCGATCCGGATGCGCAGAATCGGACGGCCGCGGATCTTGAGGCGGTCTTCGATGTCCCGGTCAAGGTCTCGGCCGTGCTTGGGCGCGCCCAAATGGATGTCGGCGACCTCCTCAAGCTCGGTCCGGGGGCGGTCCTCGAGCTCGACCGCAAGGTCGGCGAAGCCATCGACATCTACGTCAACAACCGGTTGGTGGCGCGCGGCGAAGTGGTTCTGGTGGAAGACAAGCTCGGCGTCACAATGACGGAAATCATCAAGGCGGAACGGAATTGAACAAGAGGCGAATTGCGAATAGCGAGTAGCGAGTAGCGAATGGTGAGTAGCGAGTCGTGAGTAGTTCGAACGGCGGATCTTCCCTATTCGCCATTCGCTAGTCGCCATCGCTTCCGCCTGGCAACAAGAAAGGACCTAGACATGCGCCTCCTCATCGTCGGAAGCCTGAACGGCCAGCTCACAACCGCGACCAAGCTCGCGATGGACAAGGGCGCCAGCGTCACCCATGCGGTGGACATCGATCAGGCGCTCAATGTGCTGCGCTCCGGGCGAGGCGCCGATCTCCTGATGGTGGACGTGGCGCTCGACATTCGCGATCTGGTGCTGCGGCTCGAGGCCGAACGGATCGCGGTGCCGATCGTCGCCTGCGGCGTCAGCAGCGACGCACGCGCGGCAGTGGCCGCCATCCACGCGGGTGCCAAGGAATACATCCCGCTGCCGCCCGATCCCGAGCTGATCGCCGCCGTGCTGGCCGCCGTCTCCGACGATACGCGCGAGCTGATCTACCGCGACGAGACCATGGCGCATGTGGTCAAGCTCGCCCAGCAGATCGCGCCGAGCGACGCATCCGTGCTGATCACCGGGGAATCGGGAACCGGCAAGGAGGTGCTGGCCCGTTTCGTGCACACCCGATCCAACCGCGCGCGCGCCCCCTTCATCTCGGTCAACTGCGCGGCCATCCCGGAGAATCTTCTGGAGTCGGAGCTGTTCGGCCACGAGAAGGGCGCTTTCACGGGCGCGATCGCGCGCCGCGTCGGCAAGTTCGAGGAGGCCACGGGCGGCACGCTCCTGCTCGACGAGATTTCCGAGATGGACGCGCGCCTGCAGGCGAAGCTCCTGCGCGCGATCCAGGAGCGCGTCATCGACCGCGTCGGCGGCACCCGGCCGGTGCCGGTCGACATCCGCATCATCGCCACGTCCAACCGCAATCTGGTCGACGCGGTGCGCGAAGGCATCTTCCGCGAGGACCTGCTGTTCCGCCTCAATGTGGTGAACCTGAAGATTCCGCCGCTGCGGGAGCGCCCCGCCGACGTGATCGAGCTCGCCCAGTACTTCATCAAGAAATACTCCGAGGCCAACGGCGTCATGGCGCGACCGCTCTCGGCGGAGGCACGCCGCACGCTGGTGCTCAACCGCTGGCGCGGCAACGTGCGGGAGCTGGAAAACACCATCCACCGCGCGGTGCTGCTCGCGACCGGCGACGAGATCGGAGCCGACGGCATCCTCACCCCCGACGGCGCCCGGCTCGACCAGGCCAAGAATCCCCCGGCGGTCGCGCATGCCGCCATGGCGGCCGAGGCCGTGACGCGCGCGCTGGTGGGCCGCACGGTCGCCGACGTGGAGCGTGACCTCATCCTCGAAACGCTCAAGCACTGCCTCGGCAACCGGACCCACGCCGCCAACATTCTCGGCATTTCGATCCGCACGCTGCGCAACAAGCTCAACGAATATGCCGACGATGGCGTGCCGATTCCACCGCCCGGGAACGGCGAGGTCAGAGGAGCGGCGTGAGACTCAGCCCGGCGCGGGCAAGCACCTCAGCGCACCTTCACGACGTAGGTGACCCTGCGCACCTGGCCAATCTTGTAGTCGACGTCGACCACGATCCTGTCGTCGCCGACGAACCCCTCATTCGCCTTGTAGAAGACGCCGACCATTTCGACTTCCTTGCCATTGCAACGCCAGTAGGCGGAGGCTCTGGTGACGCCAATGACGACCGGGGTCGTATCCAGGCGCAACTCACCCTTGGCCGGTTTCCTCGCCACCTTGACGTCGGGAAGATCTTCCGACTGGCATCTGGAATTGACGTTTGCAAGAATTCCAATTCTCGATTCATTGCCGCTGAAAACGCTCGCCCTGACGTGAGCGCCGTTCTCGAATTTATTGATGTCCTGCGCCGTCGCCGTCGCAAGCCCAAGGCAGGCCGCCACCCCTGCGACGAGGATACGTGGACCAAGTTGCCGGATCTTCATGATGCCTCTCAACGAACGTTGACGACATAGCTGAAGCGCCGGACCGTCCCGCGCTTGTAGTCGACGTCGACCACGAACCTGTCCTCGCCCACAAACCCCTCTTTCGATTTGTAGAATCCGCCCATCCCATTGACGTCCATACCGTTGCAATGGGCGCGGTGATCGCTCTTGTCGCGCGCAAGCGGAATCGTCACAGGCTCAAAACGAATGTCGCCACTGGTGGGCTTGCGGACCAGCCGCACGTCGGGGATCGGCCCTGAAGAACAATTGGACTCGACATAGTTGTAAGTCGCGAAGCGGGTCTCAACGCCGCTGAAATTGCTGAGCTTCCGGCACTGCCCGCCACTCTCGAACTTGTAGGTCTCCTGGGCAAGCAGCGCGTTGGTGCCGCCTCCAAGCAGAGCCACGGCAAAGAGCATTGAGCGCATGGCGTTCCCTGGTCGATCACATCAGCAAGTCGATCACATC
>DAIUEP010000197.1:0-9442 GCA_036845065.1 Xanthobacteraceae bacterium | reverse complement strand
CGTTACCTCGGCGTCGATACCGGCGGCACCTTCACCGACCTCGTGGAGATCGACGGCGCGGGACGGCTGCGTTTCGACAAGGCCTTCTCGACGCCACAGATGCCCGAGCAAGGCATCCTCGACGCGCTCGAGACGCTAGCTACCTCAATCGGCATCGATGTACGCACGCTCTTGCACGAGACGGCGCGCTTCGCGCACGGGACGACGGTGTCCACCAATGCGCTCATCCAGCGCCGCGGCGCCCGCGTCGGCTTGATCGCCACCCGCGGCTTCGAGGATACGCTGATCATCGGCCGCGGTCCGGTCGGACGCGCGGGCGGCCTGCCGCAATCAAAGGCCATGGATTTCCTGCACACCGAGCCGCCGCCCCCGCTGGTGCCGAAGTCGTTGATCCGCGGCGTCAGCGAGCGGGTCGCCAGCGGCGGCAAGGTGATCGCGCCCCTCAACGAAGAGGAGGCGCGCGCGGCGATCGAAGCGCTGCTCGCGGCCGGAATCGAAAGCCTCGCGGTGTGCCTGCTGTGGTCATTCCAGAACCCCGCGCACGAGCGGCGCGTGCGCGCGATCGCGCGCGAGGTCGCCCCTGCCCTGCCGGTCAGCCTGTCCTGCGAGATTGCACCACGCATGGGCGAGTTCGAGCGCTGCGTCACCACGGTGGTGAACGCGTTTATCGGCCCGGTGACCGAGCGCTACATCGGCGGGCTGCAAAAGCGATTGGGCGAGCTTGGCCTGATGCATCCGGTGCAGGTGATGAAATCGTCCGGCAGCGTCATGCTGCCCGACGCGGTCGGCCACCAGGCGGTCGCGGTCGTCAACTCGGGGCCGATCGGCGGGCTGGTGGCGGCGCGCCACGTCGGCAAGCTCCTCGGCTACGACAAGATCATCACCGCCGACGTTGGCGGCACCAGCTTCGACGTGGGCCTGATCGTCGATGGCGCGTTCGAGGAGGAGGCGGCGCCCTTCCTCGACCAGGGCCTGCCGGTGCACGTGCCGTCCCTCAAGGTCGTCGCCATCGGGGCCGGCGGCGGCTCGATCGCCTGGACCGACGGCTATCGCCTGCAGGTTGGACCGCACAGCGCGGGCTCGCAGCCCGGACCGGCGTGTTATGGCCGCGGCGGCAGCGAGCCAACTGTGGCGGACGCGCTGGTGGTACTCGGCGTCATCGACCCGGATCACTTTTTCGGTGGGCGCTACCGGCTCGACGCCGACAAGGCGCGCGCCGCGATCGACACCCGCGTGGCGCGGCCGCTCGGCCTCGATACGCTCGAAGCGGCCGCCGGCATCTACGACGTCGTCACCGCCAAGATGGGCGACCTCATCCGCAAGGTCACGGTCGAGAGCGGCCACGATCCGCGCGAGTTCTGTCTCCTGTCCTATGGCGGCGCCGGCGGCGCGCACTGCGCGACCTTCGCGGCCCAGCTCGGCATCAAGCGCGTGATCGTGCCCTATGCGGCGCCGGTGTTCTCGGCGCTCGGGGTCGTGCTGTCGGACATCGCCTACCGGCACGTGCGCTCGGCGCCGACAGCGCTCGACGGCAGCGCCATCGGGGTGATCAATAGCGTTTTCGCCGAGCTCGCGAACGAGGCGCAGGCCGACATGCGCTCGAGCGGCCTCGACGCCGCGCAGGCGACGATGCGCTACGGTTTCGATATGCGCTATGTGGGCCAGATGAACGAGGTGCAGCTTGCATGGCCGCGCGGACAGCTTCAAGCCGGCGACATTGAGGCGATCCGCACGGCCTTCGAGACGCTCTACCAGCAGCGCTACGGCGCCGGCACCACGCGGGCCCGAGCCCCGCTCGAGATCATCAGCTTCCGGGCCGAGGCCGTGACCACGACCGAAAAGCCCAGCTTTGCGCCGCTGGTCGAAGGCAAGCGCGGCATGGCGCTGTCACGGCGGCGCAAGGTCCACATGCGCGCTCACGGAACACTCGATGCCGCAGTCTACGGCTTTGACGCGCTGTCGCCCGATACGCCCATCAGCGGTCCCGCCATCATCGAGCGCGAGAGCACGACCATCTGGCTGCCGCCGGGAACGCGCGCTACCTTGGACATCTACGGCAACCTCGCAATCGACTTGTGAGACGGGCGCGGACCACGGGAACCGCGCGGACGCAGGGAGGAGCTAATGACCACAACCGTGATCGTCACACCGGATGAGATCAAGCTGCGCCCGGGGACAAGGGGCAATGTCGCGGGCCTGATGGTGATGCACGTCAACGAGGGTGCGCCCTACATCACGTTCCTCGAATCGGCGCCCAACCACTACGCGCAGGTGCACTCCCACAGCGAAGACGAGGTGATGGTGGTGGTGAAGGGTCGGATGTTCTTCACCGGCCGCTGGTGCGAGGTCGGCAGCGTGATCTATGTCCCGGCCAACGAGGAATATTGGTATTCCACCGGCGACGAGCCCTGCCGAGTGGCGCTGATCCGGCCGAAGGGCCGCGGCACGTTCCAAGACGGGATCGAGGACGTCGCGGGCCCATCGCAGAAACCCCCGAAGGCGGAGGATAGCAATGCCTCCCGATAGGCCATTCCGAGCGACGATTGCGGCCGGCGAGTTCGTCGTCTGGTGCGCCTGCGGCCGCAGCCAACGGCAGCCCTATTGCGACGGCTCGCACCGCGGCACGCAACATAGGCCGGTCCGCTATACGGCGCCGGAGGATCTCACCGTCGCGCTGTGCGGCTGCAAGCAGACCAAACAGGCGCCATTCTGCGACGGCAGCCATCTCGCTTTCCGTGCCGCTCAGCGCAATCCGCAGCAAGGATGACTCCATGGCGAACCGACCGCGCCGACCAAGCGATCCACGCGATGCCGCCGAAGCCGCCTTCAAGGCGGTGACGACCAAGCCCGCCGAGCTGCCGACGGCCAAGCCCTCGATCCCCCATGCCAAGGAGCAGGTGACGTTGCGCATTGACCGCGACGTGCTCGACTTCTTCCAGGAGGATGGCCCTGGCTGGCAGGACCGGATCAACGCGGCGCTGCGTAAAGCCGCCGAGAAATAGGCATGGCCGGCGCGCCACTCCCCGAGGTCGATCCGATCACCTTCGAGGTGATCAAGCACAGGCTGTGGCAGATCAACGACGAGCAGTCGATCGCAATCCGCACGATTTCCTCATCCCCGATCGTGGTGGAAGGCAACGACTTCAACGTCGGCCTGTTCTCGGACGATGGCCAGGTCACCACCGCCGGCATCGGCTCGCTGGTTCATGTCGGCACCATCGGGGACGCGCTGCGCTCGATCATGCGCGGCGCCACCCACATCCGCGATGGCGATATCTTTCTCACCAACGACCCGTTCCTGGGCGCGCTGCACCAGAACGACGTGGTGCTGGCGAGCCCCTTGTTTTATGGCGGCGAGATCGTGCTCTGGGTCGGCAACGTGCTGCACCATCCCGACGTCGGCGGCATCGACGAAGGCAGCTTCTGCATCAACGCGCGCAATCTCTACCAGGACCCGCCGCGCTATTTCTTCAAGATCGTCGATCAGGGCGAGCTGGTGCGGGAGCTCGAGCACACCTTCGTCACCAATTCGCGCCTGCCCGACATGGTGGCGCTCGACCTGCGTGCGCAGATCGGCGCCATCAACGCCGCCAAGAAGCGCCTTGTGGCGCTGCTCGACGAGCGCGGCGCGCCAATCGTGCGCGCGGTCATGCGCCAGACGCTCGATCTGGCGGAACGCCAGTTGCGCGACCGCATCCGCCGCCTGCCGCAAGGCGCCTGGACTGGCGAAGCCTGGATGGACGGCGACCGGGTGGGCTCCGAGCGGCTGCATCGCGTTGTCGTGCGCCTCACCCGCGAGGGCGACACGCTGCATTTCGATTTCACCGGCTCCTCGCCGCAGGTCGACGCCGCCGTCAACTGCACCTTGCACGCCACCGTCGCGGGCGCCGCGGTGCCGATCTATACTTTCATCTGCCAGGGCGACATCGACTGGAACGACGGCGTCAAGCGCTGCCTCAAGGTGACCGCGCCCGAGGGCACCGTGGTCAACGCAAGCTTTCCGGCGCCGGTCAGCATCTGCACCATCGGGTTCCGCTGGCTGGTGACGGTCGCGGCCTCGCAGGCGGTGGCGAAGATGCTCGACGCCTCGGCCGATTTCCGCGATCGCGTCTGTCCGTCGTGGAGCGTGTCGGCCAACTGCAACAACCTGTTCGGCGTCAATGCCGATGGCAAGCGCGTCGGTGCGCTGCTCTCCGATCATCGCGGCGGCGGTGCGGCGGCGCGCTCGTTCGCCGACGGCTTCAGCCATTCCGGCCAGACCACCTCGTTCTCCGCCAGCATGGCCAACGTGGAGAGCCAGGAGTGGAAGCTCCCGCTCCTCTATCTCTATCGCCGGCAATTGCCCGATTCCGGCGGTGCTGGGCGCTGGCGCGGGGGCCTGACCGCGGCGGCGGCGCTCACGCCGATCGGCGTGCCCGAGATGGTGCTGAAATCCACCAACACCGCCGGTACCGAGCAGTCGAATGCCCATGGCATCGACGGCGGCTATCCGGGCGCGGGCTCGCAGGTGCGCGTGCTGCGCGGCACGGACGTGTGGGACAAGCTTAACGCCGGGCGCATTCCGCGCGAAGACAGCGACTTCGGCGGCCGCGTCGAGCATCTCCCCTCCAAGGCCAGCGATACGCTCAAGACCGGCGACGTGCTCATATTCTTCGCGCCCGGCGGCGGCGGCTTTGGCGATCCGCTCGACCGCGAGGCGGAGCGGGTCGCAACCGACGTTGCCAACGGCTGGGTCAGCCGCGAGCAGGCACGCGACATGTATGGCGTGGCGCTGGACGATAACGGCACAGTGGATACGACCACATCGGCCGAGCTGCGCGAGCGCGTCCGTGGCGCGCGCAAGCAACGGCCCACGGCGGCATGGGTCAGTGACGACCAATGCCGCTATCCGGCGGATGCCGGGGACAAGCCCTGGCGCATCGGCGAGAACGCCGAGCTTCACCCGGACGGCGCGATCCACTGCCGGCGCTGCGGCGAGACCCTGAGCGGCCCGCACGGGCGAGTCGCGCTTGCACAGCGTCCATTGCGGACGGCCACGCCATGGATGGCGCTGCGCTACGGCGGGGACGGCCCCAATTTCGTTCTCGAGGAGATGTCGTGCCCCTCCTGCGCGACGCTCCTCAGCGTGCGCGAGGTCAGGCGCGGCGAGCGCGGGGGTGGGTAGCATATGTGTCGTTCAATGCGCCTCAACGTCTCCATCGTCATGCCCGGCCTTGTGCCGGGCATCCACGACTTTATTGCAGAGAAGCAAGACGTGGATGGCCGGGACAAGCCCGGCCATGACAACGTGGGGACTCTGTGCCCACAGAACAGGCGCTAACATGTTCGGGTGGCGCAAGCGCATCGGCTATATCGGCCCGACCGTCATGGAAGTCGTTCCGTATGAGTTCTATCGCTTTGCACCGGACGGCATCGGGCTGGTCGGCGTCACCTGCAATATCGACGATTGGAGCCAGACCTACTTCGATCAGGCGCTCGCGCAGGTGACGACTGCCGCGGCCTATCTCGGCTCGCGCGGCGTCGACTTCATTTTGCATGGCGGCGGGCCGCTCGTCGTGGCGCGCGGCAAAGGCTACGAAGAGATCATCGTGCGGGATATCGAGTCAGCCGCGAAAGTCCCCGCCTCGACCGGCGTGCGCGCCGCCATGGAAGCGCTGCGCCACGTCGGCGCGCGGCGCGTCGTCATCGCCTCGCCCTATCCGGAGCGCCACAACAGCGCGATGGCGGGTTACCTTGCCGACTTCGGCTTCGAGATCGTGCGCGCCGAAGGCATGGACGTGCCGTTCAAGTCGCTGCAGAGCGTTACCCCTGACGCAATCCAGGAGTTCGCCACCGGGGTACTCGAACGCGCCGACGCCTGCGACGCGCTCTATCTGCCCTGCCCGCAATGGCAGGCGGCACAAGTCGTCGATGCGCTTGAACGCGAGCACGGCGTGCCCGCGATCGCCTATACGCACGCAAGCTCCTTCGTCGCATTCAAGGCGCTCGGCATCAGGGATACGATCCGCGGCCACGGCCGCCTGTTGGGATCGCTTTCGGAGTAGACGATGGATTGGAGACGGACCGCGAGACAAACTCCGCCGTCGTCCCCGCGAAAGCGGGGACCCATAATCACTGGTCTCTGGACCATGGGTCCCCGCTTTCGCGGGGACGACAGAAAGTGGTGCTGTCTCATTTTTCTTGGCGTTGCCTTGACTGGCGTGAATGCTGCCCACGCCCAGCCGGTCGCCGACTTCTACCGCGGCAGGACCATCGAGTTCCTGATCGGCGCTGCGGCGGCCGGCGGCTACGACGTGGCCGGCCGCCTCATCGCCAATCACATGCCGCGCCACATCCCCGGCAATCCGGCGATCGTGGTGCGCAACATGCCGGGCGCGACCGGCCTGATCATGACCAACCACCTCTATAACGTCGCGCGGCGCGACGGCACCGCCATGGGCATGCCGACCGGCAACGTCCCGAGCGAGCCGCGGCTCAAGCTGATCTCGCCCGACGGCAGCAACATCAAGTTCGACGTCGGCAAGATGAGCTGGATCGGGACGCCGCTGCAGGAGCCGCAGGTGACGTGGCTCTGGCACACCGCGCCAGCGAAGACAGTCGAGGACCTCAAGCGCCAGACCATCCTGATGGGCTCGACCACGCCGTCGGCCGACAACTCGATCCTGCCGCTCCTGGCCAACGCGCTGATCGGCACCCGCATGCAGGTGGTCAGCGGCTATCAGGGCCAGAACGAGATCAACATCGCGGCCGAGCGCGGCGAGGTTCAAGGCAACAACACCGGCTACTCCAATCTCACCGTCAACAAGGCAGACTGGCTGCGCGACGGCAAGGTCCGCATCCTGTTGCAATTCGGCACCGAGCGCCTGCCCGCGCTCAACGACGTTCCGACCATCATCGAGCTCGCGGCGAACGACGGTGACCGCGCGCTGCTGCGCTTCTATGCGCTGAAGTTCCACATGGCGCGGCCGGTCGTGCTGCCGCCCGAGGTGCCGGCCGAGCGCGTCGCTGCCTTGCAGGCGGCCTTCGAGGCCACCATGAAGGATCCGGCCTATCTCGAGGAGGCAAAGCGCATTCGCCTTGACACCAACTGGCTCGGCAGCCGCGAGATCACGGCGCAAATCCGCCAGATGCAGGACACGCCGCAGGCGACGGTCGATCGCCTGCGCGAATTGCTCGCCCGCGCGGGCGTGAAATGATCGGAGTTGTTGCATGGCATCCAATGGTTCACGCGGAACGGTCGGCATCGTGCGGCCGACGCAACGCATGGGCGGCTACCAGGAGCTCGTGCAGATGCTGCCGGACGGCGTCCGTCTCATTCCGCTCTGCCTCGACGTGCGCCGTGGCGCGCTGGACGAGTTCCAGTCCGCCATTCCGGCCTATGAGGCGAAAGTCGCCGAGCTCGCCCGGATGGGCGTCGACGTGATCAACCCGTCCGGCGCGCCGCCGTTCATGGTGCTCGGCTATGGAAACGAGCAGGAGCTGATCCGCAAGTGGGAAGCGACCTATAAGACCCGCATCTTCACCTCCAGCACCAGCCACGTCGACGCGCTGCGGGCGCTGAACGTCAAGCGCTTCCTGGGCGCGACCTACTTCCGCGGCGACATCAACCGCATATACGCCAAATACTTCGTCGACGCCGGCTTCGAGTGCCTGGAGATGGCCGGCATGGATGTGGCCTTCGACAAGGTTCCCGAGCTGCCGAGCGCCCAGGTGTTCGACTTCATCAAGGCGGCATTCGCCAGGAACAGCACCGCGCAGGCGCTCTACATGCTCGGTCCGGCCTGGCACACGCTCGACATCATCGAGCGCCTCGAAGGCGAGCTTGGCATTCCGGTCGTCCACGCCGTTCCGGCGCAATGCTGGGACATCCAGCGCCATCTTGGCCTGCATCAGCCGGTCAAGGGCTTCGGCCGTCTCATCGCCGACATGCCCCTTGGAGTCAGCATGGCGGCGCGGCCAATGCCGCCGCAGCACTGACCCTCAACGCAGATTGGGATGAGCGCCATGTCGATGTGCCGACGCCTTGCACTGGTGACCGCGACGCTGCTGCTCGCGACGCCGTCGCTCGCGCAGGACTTCTACCAGGGCAAGCAGATCACGCTCGTGGTCGGCTTCACCAGCGGTGGCGCCTATGACGTGACCGCGCGGCTGTGGGCGCGCTACCTGGGCAAGCATCTCGCCGGCCATCCCACCGTGGTGGTGCGCAACATGCCGGGCTCGGGCAGCCTGGTCGCGGCGCTGCATACCTACAATGCCGCGCCCAAGGACGGCACCACGCTTGCGGTCCTCGGCGGCGGCACCGTGCTTGAGCCGCTCCTGGGCAATCCGCAGGCCACCTACGACGCGCGGCGCTTCAACTGGATTGGCGGGCGCTCGCGCGACAACTTCCTCTGCGTGGTCTGGCACACGGCGCCGGTGAAGACGATCGAGGATGTGATGACCCGCGAGACCGTCGTGGGCTCGACCGGCCCGGGATCGCGCACGCTCAGCTATCCGAAGGCGCTCAACGAGCTGATCGGCACCCGCTTCAAGGTGGTAACCGGATATCCCGGCGGCAACGAGATTACGCTCGCGATGGAACGCGGCGAAGTCGAGGGTTTCTGCGGCTGGGCGCTCGGCGCCATCATGACGCGCGCGCCGCAGTGGCTGCGCGGCGGCATGATCCGGCCGCTCGCGCAATTCACGCTGGCCAAACCCGACCTGGCCAACGTCCCGGTCGCGAGCGACCTGCCCAAGACCGCGGCGGGGCGCCAGGCCATCGACTTTCTCGCGGCCGACTCCGTGCTCGCCTGGCCGCTCGCAGCCCCACCGGGCCTGCCGCCCGAGCGGGTGAGCGAGTTGCGCCGCGCCTTCGATGCCATGATGCGCGATCCCGAGCTCTTGGCGGAGGCCGCCAAGCAGAGCCTCGACATCGACCCGGTCAGCGGAAGCGAGCTGCAGGCGCTGGTCGATCGCCTCTACGGGACACCGCCCACCGTGATCGAGCTCGTCAAGACCATCAACACCGCGCGGTAACCATGACCGTCCTGGTGCGGTGCAACCTCCCATTGTCGGCCCAAACGTTCGCAGATAGAGTTGCCTCTTCGCTGTCAGTGCCATGGAGCGCCCGGACAAGAGGCGCCCCTCAGGGAGACCATCTCATGTCATATCGCTACATGTCACATCGCTATATGTCCCAACGCACCCGAACTCTGGTCCGGTTTTCCTGCGCAATCCTGGCCGGCGTTTCGATCGCCGCGCTCGCCGCGTCGCCGATTGCCGCGCAATACAAGATGACGGTCAACAAGGAGCGCCTGCTCAACGCCCAGAACGAGCCGCAGAACTGGCTCATGATGAACGGCGACTACAGCTCCCAGCGCTACTCGAAGCTCACCCAGATCAACCGCGACAACGTCAAGAACCTGCGGATGGTGTGGGCGCTGGCGCTCGGCGGCATGCAGGA